>JAMQPI010000579.1 GCA_023717565.1 Pyrinomonadaceae bacterium | reverse complement strand
TTAGGGGACACCGACGGCAACCCGCGGACGGTCGCCGACCCATCCTGGCTGCCGCTGATCGCCACGCCGGCCTATCCTGATTACACCTCAGGCGCAAACAATAATTCCGGCGCGGCGACCCAGGCATTTGCGCTCTTCTTCAGGAGGGACCGAATGACCTTCTCAGCGACGACCACCAACGTGGGCCCGACGATCCAGGACACGCGTACCTTTCGCCGCTTCTCGGAGGCGA
Organism: Pyrinomonadaceae bacterium; assembly: GCA_023717565.1. Classification (GTDB taxonomy): domain Bacteria; phylum Acidobacteriota; class Blastocatellia; order Pyrinomonadales; family Pyrinomonadaceae; genus PSRF01. The sequence goes on along the minus strand of JAMQPI010000579.1, from coordinate 22,957 downwards.
GGCAGGAAGTAGTCGACGCCCGTATCTACGAAGGTATCCACTTCCGCTTCGCAGACGAAGCAGCGCGGAAGCAGGGCCAACAGGTGGCCCGCTGGGTCTTCGAGAACTTCCTACGGCCTCTCCGCGATCATCATGGTGATAATGATGATGACGATGATCATCATCAACATGATCAATGAGCAACAGATCTGCAGTAGGGGCAGGGTTCAACTGCTGCCCCTACATGTTTTCCAGGAATCAAGGAAGGTTGGTAATCAATAGAGCATCGCCTTGTTGTTTGCCACGTGCGACGACAAGACTCTTGCCATCGGGCGCCCAGGCGAAACTGAAGACGCGGTCAGGAAAATCAAGTAGTTTTTGTGACTCGCCCCCGGCTAGCGGTTGGCGCAAGAGGCTGGAAGAATTGAATGTCCCGGCAGAATAATCAAACGAAGCAGAATTAGCAGACCATTGAACAAGCGGGCGACGCATTGATAAATCGAACAGTTTGGGATCGGCGTTACCGTGGGTTGGCAGAACCCCAATTCGCATTGTAGGGATTTCGCTTCTGGCTTCCGGCTGGGTAGAAACATGACGATAGGCCAGCCACCTGCCATCAGGCGAAATTGACACGAAACCTTCGGTCGTAGCGTTAGTCAAACGTGAAACTGGCACGGGGGGCCCGCCCTCAATGGAAACTTTCCAAATCGCCGCCGGGCCAGGGCCGCGTTTGATAAAGAAAACCTCCGTGCCATCCGGCGACAAAGCTGCGGATTGCGCTCTCTCTGATTGTTGTTCGCCGAACGTCAGTTGCTTTTGATTGCGCCCGTCAATATCCATCCGCCATATCTGTCCCGTGCCTGAGCGATTCGAGGTGAAAACGATATAGCGTCCGTCGCGTGAAACTGTCGGATACGTGTTGTCTTGGCCCGCGTTCGAGGTCATTTCAACTCGATTATCGCCATTGGCATTCATTGAGTGAAGATCCGTGATGTGACCTCCGAGGGCGCTGAACAAGATCCTCCCGTCCGGCAACCACGCCAGTCCGACATAGCCATCGAGGTTACGTCCGCCGAAAGTAAGCTGCCGGGCTTTCTTGATGTCTCCATCCGGCAGCAACCACAAATGCGAAATGATTTTCTGTTGTCGCGTGACCAACATGCGTCCGTCAGCCGAAAGACTAATCCAGAAATAAGCTTCGAGGTCGTTGGTGAGACGACGAACCTCTCCATCAGGATAAGCGATCATCCACAGTTGCGAAGATGGTTCGTTAATTTCACGCGCCGCGACTATCAAGTGCTTGCCGCTCGGCATCCACAAAACGCGTGAGACAGCCCGCCATTGCGGAGTCTTGAGCTCTATTTCTTTTCCCGTCGAAACGTCAATTGTCACGAGTTTGGGAGAAATCTGTTGCTCTCTTCCGGCGGCGACCACGAGTGTGGCGCCATCGGGCGACCATGCAGGATTGCCTCGGTAATCCTGCGGCGATTGCCTGGTGCACAACTCGCGTTCACCGCTGCCATCAGTGTTTGACAGCATCAGCAAATGCGCGTTGCGCCCGGCATCGCGGCGCACGAAGGCGACCTGCTTGCCATCGGGCGAGAAGCTGAACCCGCTCCAGACACTATCCGCGACCTTTTTCGGTGTGCTGCCGAAAACCGAGGTTTGATATATCGCCCCCCCGTCGGATTCTTCGCGGAAGAATAAGTAACTGCCGTCGGGTGAAAACGCTAACGACCCATATCCCTTGCTCGATGGCGGCAAGGTTTGGACGGAACTGCCCGTCGCAATCTGTTTGACCCAAAGGCTTCCCTGCTCTTCTTCGAGCCGCACATAAGCCAACCACTTGCCATCAGGTGAGATGGTCGGGTAAACGACATCGCCGCTATCCGTCAATCTTTGAATGCGGAGTTGTTCAATCGGCGCAATCCTGGATTCACTTCGGTCGACGCGGCGACTCGCAAATCGATAGATGCCAAAGCCCAGGGCTGACAAAATCAAAACTCCCAAACCAGCCCATAACGCATAAGGCAAAGCTGAGCGGGGACGAACTTCCCCTTCGGGAGCGGATGACGACGGAAGTGTCTGAGGCGTCGCGAATGCTTGCGGATCATTTGTGGTATGGGCGAGGGAGGAAGAGTTCAGACTAGATGCGGGAGATTCTGCAGCTAAGCTCGTTGCTGCATTGTTAATGAAGCTCTCTTTAGTCTGCTTTTCATTGTCGGTCGTGACTTCATCTGCTCCCAAAGCCCTGACCGGAGCGGCGAAACGATAGCCTCTGCGCGGAACTGTTTCAATGAACTGCTTGCCTTGCTCGTCAATGCCTAAGGTGCGCCGTAGCGTGTAGATGTTTTGCGACAAGTTGCTCTCTTCGACAAAAGCATCCGCCCAAATCGCATCCATCAATTCCGACTTAGAGACAACGCCGCCTTCCTTCTTAACCAACATCAACAGCGTGTCGAAGACCTTCGGGGGCAGCACGAGTACCTCTTCATCACGCCACAGTACGCGCTCCGCAGTATCCAAACGAAACGCTCCGAATTCATATAACTTGTTGACAGGCTGCGACATAGCCGCCTTGATAACTACTTGAAAACTAATTGAAGCGCTCTTGAAGACTTTTGCAACCCGCTTCTTTTAGTTTCTCCGCCGTTGACTCGCTCGCTGCATTTTAAGTTTCCAGCAGCGACCCCGGCAACCGCGATTTTGCAGTTTGGTCGAGGACAAAATGAAAAGGGACGGTTCGTTAGTTATTTCAGCTTTGCTTGGCTTGCTGGTTCTGGTTGGCGGTTGCGGCAACTACCAACGCCACGCCGATACAAAGTCTGATCAAGCGATCAGCGATTCGAAGATCGCGAGGCAAAGCAAAGAGATTGTCGCCCAAAACGTTCTGGCGGCACAACTCGCAAGACACCATGACATTGAATCAAAAACCGCTTTTGCGCAGACCGAACCGATCTACGCCAGCGTCTATTTGACCAGTCCGCAACATATCGAACCGCGCCGTATCTCTGCCTTCCTGGTACGCGAGGAAGAAATCGTTGAAGAACAAAGCATTGCGGTCGGCGCCAACGAACAGCGACAGGAGTTTGATTTCAGTTTTACCGAAACGCCGCGTCCGCCTGGGGCATACAAGATCAAGTTTGTCGAAATTGCGCGCTCACACGGAAAGCCCGTGTTGCTGGCCCGGCTTTTTCTGAATGTTGAATGAAAAGGTGAAGCACAGAAGGCATGCTGGCGGTCGGTCATAACCAGAGAATGGAAAAGAATCATGTGGAGATCAATGTCTAATCGTCACCACTGGCCTGCCGTTGGTCATCCTGCTGGTTGGCTGCAAATAGGGCAACCGCTTTGACACTTCTCCGACATGTTTCCGGCCAGCCCGCCAGTAGAACGTGGTGAGGAACGCAAATCGCGCGCTTTCAGAATCCAAGACGGTCTCGGAAGAACGAAATGACAATTGTCTGAGTGTTGAGTGAACAAGTGAAGCACAGAGGTCCTGCCGTCAGTATGTCAAGAAACAAACGCCGGCAGAAGTTTGCAAAATAAATGATGCAGAGAATGGAGAAGAATTATGTTGAGATCAATCTTTAATCGCTGTCACTGGTTTCCGGCGTTGTTTATCTTGCTGGTTATCTGCACCCACACCGCCACCGCCCAGTCGACGGGATTTACCTATCAAGGCCGGTTGAATGACAACAATCAAGTTGCCAATGGTAACTATGATTTCGAGTTCAAGTTGTTCACTGCTTTGACAGCCGGCACTCAGGATGGCACGCCTCGAGAAGTGTTGAATGTGGTGGTCACCAACGGCGTATTCACGGTGTTGATAGATTTCGGCGCCGGCGCATTTCCGGGTGCAGACCGCTTTCTGGAGATCGCCGTCAGACCCGCAGGCGGAGGGTCGTTTACGACACTGACGCCTCGTCAGCAAATCAGGATTACACCTTATGCAATCAAAAGCGCCTCGGCGACCACCTCAGACTTTGCCATCAATGCCAGCAATGCCATCAACGCTCAAAATGCGGAGAATGCTCAGACTGCACAGACCGCCACCAACGCTACTACTGCCACTAACGCGACGACGGCGACCAATGCGTTACAGCTGGGCGGTGTAGTGGCAAATCAGTATGTGCAGACAACTGATTCGCGTTTGACGGACGCTAGAAATCCCCTGCCGAACAGTCCGGCCTACCTGCAAAACAGCACCACGCTACAAGCCGCCAGCAATTTCAATATCAGCGGCAACGGCACGGCGGGCGGCACACTGGCCGCCAATATTGTGAGTGCGACTACCCAATACAACATCGGAATTTCTCGCGTGTTGAGTAGTCCCGGTTCATTCAACTTTTTTGCCGGCAACGGAGCCGGACAACTCAACTCAACCGGCACTTCCAACTCCTTCTTCGGAGTAAACGCCGGCATCTTTAACACCACGGGCGGAAGCAACGCTTTCTTCGGATTTGAGGCTGGACGCAACAACAACGCCGGCGCGAACAATTCCTATTTCGGAAAAGACGCCGGGCGGAGCAGTACCACCGGAAACGACAATGCTTTCTTTGGCAATGATGCCGGACAGAGCAACACCACCGGCGCCAGCAATTCGTTTTTCGGCAAAGGCGCCGGAGCCGACAATACGACAGCTACCGGAAATTCCTTCTTTGGCGCTCTGTCTGGCAACTCGAACACGACAGGCGCGAATAACTCATTCTTTGGGTTTGAGTCAGGCAGGCTCACAGAAGACGCCTTCAACAACTCTTTCTTCGGCTATGAGGCAGGCGAGAGTAACGTCATCGGGCTCAACAATTCCTTCTTCGGTTTTACTGCAGGAAAACTCGAAACCGGCAGCCGCAACTCCTTCTTCGGAAGCGGAGCTGGTCAGGTCTCTACCGGAGGTTTTCATAATTCTTTCTACGGAGGTCAGGCAGGAGGTGCGAATACAACCGGCGATGACAATTCCTTTTTCGGACTCGATTCCGGCCTAACCAATACCACCGGCAGTTTCAATGCTGCCTTCGGCGCCAACGCAGATGTTGGTGCTGCCAATCTGACAAACGCGACAGCCATCGGCGCCAGGGCCTTTGTCTCAGCAAGTAACGCAATCGTGTTGGGACAAGTCATTGGGGTCAACGGCGCCACTGCCAACACGGACGTCGGCATCGGTACAAATGCGCCACTGGACAGACTGCACGTCAACGGGATTATTCGAGTCATTACTTTAGGCGCCGCCGGTAGTACCACCCTCTGTCGAAACGCCAGCAATCAAATCTCAACCTGTTCATCGAGTTTGCGTTACAAGACTGCCATCTCGCCGTTTGCATCGGGCTTGAATCTCGTCACCCGCCTGCAGCCGATTACCTTCAATTGGAAAAGCGGCGGCCAGCGTGATTTGGGATTGGGCGCGGAAGAGGTCGAAAAGGTCGAGCCTCTGCTGGTTACCTATAACGAGAAAGGCCAAGTGGAAGGCGTTAAGTATGACCGCGTGGCTGTCGTCCTGCTCAACGCAGTCAATGAACAACAGGCACAAATCGAGAAACACCAGGCCGAGAACAATGACTTGAAAGCCCAGATTGAAGCGCAGAAAAAACAACTCTCCACACTGCAAGCTCATTTTGAGCAACAGAAGCAAATGGATGCCGGACGGCAAGCACAACTTGATAAGCAACAGGCCGAGATTACAAAACTGGCAGCAGCCCTAAGACAGGTTCTGTCTGTAAAACGAAAACCAAGCCGAGCAAAGTAACCGGATGCGTAGTGCGACCAATGAAAATTTACGGGACTGAACGACAGGATCAATCGAAATGAAGAATTCACTACGCAACCCGGCTGTCCTCTTTGCGAGCTTGATCGTTGTGCTTGCTCTCGCCGTCGTAACCGTGCGTCTTGAAACCGGGCCGACGACGAACCGCGTAGCGTCTGAAGCGAAACCACAGGAAAAGAAAGTTGACGTTGACGACCCCACGCCGGCTAGCACCCAGGTCATCGGTCCAATAGATCGCACGGTAATTGCCGGCGGCGGTGGTGCGAGCACGGGCGGGAGCTTCAGTATCGAAGGCACTTTTGGCGAGACGAGCGCCTCGAACACTCTGAACGGCGGCTCTTATTCAGTAAACGGAGGCTTCTGGAATACGCTCGGAACTCCGGAAGGGACACCAACGCCAACTCCAAGTCCAACGCCGACACCAACTCCAACTCCGACACCAACTCCAACGCCAACGCCGACACCAACGCCGACACCAACTCCAACTCCAACTCCGACACCAACTCCAACTCCGACGCCGACACCAACGCCGACGCCAAAGCCGACGCCGACTCCGACGCCGACACCAACGCCGACGCCGACGCCGACAGCGAGTACTATTCAATTTAGCGCTTCGAACTACCCTGTGGGTGAAGGCAGTCTGATTGTTGACATCACCGTCACTCGTTCCGGCATTACGACCGGCACAGCGAGCGTTAACATCACCACCAGCGATCTTGCTGGTGCCCAAAACTGCAACGTCGTCACCGGCGTGGCCTCTTCGCGGTGTGACTACGAGACCAACATCGGCACTGTGCAGTTCGCCGCAGGTGAAACGTCCAAGACCGTCTCAATCTTCATCATCGATGATTCGTACCTGGAAGGCCCGGAAACCTTTACCGTCGGTCTCAGCAACCCTTCCGGCGCTGCGTTAGGCTCACCGACAACCGCGACCATAACCATAAATGACAATGACATCTCGACCGGTCCCAATCCCATCGACACAGCCGGCTTCTTCGTGCGGCTCCACTATCTCGATTTTCTCAACCGCATACCTGACGCCGGAGGCCTGGCCTTCTGGACCAACGAAATAACTTCCTGTGGCACTGACCCGCAGTGCATTGAACTCAAGCGCATCAACGTATCGGCGGCTTTCTATCTTTCCATCGAATTCCAGGAGACCGGCTATCTCGTCCATCGCTTTTACAAAACCTCGTTCGGCGACGCCACCGGTACCTCAACTCTGGGCGGAACTCACCAGCTCCCGGTGCCGATCGTTCGGCTCAACGAGTTCCTACCGGACACGCAGAAGATTGGACAAGGTGTGATTGTCGGACAGACAGGTTGGGAACTGGTGCTGGAAAGTAACAAGCAGGCCTTCGCCGCGGAGTTTGTGCAACGGTCGCGGTTCGCTTCAGCGTTTCCTTCAACCATGACCCCGGCCCAGTTTGTGGATGCCTTATTCACCAATGCCGCCGTGACGCCCTCGGCAACAGATCGACAGACTGCCATCAACGAGTTTGGCGGCGCCGGCACATCGGCGGACCTGGCGGCACGTGGCCGGGCCCTGCGGAGAGTGGCCGAGAATGGCACGCTCTCACAACAGGAGTTCAACCGGGCCTTTGTGCTGATGCAGTACTTTGGTTACTTGCGGCGCAACCCGAATGACCCTCCCGACTCGGACTACACCGGTTATGACTTCTGGCTGAGCAAGCTCAACCAGTTCAACGGTAACTTCGTCAACGCCGAGATGGTTAAGGCTTTCATTACTTCCGGCGAATACCGCCACCGCTTTGGACCTTAATGTTCTAGACTGTTAGCCAGACCATTTCGCAGAGATGTCCGCCTTGCGAGGTGGAGTCTCACGCTGTCATTATTCATTGGGAAAACAGGCGTATAGAGTACAAGCTTTAGCTTGCTCGATGGCCGAGCAGCTACCTGAAGGTTGTACTCTATCCGCCTGTTCTCGCGAGGCCTCACGTAGCGAGCTTCCGAGGGCGAAAGAAATGACTTTCGGGGAGATCCCACCCCACAGGGGTGGCATCGAGGCTGAGCGATCCGGTAATCGATCAGCCTGCCGGGAAAGAGTAGGTGATTATTCCCACCGAGTTGTAAGATAATGCGCCTCACCGATTAGCAGCGGATCCTACCCGCGAGATTTAGCGTAATTTCGCGGATCGTGTACTTAGGATTCGGAGCCACACGATCCACGAAATCACACTAAACAACACGACATAAGAGTTTTTGTGCAAAGCCGTTGCACGTCTTCAAGCTGATGGAATCCGAGCTTAATAGCAGGACATTCGCGCGGCTGCTGAATTGTCTGGATGCAGATCAGAAACGGGCCGGTGAAAGGTATGAAGACTTGCGGCGCACCTTAATCAGGTTCTTCGGTTGGCGGGGCGCGCCTTTTCCTGAAGAGCACGCGGATGAGACTTTCAATCGTCTGGCGAGAAAACTAGGAGAAGGAATCGAGATAAAAAATATCGGGGCCTACGCTTACGAAGTCGCGCGGTTGGTTTATCTCGAAGCGCTCAAAGCGCACGCCGGCAAACGCGCGCCTCTGGAAGCAATCAAGAACCAGGCTTCAGCCGCCAATCTTGCGGAGGAGACGGCCGAAAAGGAAATGCGTCTGGCCTGCCTGGATGATTGTCTGGCGGCGCTTCCGACTGAAGGCCGTCAGGTGATTGTCGAGTATTACCAGGATAAAAGCCGTGACCGCATAGATCGTCGCAGAGCACTGGCGGAGCGACTCGGACTGCAACGTGAAGCGCTGGCCAATCGGGCCCAGCGCATACGCGACAAGCTTGAGCATTGCGTAACCAACTGCCTCAGGAAAAAACTGGCGATATGAACGCGGGAATTTGTCACTCATTATTAAGAGCGGGTTGGCAGATCGTTTTGCATCCCCTCTTGGTAATGTTCGAAGTGCGATTGGACCAGGCAGCGATGTGAACGACACTCCGTAGGAGTGAAATGTTTATAGAACCGAGCACAACGAAGACCATGCGCCGTTCGGAGGAGCGGAACAAACTTGGACGGTATCTGTAAACTTGAGTTCCGCTCCTCCGAACGGCGTCGTGGGGCGTAGGTTGGCTCTGGGCTATAAACATTGCACCCCTCCGGGGTGGAAAGCCTCTAAGTGCTGAGGCGCCTAGCAAATATTCATGAGTGACCCTGAGCAAATTGCGACTCGATACCTGCTCGGCGAATTAACCGAGCGGGAGCAGACTGCGCTTGAAGAGAAGTATTTCACCGACCCGCAGCTCTTCGATCAAGTCGTGAGTGCCGAAACCGAGTTGGTTGATGATTACGCTCGAGGCCGGCTCTCTCCGCAAATGCGTCAGCAGTTCGAGCAGGCTTACCTCGCTCATCCGCAGCGACGGGAACGGCTCAGATTCGCGGAGACTCTGGCAGCTAGACTCGATCAAGTCGACGCTTCAGGAGTTGCCGCTAAACAGAGCATCAGGGTCGAATCCTGGTGGGCACGATTCTCTTCGCTGGTGCAGGGCGAGCAGAGAGCGTTAGCGTTTTCGATGATGTTGGTTGTGTTGTTTCTCACGTTAGGCTCGGTATGGCTGGGCTTCAAAGCCAGGCGCGCCGGCCAGGAGCTAGCTCAAACTCAAGCCCAGCAAGCAGCGCAGGAACAACGCGAGCGTCAGTTGCAGCAACAGCTCGCTGACGAGCGCACACGAAACCGGGAATTGATGGCAGAACTTGAGAAGGCGCGCGCCGAGAAGCCTCAGACCGGGCCCGCTCCGCCGGAGAGTTCGGCACCCGCTTTCGTTACTCTGCTGCTGTTTGCAAGTGGAATCAGAGGAACTGAAACGGGGTCCGCGCCCGCGCTCACCGTTCCCCGCGGAACGCAGCAGGTCCGCCTCCAACTAAACCTCAAGGATAATAGTTACCAGCGTTACCAGGTCCAGCTGCGAGCGATCGGCGGCCAGGAGATATTCAGTCGCCGGAATCTCAAACCTCAGGCCACTAAGACAGGCGCACGCTTCGTCTTCTCTTTATCCGAGGCCAAATTCTCCACCGGTGATTACATGCTCACACTCAGAGGCGTCGCCCAGGACGGCGAAGTTGAGGACGTCAGCAAATCTCTCTTTCGCATAGAAAAGAAATAGTGGAAGCATGACTTTGAATGCGTGCCACACTCGTGGTTCCTGAAAGGTTGTGATTATTCCTCAGAGTTGTGGGACAATACGCCTCCACTGACCACAGCGAATCTTACCGGTTACAGCCGAGGGATGTGTGCTGATGTTCACACAGGATTGTCTGATTCCGAAATGTTTCGTCACGAGACGTGTGCCTTTCTTGCCCCTCTTCTTCCTGCTTCTCTTCGGATTCCAGCTTGCTCACTCTCAGGACTCTCCACCAAACGCGGCAGCACGAATTGCGCCGGAAGTCACCACACTTGAATTAGGCACGCCCGTTGAATGCGAACTGGCCGGCGGAGAGAAACACGCCTTTCGACTTGCCTTAAAGCAGGGACACTACGCAAGCGTGGTGGTCGACCAGCGCGGCGTTGATGTGTCAGTCAGATTGTCCGACGTTGGCGGAAAACTGATCGCCGAGTTTGACAGAGAAAGCAGGAATCAGGGCCAAGAGAAACTTGAATTTGTGGCTGAATCGACCGGCGATTACAAATTGGAGGTTGCGCCAACACTAAGGAGCGCGCGCCCGGGCCGTTATGAAATCCGATTGAGCGAAGTGCATGCGGCTACGGACCGAGAGCGTTCGCAATTTGAAGCAATCAAGGCGCTTTACCAGGCACTGCGCTTATACGACGCCCGCAAGGTCGACCCGCGCCCGCTGGCTGAACAATCGCTGAAAGGTTTTGAAGCTTTGGGCGTAGAGAGCCAGGATTTTGCCCGCGTGCTCAATCTTATGGCGAACCTCCAACTGTTGAAATCCGACTTAGACAACGCGGAAGTAAATTTCAAACGAGCGCTGGAGATGCGAGAAAGACTGCTGGGCCCTGAACACCCCGACGTCGCCTCCACGTATCTAGGAATGGGCCGCTTGTACCACCTCAAGGGCGACAACGAAAAAGCTGAAACGTTGTATCGTCGCGCCCTGACAATGCGCGAAGCGGTTTTGGATCCTGCCCATGTCATGACGGCAATGGCGTGGTACAGCATAGCCGGCCTATTCTCGGATCTGAAAAACTACCCAAAGGCAGAGGAGACGTGGCTACGTGTGGTGTCAATGCTGGAGAAAGCTGCCGGTGATGACAGCCAACGTTATTCCGAAGCTCTGCACAATCTCGCCTTTACCTACGACACGACGGGCGATTTCACCAAAGCCGAGGACTGGTACCGGCGCGAACTGGCTTCGAGAGAAAAGGCAAATGGGAGAGATAGTATAGATGCTGTCTACACCCTTCAGTATATTGCCCGCGTTTATTTCAGCCGTGGCGAATACGACGACGCCGAAGCAGTCTATCAACGCGCCCTGGACATCAGCGAAAAGCTTAATAACGAGAGATTTGCTCTGACCGCGCGCGCCAGTCTGGCCAACATATACAGCGTGAGAGGCGATTACGAGCGCAGCCGGCAAATTAATAAACAGATCCTGGAGCAAAGAGAAAAGGAGGATAAACCGGATCAGTATGCCATCGCCAACACGCTCCTGAACCTCGGCGTGGGTAGTAATAACCTGGGCGATTACGTCGCGGCTGAAAACGACGTCAAACGGGCCCTCTCAATCATTGAAAAGAATTGGAAGAACGAAGACTACTACCTACGGGCGAACGGTCTGAACATCCTGGCTGGAGCATACCTGGGCCAGAGTAATTACGCCGCCGCTGAAGAGGCGTGCGGCCGCGCGCTCAAAATCTATGAGAAAATAAATGGACCAAACCACCCTTCAGTCGCAGCAGTTCTTACGAAGCTGGGGCGAATCAACTACTTCAAGGGCGACCCTGCCGCTGCCGAGCCGCTGTTCCAACGCGCCTTGGCAATCGACGAAAAGCTTCAGGGGCCGAATGGTCCGGGAACCGCTGGGCCGCTTAACGCCCTCGCCCAGATTTACGTCGAGAGAGGCGACCTAAGTCAGGCGATCGAGTTTCAAAAGCGCGCGAACGCCGTGGACGAGCACAAACTCGCGCTGGCGCTCGCTACCGGCTCCGAACGGAATAAGTTGAATTACCTTGCCGCTTCATCATCAAGTTTGAATAGAAACGTGACTCTAAACGTCCGTAATGCCCCAGCCAATCCGCAGGCCGCCGAACTGGCCGCCATGACCATACTTCGCTTCAAGGGACGCGTTCTGGATTCAATGACCGACTCGCTTTCAGTCCTGCGCCGTCGCTTCGACCCGGAGGATCAGGCTTTATTGGATCAGTTTAATCAGACCACGTCCCAGCTGGCCTGGCGAGTCCTGAATTCTTCGCAACGAACGCCGGCTGCTGAAGACCAGGCACAAATCGCCGGGTTGGAAGAGAAACGGGGAAAGCTTGAAGAAGAAATCAGCCGCCGCAGCGCAGAGTTTCGCGCGCAGAAGCAAGTCGTCACGCTCGATGCCATCCGTCGAGTCGTTCCCGACGGCGCCGCGTTGATTGAGTTTGCGGTCTATCGCCCGTTCGATCCGAAATCTCCTAATGAGCTGACGGTCTACGGCGAGGGCCGCTACGTCGTCTATGTCATCCGCAACCAGGGCGACGTGCGTTATGCGGAACTCGGGACCGCGAAAGAGATTGACTCGGCCATTGACTCTTTGCGTCAGGCCCTGCGCGATCCGGAGCGCAAAGACGTGAAACGCCTGTCACGCGCCGTTGATGAGAAAGTAATGAAGCCCGTGCGCGGTCTCACCGGCGACGCAACGCAATTGCTCATCTCGCCTGACGGTGGGTTAAATCTGATTCCCTTTGCGGCTTTGGTTGATGAGCAAGGTCACTATTTGCTTGAGCGTTACGCATTCAACTACGTGACCAGCGGGCGCGATCTGCTGCGATTACAAGTGCGGCGCGACAGCAAGAGCGGGACAATAGTGATCGCGGATCCGGCGTTTGGCGAACCGGCGCTCATCGCCTCTCGTGGAGACGCCGGACGTAGCGCCGGTGCGGGGGAGCGCGCCCAACTCGATTATTCTCAGATCTTCTTTGGGCCACTACCAGGGGTCGGCGGTGAAGTACGCGCGCTCAAGCAACTGTTGCCGCAAGCTACCTTTCTCACCAAAGAGCAAGCCACGAAAGCGGCGCTGAAGCGGGTCAGCGGGCCGCGCATCCTGCACATTGCCACGCACGGATTCTTCCTGCAAAACGATCCGCCCTCGGGCGAACAGCCGGCCACTCAAACAAAAGACCAAACGCGACTCGGCAAGTGGGTCGCCCAGGTCGAGAATCCGCTCTTGCGTTCGGGATTGGCACTGGCGGGTGCTAATCAAGCCCGGGGCGGAAATAATGACGGTGTGCTCACGGCGTTTGAGGCGACCGGCCTGGACCTGTGGGGCACGAAACTCGTCGTGCTCTCGGCCTGCGATACCGGGCTTGGCGAAGTGAAGAACGGCGACGGCGTCTATGGACTGAGGCGGGCTTTGGTCCTGGCCGGATCAGAGAGTCAGATGATGAGTCTTTGGGCGGTCTCTGATCGCAGCACACGTGACCTGATCGTCGGCTATTACACGACGCTGGAGCGGGGGGCCGGCAGGAGCGAGGCTCTCCGGCAAGTGCAACTGGGGATGCTTCATAGCAAGTCTCACAACCATCCTTACTATTGGGCCGGCTTCATTCTGTCAGGCCAATGGACGAAGCTCTGATGAACGCTAGACCTCAAAATTAAGACACGAACGCCATTCCGTTGCTCTCAAAAATCGAGTGCGCTGTTGCACCCTGCCTGCCAGAAAAAAACCAGCGATATCCTTCCCGCCCTTCCGCCACTAGTCACTGTAAGCCAGTAAAGACGTGATGATCGCAGCCATAAGAGCCGATCAATTACGTCATTGCAGTAACTAGGAGAGCAACATGAAGAGAATATCTGGATTGATCCTGTTGGTTTGCCTTTCTCTCTTTGGGTCACAAGCTTCGACACAAAGGAGAGCCACCCTAAACAACACGGCACCGGACGCCGCTTACATTAAAACAAGTCCAGTAGAGAACGCACACGCAGTCCCGGCGCGAGAAGTAATGACCGATCGTTGCAGCGCCGAGGTAGCCATTGTTCCGTCCTTCGCTGATCGACCTGATACCGAGGGAACAATCATCCTCAAGAGAGCAAAGAACGGGATCACCGATTGGACGCCCCCTCTCACAGTGAAGCTGGGTAATTCGGGTCACGTTCGATGGTGGTGTCATTCAACTACGGGCAATGCGTTCGATCCGGGCACCTGGCGTATCAGGGAGTTGCAGATTGGGACAGAATGCCAAATTTTCGCCGATGGCACGCCCGAAAGCTGCCGCCCCGACGGAGGCATCAAGCTCGGCACTTCCGCTTGGAATGGCTGGACCCCTGAGCGTTCCCGGTGCGGCAACAGGTCCAGGAACATTCGCGCGCGACTTGGCCCCAATCGCCTGCTTGAAATTGAGTGCCTTGGCCAATGACCGAAATGATCATCGGTATGAGCGGGCATCGGAGCAGCACGAATAGAAGAGCGGGCAACGCTGTCAATCGCTTTCGTGTCCACGCAGTACTCAAACCCGAATAGGAAATGAGGTGACAAGGGTGAAGCGTCAAACCGCAGCGACCGCACTAATAGTAAGCCTCATAGTTTGCTTGTGCTCCGGTCTGATCATTGTAGTCTCTGCGGCTTCCGGCGACCTCGATACCACATTTAACGGCACCGGCCACGCTCGTCTGGGTTTTGGCCAGGGCAGGGATGAGGCGGCGGCAGTCACCATCCAGGCCGACGGCAAGATCGTCGTCGCCGGCACCACAGACGGACTATTCCGCAGTGTCACAGTCTTGCGCTACAACGCCGATGGCTCCCTCGACACGACGTTTGGTGGTTTGGGCACCGGGAAAGTACAGAACCCGCTAGGCTCATCGGGCGGCTTCGGGCGGGCTGTGAAAATGCAGCAGGACAACAAGATCGTCGTCGCCGGCGTAGCCATCATCGGAAATGGTAGTGACTTTGGGATCTTGCGACTGAAAGCCGACGGCTCTCCTGACGATACGTTTGGCAACTTTGGCAGAGTCACAACCCCGATCGGTGCGGGCGGCGATGAGCCGTTTGCGCTGGTGATTCAAGGCGACGGCAAGATCGTGGCCGGCGGATTTACCGCCAACGGGACTCATGCCAATTTCGCGTTGGTTCGTTACAACAGCGATGGCTCGCTCGATAGTTCGTTCGGCAGCGGCGGGAAGGTCACTTCCCAGGTGGGCGCCGCGGGCTTTGCGGCGGTGAGCGGACTGGCGATTCAGAGCGACGGCAAAATTCTGGCTGCTGGTTCCGCGACCAACGGCGTATGGAAGGATTTCGCCCTCGTTCGTTACAACGCCAATGGCTCGGTCGACACTGCGTTTGCCTTGTCCGGAGGCGTGCTCACCGGATTTGGCCCCGACACGAATGACGAAGCCGCGGCCGTCGCGATTCAGACGGGTAACGCGGTGACGCCGGACAAGATCGTCCTCGCCGGTACCAGCGACTCCGCCTTTGCACTGGCGCGCTACGACCTTGCCGGTGCGCTCGATCCAACCTTCGGCAGCGGCGGAAAGGTCGTGACCCCGTTTGGCGCCGGCGAGGACCAGGGCGCCGCCCTGGTGATCCAGGGAACCGGCAATCAACTCCGCAAGATTCTCGTCGCCGGCCAAACCACGACCGGCATTGACACAGAAATCGCTGTAGCGCGGTACAACGCTGACGGTTCGCTTGATACCTCATTCGGCAGCGGTGGAAAGACCACAGCCGGGATCACGCCCAACGGCAAGGGCAAAGCTATAGCACTGCAAGCGGGTAACAAAGTTGTCGTTGCCGGCGACACTATCATTGCCGGTTTTCCTGATTTCGAGGTAGCGCGCTTCAACTCTGACGGGTCGCTCGACACCTCATTCGACAACGACGGCAAACGGATTGATGACGGCGATCTGCTGGCCCGCGCCAATGCGGTGGCCTTGCAGGCTGACGAGAAAATTGTAGTTGCCGGTTACTGTGCAGTGGGTATCTTCTACGAATTCGCAGTGGCCCGCTACAACTCGGACGGGTCTCTCGACACCTCGTTCAGTGGCGACGGGAAGGTTTTCACTTCTGTTGGTAATGACGACGACCAGGCTTTTGCGGTGGCCATCCAACCCGACGGCAAAATTGTGGTGGCCGGCGGCAGCGTCAGTGGCTCAGTCGGTCATTTCGCTGTTGTCCGATACAACGCTGACGGCTCGCTCGATACTTCTTTTGGCACGGCGGGAAAAGTCGTTACCCCAGTTGGAACCCGTGACACTGCCTCGGGCATCGCGATTCAGTCTGACGGCAAGATAGTGCTGGGAGGCAGTGTTGAGTTACCAAACGGCAACGTAAGTTTCGCGCTGGTGCGTTACAACAGCAATGGCTCGCCGGACAACTCTTTTGGCAGCGGCGGAAAAGTAACGACTCCGGTTGGTTCTTTTGATATCGGCAGTGCAGTGGCAGTGCAGCCCGATGGCCAGATCCTGTTGGCGGGTGACAGCAACGTTGGCGGCGGCAGCCATTTTATGATTGTGCGCTATAACTCCAACGGCTCGCTCGATACCTCATTTGGCGGCAGCGGAATCGTTGTTACGACGGTCGGTGCGACCCTGTCTGTCGCCCATGCGATGGCGCTGCAAACGGACGGTCGGATCCTCGTTGGCGGACAGGCAAACAATGGTGGCGTAGCGCTGGCGCGCTACAACGCGAACGGCTCGCTCGACACGTCCTTTGATGGCGACGGCAAGGTTGTTACAGATGACGTTTCCGGTATCGATGTCGTACAGGGGCTCGCTGTACAGAGCGACGGGAAAATCGTAGCGGCCGGCTTCAAAGACAGTCCGATCAGCTTCGCGGACTTTGCCGCCATCCGTTTTAACAGTAACGGCTCGATCGACACCTCGTACGGAACCAACGGCCGGGTAATTGTGGACCTCGGCAACCGCGACAGCGACGCCGCGGCGGGCATTGCGATGGATTCGAGCGGCCGGGCGGTCCTGGTCGGAACGGCTAATGAATATTTCATGACGGTAAGGCTTGACGGCGGGGCGGTGGCAACGCCGACGCCTACACCCACACCGACACCCACGCCAACGCCGACGCCTACACCCACTCCGACTCCGGCACCGATGACGATTCAGTTCAGCGCATCGAACTATCCCGTTGGTGAAGGCAGTCCGAGCGTTGACATCAGCATCACTCGTTTCGGAGACACCACTGGCGCGGCGAGCGTGAACTTTACCACCAGCGATCTCGCCGCCGCCCAAAACTGCAACGTCCTGACCGGCACGGCCTCTTCGCGCTGCGATTACGAAACCAGCATCCGCACCATTCAGTTTGCTGGCGGAGAGACTTCGAAGACAATCTCCGTCTTCATCATCGATGACTCTTACCTGGAAGGCCCGGAAACCTTCAACGTCGTTCTCAGCAACCCATCGGGCGCAGCGTTAGGCGCGCCGGCAACCGCCGCCGTAACCATCACTGACAATGACATCGCCACCGGCCCTAACCCCATCGACACGGCCAGCTTCTTTGTGCGGCTGCACTATCTGGATTTCTTGAACCGCGCACCTGACGCCGCCGGCTTCGCCTTCTGGACCAACGAAATAACCTCCTGTGGCGCAAACCAGCAGTGCATTGAACTCAAGCGCATCAACGTATCGGCGGCCTTCTATATCTCCATTGAGTTTCAGCAGACCGGCTACCTGGTCCATCGCATTTACAAAACCTCGTTCGGCGATGCCTTCGGCATGTCAGCTCTGGGTGGGGCGCATCAACTCGCCGTGCCGATCGTCCGGCTCAACGAATTCCTAACGGACACGCAGAAGATTGGACAAGGTGTGATTGTCGGACAGACGGGTTGGGAGCTGGTGCTGGAAAGTAATAAGCATGCCTTTTGCGCTGAGTTTGTGCAACGCTCGCGGTTCGCTTCAGCGTTTCCTTCGACGATGACGCCGGCCCAGTTTGTGGACGCCTTATTCGCCAACGCCGCCGTAACGCCCTCGGCGACAGATCGACAGACTGCCATCAACGAGTTTGGCGGCGCCGGCACATCGGCGGACCTGGCGGCGCGTGGCCGCGCTTTGCGGCGTGTGGCGGAGAACGGCACGCTGGCGCAACAGGAGTTCAACCGCGCCTTCGTGTTGATGCAGTTCTTTGGCTACTTGCGGCGCAACCCGAACGACCCTCAGGACTCGGACTACACCGGTTATGACTTCTGGCTGAGCAAGCTCAACCAGTTCAACGGTAACTTCGTCAACGCCGAGATGGTCAAGGCCTTCATTACCTCCGGCGAATACCGCCAGCGCTTTGGGCCTTAGTAATCAAGAGTCAAATGGTGATAGAAACTCTCTGTCGTTTGTTGGAGTGGCTAAGCAAAGGTGTCAGGGAGGAGAAAAATGATGAAGAGTCACAAGATCACAGGAGGCGGAGGCATACAGCTTCACTTGGTTGAGACGGGCAACTCAAGCGGGCGCCCAATTGTATTCATCCATGGCTTTTCGCAGTGCTGGCTCGCCTGGAACCGGCAGTTGACCTCGGACTTGGCTGATGACTTCCGACTTGTGGCGATGGATTTGCGGGGTCATGGTCTCTCGGATAAGCCTCGCGAGGGCTACACTGACTCTAAATTGTGGGCTGATGATGTTAACGCGGCCATACAGGCCCTGAAACTTGATCATCCGATCCTATGTGGCTGGTCCTATGGACCACTCGTAATCCTCGACTACATCCGGCATTACGGCGAGGATAGCATCGGCGGCGTCAACTTTGTCGATGGCATTACGAAGCTTGGTAGTGACGAGGCGGTGTCGGTGCTCACCCCTGAGTTTCTCAACCTGGTACCAGGTTTCTTTTCCACGGATGTTGAAGAGGGCGTACGCAGCCTGGAGTCGCTGTTACGCTTGTGCTTCGCTCAGGAGCCCTCAACCGAGGACCTGTACCTGATGCTAGGGTACAATGCGGCCGTTCCACCCTATGTCCGTCAGGGGCTGTTCTCTCGCTCGTTCGACAACGACGATCTTCTACCGAAGATTCGCAAACCAGTACTGATCACTCATGGCGCTGATGATGCGGTTGTCAAACCATCCGCTGTTACTCAGCACCTGGCTGGCCTGACTCACGCTCAAAGTCAGATGATCGCCCACGCGGGACACGCGCCCTTCTGGGACGAAGCACCAACTTTCAACCAGCGCTTGCGGGCGTTTTCTCAAAGTTTGTAGAAACCGTGACACCCCCACGAGCTGGGCCACCCGGATAACCTCAATGGAGTGTCTGTTAGCTGGCGATTATCGAAGTGAGGCGGCGTGCTAGTATCCCCGCAGTTGCTCGCGATAGCCTTCAAAGTTGCGTCGCATTTCACCCAGGCTGTCGCCGCCGAACTTATCGCGCATCGCTGCTCCCAGCACCAGTGCAGCCATCGATTCAGCAACCACACCAGCAGCAGGCACTGCGGTGATGTCCGACCGTTCAAATCCGGCTGGCTCGTCTTGCTTGGTATCAATGTCTACCGAGCGCAGTGGACGCCGCAAGGTAGAAAGTGGCTTCATGTGACCACGGATGCGCACTTCTTCTCCGTTGGTTACGCCGCCCTCCAGCCCACCGGCCCGATTGGTCTCGCGAATGAACTCCTTCGTCTCGTTGTTGTAGGCAATCTCGTCATGAATCTCGGAACCAGGAAGACTACTGGCCTCAATACCGGCGCCGATAGCCACCGCCTTAATCGCGGGAATCGACATCACCGCCTGGGCCAAACGACCATCCAGTTTTAGGTCCCAGGCCGTGTGTGATCCCAGGCCGGGAAGAAGCCCACGCACGACAACTTCGAAAACCCCGCCCAGCGTGTCGCCGTCTTCGCGCCTTTGATCTATCGAATCAATCATCCGCTGCTGGATCTCCAAATCCGCACAGCGCAGCGGCGCGTCTTCGGGAATCGCGGCTACCTGATCCCAGGTAAGCTCTAATGGCAGATCAGGAATACCACCGAGCTGAATCACATGACTGCGGATCTCTGTGCCGAACGCCACCAGCAACTGCTTGGCGAGCGCTCCGCAAGCCACCCGCGCGGTTGTTTCGCGGGCTGACGCACGTTCAAGTATGTTTCGCAGATCGCGCGTGTCGTACTTCTGCCCACCTGGCAAATCAACGTGGCCCGGGCGTGGTCGTTTCAACCTTCGAGACTTCTCAGGGGCAATGTCTCTGGGCTCCACGGCCATTACTTCGGTCCAGTTTTGCCAGTCCTTGTTTTCGATCATGAGCGCGATTGGGGACCCCAATGTCAGACCATGGCGAACTCCGCTGAGGATCTCAACGTGATCCTTCTCGATCTTCATGCGGCCACCGCGACCATACCCCCACTGGCGTCGTTTAAGTTCTTCGTCGATTTGTCCAAGGTCAACCGGCATGCCCGCAGGCAAACCTTCGAGGATCGCGACCAACGCGCGACCGTGGGATTCTCCAGCTGTTGTGAAACTAAGCATAGGGGTTACGTCAGTGATCAATCGAATGAGAAATGATTATCTAGGATAGATGGAGCCATAAACTGTTGAACTCGCCAGTACCTCCCGCAGGCCGGCCCGGAGTGTCCCCTTGTCGCGAAGTCGGTAGTTCTTGTCGAAGTAACTCCAACCTTCTTCTCGTCGTCCCGCAAAGACATATGTCAGCAGAACGTCCGCCACCGCCTTGTAGTAGTCTGCCCGAAAACGACTGTCGGCAAGAGTCTTTGCGTCACCCGAGCTTATCCTGCCCAACGAAGATACATCTGCGTTCAGCGTGCTCACCAACTGTTCTTTCTTGCCGATATCACGCAGCACGTAGCTGGCAAACGCTCGATTCCCAGGTCGAAACTCGCCTGCGCGACGGTCGTACGCGAAAACAACTTCTGGAAATATGGAGCCAGCGTGTGAACCATTAAAGTAGTCGAAATTCATAACTCTTTGGACGAACTCGTAAGCGCCATCGCTGTTAATATCAACTAACTCCATCTCATATCCGACTTGGTCGAAGTCATATTTGCCGCCGTCAAAAATTGATCGGAAACGAGCGGCAAGATCATATATGTGGTATGAGGTGCAACAATGCGCACCGCCTGAGTATGCCTCAACTACGAGTTGTTTTCTCCCATTGCCAAGGAGGGGAATTAGCGCGAAACGGGTCGACTCCCGGTAACAACAGCCCTCAATGGTAGCTAACGTCTTATTCCCGCGGCGCACGATTATGCGTGAATCAATGAACGACGCCGTCTTCGCACTTCTTTCCAGAGATCTGGTAATCGTGTAGCCGTTGTAGCCGAACCTGTCTTCGTTAATGAAGACCTGTTCAAGACTCTGCCCGAAGCTTGATGGGGCAAGAACCAGCAAAGCCAAGAGACCAGGAATGATTCGTGATTTCATGGCTTCAAGTCCAGTCAGCGGGAGCGAAGATTGGAGCGGGTCGATCAACCTGGTCACAGGAGTTCTTCCTGGAAGAGATTGCCCCGGCCAAGGATTCCGCCCGGATCGAAAGCTCGTTTCAGCGCCGCCATCTCTCTCAGATGTTCTTCGCCGTACATTTCACGCAAGTACTCGCGCTTGAGTTTTCCAATTCCGTGCTCCGCTGAAACCGTGCCACCAACCTTAACCGCTCGACGCACAAACTGCATATAGATTTCTCGTGCTCTGGCTGCTTCGGCATCATCGCGGGGCAGGATATTCACGTGCACATGGTTGTCACCTATGTGTCCGAAGATCGTGTGCTTAAGACCGCTTGCTTGGAGTGTATTCTCATAAAAACTCATCATGCCGTGAAACTCTTCGTCGGGGACGGCCATGTCGGTTGACACCTTACGTTGTTTGTAACGAGCAAACCACTCGTTCATTAGCACCGGGAGTTGATGGCGAAACTCGCGTAGCTTTTCCTGATCCTGCTCGGTGGTGGCAAACCATGACTCATCTGCCATTGCCTGATGCCGTTCCAACAGCGCGAGCCATTCAGTCATTAGCAATTCTTCGGTCTCTGACGTGGTTTCCTGTTCAAAGAAGAGTGCTCCGACCGACCCGGCCGGCACTGCTTCGTATTTTTGCTTCAGAAATGAAAGCGACTCACTATCAAAATACTCCAGTGCGCGGGCGTCAATTGAAGTTGAACTCGATTCCACCGTCGTTGGCTCGCGCTGCCGCGTCTTCAACGAAGCCGACCGAGCCTCCGCGACGAACCCAAGTAGCGACTCGTTGGAAGCGAAAAATATCACTCCACTCAAGATTCCCTGTGGCTTCGGTAACAATCTCAGCTCGGCTTCCACGACCACGCCGAGCGTGCCTTCACTGCCGATAAACAGATCCAGCACGTCCATGCCAGGCTCAACGTAGTAACCAGAGGCGTGCTTGCGAACTTGAGGCATGAGATAAGAAGGCAATCGAGCTTCAATCGTGCGACCAGACTCGAGCGGAATCTCGATTCGGCCCGCCGCGTCCGCGCGCAGTTCCCCACGTCGTAGATCGACTATGTCGCCGGTGGCCAGCGCTAGTGTTAATCGCTCCACATAGTTGCGCGTTGGCCCATACTTGAAGGTACGAGCGCCGGACGCATTGGTCGCAATATTGCCACCAATGAAACAACTACGTTCGGTTGGGTCCGGTGGATACAGCAGAGCTTTAGTTTCCAGCAGACGCTGAAAGTCGGCGAGTCGAACGCCGGCCCCGACTACCGCCCGACCCCCGCCCTCTTCTTTGACTATGCTCTTTATCTGATTCAGCCTGTCGGTCGCGAGCACGTAACCGCCAAAAGGGACACGACCAGCAACAGTGCCAGTCCCCGCGCCTGAGACAGTGACCGGAGTACCCTCTCGCGTAGCAGTCGCCAGAACTTCTGTCACCTGAGCCGCGCTGTCGGGAAACATGACTCGTGACGCGAACCCGCCTGGCAGATAACTCGCATCAGACATGAACGACTGGATCTCATCCGGGTCAGATTTGCTTAGCATCATTCGAGACGTCTCTTGGTCAAGGCTTTTCGCTCCTGCCCGGGCTAAGCCAATTGCAGTTCCCGCCCACGCAAATACTTGATCCGGTCACGCAGTTCCGCGGCCTTTTCAAATTCGAACCGCTTCGCCGCACCTCGCATTTCGGACTCAAGTCGGGCCAGCGTAGCTTCGATATTTGCCGC
>JAMQPI010000541.1 GCA_023717565.1 Pyrinomonadaceae bacterium | reverse complement strand
GGTACAAACATCGCGTCGAGTTTCATAAGAGAAACACCTGGCAACGGACTGCTGACCACTGACAAAAGGGAGAAGCGTGTCACAGAAGAAAATCAATAAGATAGTCTTAGCATATTCCGGCGGCCTGGATACGTCCGTCATGCTGCGCTGGCTGAGAGAGGAATACGGCTGCGAGGTTGTTTGCTACTGCGCTGACGTCGGCCAGGGCGAAGAGATGGATGGCCTGGAAGCCAAGGCGCTAGCAACGGGTGCCTCGAAGCTCTATATCACCGACTTACGCGAAGAGTTCGTTCGCGATTACGTCTGGACTGCCGTTAAGGCAAATGCCGTGTACGAGGGTGTTTACTTGTTGGGTACTTCTCTCGCTCGTCCTGTGATAGACAAAGGCCAGATCGAGATTGCCCGCAAAGAGGGTGCCGATGCGGTGGCACATGGCTCCACCGGCAAGGGCAACGATCAGGTGCGTTTTGAGTTGACGTATTACGCACTCGAACCTGACATCAAGGTGATAGCCCCCTGGCGTGAATGGGAGTTTAAGGGCCGCAGTGATCTGATCGCTTACGCCAGGGAACACCAGATTCCCGTCACCGCAACGCACGAGAAGCCATATTCGACGGATCGCAATCTGATGCACATCTCTTACGAGGGCGGCATTCTCGAGGACCCCTGGGCTGAAGCGCCGGAGAATATCTTTCAACTTACTATGTCTCCGGAAAATGCAAAGGTGCCAGCTGAGTATGTCGAAATCTCATTCGACAAAGGTGAACCCGTGGCCGTCAATGGTGAACAGATGGGTCCCGTTTCCCTCCTCACGGCCTTAAATAAGTTGGGTGGTGAGCACGGCATCGGCCGGGTGGATCTGGTCGAGAACCGGTTTGTGGGAATGAAGTCCCGGGGCGTTTATGAAACTCCCGGTGTAACCATTCTGCTGGCCGCACACCGGGCGCTCGAATCGATAACTCTCGACCGCGAGGTGATGCACCTGCGCGATTCGCTGGGAGTGAAATTTGCTGAAAGCGTCTATTACGGATTCTGGTTTGCGCCGGAGTTTGAGTTGCTGCGCGAGATGGTTGACGCGACGCAAAGAAGAGTTACGGGCGAGGTACGCGTGAAGCTCTATCGCGGCAACGTGCTGACGGTCGGAAGACGGTCGCCTTACTCGCTCTACAGCGAAAAGCTGGCCACGTTCGAGGCGGACTCGGTCTACAACCAACGCGACGCGGAGGGGTTCATTAAGTTGAACGCCCTGAGATTGAGACAGCGAAACAGAGGTAACAACAGATGAACGAAACCCAGGAAACAATACCTACGCACTACGCGGTCGTGACGATAGTCGAAGCCGACAAGGTTGGCTCAGCCACTTCTCCCCTGGGTCTGGCACGCACGGTAGCCGTCATGAATACTAGTCGAACGCCGCAAGCGGGTGACGTTATCGCCGTGCGTACTCTAACCGATAGCGCCACTTACAACATGCTCGAACTGCCGACCGGAAGGCTGGCCAAGATCAATCCCGGCGACGTGGTGATTGGCGTACTGGGTCGGCGGCGGGCGTTGAAAGGATTTGTTGGCGATGTGCCTAAGACCGTCAGTACCGGCGATCAACTTCATCTGCTCAACCTGGGTGGAGTGATAGGTTATTGCACCGGACACCACTCCAGCCTGGGCGATGCGATCAAAGTCGAGGTGATCGGCGTAGTGTGCGATGAAGGCGGGCGGGCACTGAACATTGCGGATGTCGCATTACCTCTGCGCACAACTCTGGGGCCCACAGCGCCAATTGTGATGATTGCGGGAACCAGCATGAATAGCGGCAAGACCTACGCCGCGACCGAACTGATAAAGCAGGCCACCCGCGCCGGCCTTCAGGTGGCGGCGGGCAAACTATCCGGCGTCGCCTGCCTGCGCGACACCTTGAACATGACCGATCACGGAGCGATCGCGACCGCGAGTTTTCTCGACTGTGGACTACCCTCCACCGTGGATGTGGGGGATCTGGCTCCAGTCGCCAAGACGATCATTTCTCGACTTAACGAATGCTCGCCTGATCTGATCGTGATTGAGTTGGGAGACGGAATCCTGGGCGGCTATTCGGTTGAGTCAATTTTCGATGACCTGGAATTACGAGCCCAAACAGCGGCCGTCATCTTCTGCGCTTCGGATTATGTCGGGGCCTGGGGCGGCATCGAACTGCTGCGCAAACGAGGGATCGAAATCGATGTGATTTCCGGGTCGGTGACGGATTCACAAATGGGCGAGGATTACATCAAGAACCAATTTGGCGTTCCGGCGGCTAACTCCAAGCGCAACGGGGCTCTGCTCTTCGAGCTAGTACAGGCGAAGGTAGAAGCAGCCGGACCACAGAAACTCGTTGAGGCCGACGCTTAGCCGCGGTTACCGACGCTTGCGCATCATGACCAGCGCCAGGGCAAGAAAGACGATGCCCACGTAAATGAATGTTCGTTGTCCAGTGGCGCCGATAGCGATGAAAGCTATCGCCAGGGCAAAGAAGGGATAGGGAGCATAACGCATTTGGTTTGTTTCACCTCTCTTGGCTCTAGGTAACGTTTTCTGGCGTGAATTAGTTTCGCACGTAGCTGATGAAGTGAAAAGAAAATGATGATGACGAGCAGGATACATGTGGGTATTTTCGGC
The DNA here is from genome assembly GCA_023717565.1 of Pyrinomonadaceae bacterium. Classification (GTDB taxonomy): domain Bacteria; phylum Acidobacteriota; class Blastocatellia; order Pyrinomonadales; family Pyrinomonadaceae; genus PSRF01. The sequence continues at coordinate 25,700 of JAMQPI010000541.1, read as the reverse complement.
GGTTCGGGCTATGGCGGCTCCGAACTGCTGCGCATTCTCCTGCCGCATCCGAACGCCGAGATTGCTTTCGTTACTGCGAACGAACACGCCGGAAAGCAGGTCAGCGAAGTGCATAGAAGTCTCAATGGCCTGACGGATTTGAAGCTCAGCAAAGTTCCTGAGGATCTCGAGGGCCTGAAAGATCTTGACTGCGCATTTTTAGCTTTGCCTCACGGACAGGCGATGGAGATTGCTCCGCGTCTGCCGTCAAGCGTTAAAGTGATCGATCTATCAGGGGACTTCCGGTTGCGCGACAAAGCGGAGTTTGAAGAACACTACGGTCGTGAGCACACGGCCATGGATTCTCAAGCAGAATTTGTTTACGGTCTCACCGAAACAAATCGTGACGCAATTACAAATGCTCGGCTAATTAGCAATCCGGGGTGCTTTGCCACGGCAACCTTGCTGGGCCTGGCTCCACTCGTAGCCGGAAACCTCATCGCAGGCCGAGTGGTGGTGGATGCCAAAACTGGCTCGTCCGGTTCAGGAGCCAAAGCCGCGGCGAATACGCATCACCCTCAGCGAATGAATTCGTTCTACGCTTACAAGCCATTTACTCATCAGCACGTGCCCGAAGTTGAGCAAGAGCTTCGGGCCGTTGGAAACTGGACCAGTGAACTTGTCTTCATGACCCACTCACTTCCCGTCTCGCGCGGCATTTTCGCTTCCATCTATCTCGAAACCAAGCAGGAGATGAACGACGACGAAGTGCGCTCGGTTTTTAGTGACTTCTACAACGGCTCGTTCTTTATCAGGATTGTGAAGGGATCCCCGGACATCAACTGGGTCAAAACTACCAACTTCTGCGATCTTGGTTTTGCCACTCGCGGGCGCCAAGTGGTCGTCTTTTCAGCCCTGGATAATCTCGTCAAAGGTGCGGCCGGACAGGCGGTGCAAAACATGAATCTGATGTTCGGACTTGATGAGAAAACCGGTCTGATGCTGATCGGCACAAACCCGTGAACCGGCCCAACGAAACGATTTCTATGAACCTCGCAGTTGCCCCTATCAAACCACCGATAACGATTGCCGATCTCGAAAAGATTGACGTTCGGGTCGGCACTATTTTGTCAGTCGAAGACGTGACGGGCTCCGACAGACTCCTGAAACTAACGGTCGGGCTTGGTAATGTTCAGCGAACCATCCTCGCGGGAATGAAACTAGAGCGGCAACACCCGCAGGAGCTGGTGGGTAAACAAGCGTTGTTCGTGGTGAACCTGGAGCCGAGAAAAATGATGGGCCACACCTCAGAGGGCATGCTCTTTGACATCGGTTATGACGATGGATTGGTGCCGGTGCTGGCAGTTCCCGAGCATAAGATTCCCGACGGCGCGAGGGCAGGATGAAAGTACAACCTTCAAAAACATCAGCAGGAACTGTGGCCAGCGAGGAGAAGTCTCAACTCGCGACTTACAAGAAGATGCCGATCGTCGCAGAGCGGGGCGAAGGCGTCTGGCTTTACTCGGATGACGGTCAGAAGTACCTCGATCTCTACGGTGGTCATGCGGTTGCTGGTACGGGTCATTCGCACCCGCATGTTGTTGCAGCGATTGTGGAGCAAGCGGATAAACTGCTCTTCTATTCCAACCTGGTTCATTCCGAAGTGCGTGCCAGAGCTGCGGAGAAACTTGTCTCGATTGCTCCGCAGCCGCTGACCAAAGTCTTCTTTTGTAACTCCGGGACTGAGGCCAATGAGAACGCAATGCGGATGGCCCGCCTCGCCTCGGGGCGCGAAAACGTAATCACCTTCTCGGGCGGTTTTCACGGGCGCACAGCCGATGCGATCAGCGCTACCTTTCTGGGCAAGTACCGCGAATTGGGTAAGCCGAACGTGCCAGGTCATTTGCAAGCTGAGTTTGGCGACATTGAATCGGTGCGAAAAGTAGCGGACGAGACCGTCGCCGCAATCATGTTGGAACCGATTCAGTCTATGGCCGGCGTGCGCACCGCCCGACCGGAGTTTTTTAGTGAACTCAGAAAGGTTTGCGACTCGCTGGGAATCGCGTTGATCTATGACGAGGTCCAAACAGGAGTCGGCCGCACGGGCGAGTGGTTTTTTGCCGGCAGTGAGGCCGGCGGTGGCATTGTCCCCGATGTAATCTCATTGGCCAAAGCGCTAGGTAGCGGGATCCCGGTTGGTGCGTGTCTGGTTTCTGAGAAGATCGCCGCGCATATCAAAGAGAATGACCTGGGAACCACCTTTGGCGGCGGCATGATTGCCATGGCCGCTGTCAACGCCACGCTCGAAGCAATCGAGAACGATTCAATGCTTGAGAATGTGAAAGAGGTGGAAGCGCACTTACGCAACCGAATTGGTGAGATAGCACAGGTGACGCAGGTGCGAGGTTTGGGTTTCCTGCTGGGGCTGGAGTTCGCCGGCCAAACGGCGCCGATTCATAAAGGCCTGCTGGAACGAAATGTGATTACCGGCACCTCTAGTGATCCCAACGTCTTGCGACTCCTGCCCCCGCTTTGTCTCAGGGCCTCGGACATAGACCTTTTCGTGGACGAGTTAAAAGCTGTGATCGCTAACCTGGGTTCGCAGAGGGAGGCATGACTTGAATCTCAGTTGGTTTGATCTGCCTGGATTCATCGGAGTTGTGCTGATCGTGATTGCGTATTTGCTGTTGCAGCTCGATAAACTGCCCAGCTCAGCGCCGGCATTTTCACTGCTGAATGCGATCGGCGCTTTTCTGGTAATGGTCTCGTTAGTGTTCGACTTCAATTTGTCGGCATTTCTGATGGAGGCCTTCTGGTGTCTGATCAGTTTGATGGGTTTCTTTCGAGCACTTTTTTCCAAGTCGGCTGCGGTCCGCCGTGTCATGAAGTCAGTACCGTAGCGCGGTAGCGTCGGGTCAACGGTGCGCGACAGACAAGATGAGTGGTGACGAGAGTTTGACCCGACGCTACCGCGCTACGGTACTGACTTCATGACACACGGTACCGACTTCATGACACTCCGTTGCGTTTTCACACGGCCTCCGGGTGAATGAGAAGGTAACGGATAACGTCCTGATAGACCGATGCCTCAATGCCAGACATGAAGAACTTTCTGAATACTGCCGACTACTCGCAGGAAGCTCTCGAGCGCTTGATTGCTGCCGCGTCGCTGTTCAAGAACGGCACCGACGTTTCCCAACCGTTGGCGGGCCGTTCAGTGGCGCTGGTGTTCTTCAATCCCAGCTTGCGCACGCGGGCCTCAATGCAGGTCGGTATCTACGAACTGGGTGGAAATCCAGTAGTCCTGGAACCGGGCGGGACTAGCTGGACGCTGGAACACCGAGACGGAGTGGTGATGGACGGCGATAAGACAGAACATCTGGCTGAGTTTGTGCGCGTGCTGGGTCGCTACGTCGCGGCTATCGGCGTCAGGACGTTCGCCGCGATGCAAGATTGGAGCGAGGAGCAAGTAGATCCGGTGCTCAAGCCCTTCGCAAAATACTCCGAAGTACCGATCATCAATCTCGAATCGGCGATGCATCATCCTTGTCAGGCGCTGGCCGACATGATGACGATTCGAGAAAAGCTCGGGGTGGCGAGAAAGAAAGTTAGTTTGACCTGGGCCTGGCACCCGAAGCCGCTGCCGATGGCGGTGCCTAACAGTTTTGCGTTGGCTGCTGCCCAGATGGGCCATGACGTTGTGGTAGCTCAGCCTGCCGGCTACGAACTGGACGAAGAATTGTTGGCAAGAGTCAGGCATGAGGCCAGATTAGCCGGGGGAAGTCTGCGACTAACGAACGACATTGACGAAGCTTTTGCGGGCGCTGAGGTCGTTTACGCGAAGAGTTGGGGTTCGAAGCAGTTCTATGGCGCACCTGAGCAGGACGTTGCTGAACGCGCCCGGTATCGCGAGAAATGGATCGTCGATGAAACCAAAATGGCATTGACACACAGAGCGATTTTCATGCACTGCCTGCCGGTGAGACGAAACGTAATAGTAACCGACGCAGTAATTGACTCCCCCGCGTCAGTGGTGATCGACGAGGCAGAAAACCGCTTGCACGTCCAGAAGGCAATTCTAGCGCATCTACTAACGCCTGGTGCTGAGTACTGAGACTGAGTGCTGAGTACTGAGTGCTGAGTACTGAGCGATCACGGGACATTGACTCAGCACTCAGTACTCAGCACTCAGTACTCAGCACTCAGTACTCAGCACTCAGCACTCAGTACTCAGCACTCACAACTTAGAATATGAGCGAAACCAGCGACATCGGCAACCAGCTACGGCTCGATTTACTACGCGAGGCCCTGCCCTACATTCAGCGCTTCAAGGGCCAGACTTTTGTCGTCAAAATGTCAGGTAAGGCGACTGAGGATCAGGACAACCTCAGCTCGTTGGCTGAGGAATTGGCCTTGCTTCACCAGGTCGGCATACGCATTTGCGTCGTGCACGGGGGCGGAAAGCAATTGAGCGAGTTAGCGATGCGCATGGGCATCGAGCAAACTATCATCAACGGCCGACGGGTGACGGACGATGCGACTCTCGAGATGGCCAAGATGGTTTTTGCCGGAACCATCAACATAGACATTCTTTCGGCATTGCGTAACCGAGGTATCGAAGCAGTCGGCCTGTCAGGCATCGATGGAAACATAGTCCATGCAGAACGCCGGCCCGCAAAGGAAGTTCTCAACCGCGAAACCGGCGAACGCTCCCATGTCGATTTTGGTCACGTCGGCGACGTCGTGGAAATCAACGCCCGTTTGCTGATGGTTCTGCTGAAGGAAGGGTACCTTCCCGTCATCTCTTCGCTGGGCGCCGACGCCGAGGGGACGGTGTTCAATATCAATGCCGACACGATCGCCGCTGAAATAGCGATTCAACTGAAAGCGGAGAAACTGATTCTGCTTTCCGATGTCGATGGCATCTATCTGCGGGCCGGCGACCCCGAATCGAAACTCTCACAACTGACCGCCGATCAGGCAGATGCTCTGGTCAACGACGGGAGTGCTACGGGCGGGATGATTCCCAAACTCCAGAGCATTTCCGAACTGTTGCGCCGCGGTGTCCACACCGCGCACGTGATCAGCGGCACTAAACGCAATGCGTTGTTGTCCGAAGTTTTCACCGACAAGGGAACGGGCACAATGATCGTGGCATAATCTACTCATGGACAACCCAGCCATCGCCCGGAGTTTCTATCGTCTGGCGGCCCTGATGGAGATTCGCGGCGACGATCCGTTTCGCTTGCGCTCTTATCGCAATGCCGGCGAAGCCATCGAAACATGGCCCACGCCGTTGAAAACAATCGCGGCAAATGAGGGTGTCCCGGGGTTACAGTCAATCCCCGGAGTCGGCAAAGCGATCGCCGGAAAGATTGTCGAACTTCTGGATCGGGGAACCTTCGACGCGTGGGAACGAATCACGACCGAGACGCCGGCGACCATTCTGGACTTACTTGAGATCCCCGGCATTGGGCCAAAAACTGCCGCCCTGCTTCATCAGAAGTTCAAAGTCTCGTCGCTCGATGAACTAAAGAAGTTCGTGGCCAGCGGTGGGTTGGAAATGGTCGAAGGTATTGGACCAAAGACCGCGGAAAGAATTAAGGAAAGCTTGCGTTGATAACCCAAGCGGTTTAAAGTTCAAGTAGTTCAGAGTTCGAGCTTTAGCTTGCTGCGCGCCTCACGCGCTCCTCACGACTCGATGTACAACTGGCGTAAGCTCACCGAAGTTCAGAAGCAAGAAGCCCTTGCACTACGTCGTTCACGTCATCTGCCGTGGCACTCGCCGCCCCACCGGGATTTTGACGGCGCACGTCAATACCTGATTTCATCTGCGTGCTACGAGCATAAGGCTGTGATTGGCACCACTGCTGAACGAATGACGGAATGCGAAACATCAGTGATTCAGATCTGTGAAGAGTTTTGTTCGCAGATTTATGCGTGGTGTATACTCCCGAACCACTATCACGCTCTAATCAAAACTGATCGAATAAAAGAACTGCGGAAGGGGCTTGGCCAATTCCATGGGCGCTCGTCATTTAAGTGGAACGGAGAGGATAACCGTCGTGGGCGAAAAGTCTGGCACAACTGTTTTGAGCGAGCCATGAAGTCGGAACGACACTTCTTAGCGACTTTGAATTATGTGCACCATAACGCGGTACACCACGGATATGTAGAGCGTTGGCAGGATTGGCCATGGTCAAGTGCGGGCGAGTTTCTTGAACAGGTTGGTCATGAATACGCAAAAAAGATTTGGAAGGAATATCCGATCCTGGACTATGGCAAGAAGTGGGACCGCTAGTTGGCGGGTCACTGGTGGATGTGTACCGGCGTAACCACAAGCTAAAGCTCGAACTCTGAACTTCTTGAATGGAAATCCAATGAGCAAAAAGATCAAACGTCGTGATTTCATGCGAACTGGCGCGGTCGCGGGGCTAACTCTTGCCGCTAATAAATCAGCGGTGGGCCAGTTCCCTGCCCTGGTTGTTCAGGGTGGAGTGAAACCCCTGGTCATTGCTTCTGCCAACGGGAACCGCTTCAAGCACGACGGCAACGTAACCTCTGTGCAAAAGGCCTTCACCATGATCTCACAGGGGGCGGACGTGCTTGATGCGGTGATTGCCGGCGTCAACCTCTGCGAACTCGATCCACTGGACGACAGCGTGGGATATGGTGGCCTGCCAAATGCCGATGGGATAGTGCAGCTTGATGCGTCTTGCATGCATGGACCGAAGAAACGCGCCGGAGCGGTGGCATCGCTGGAGGGTGTGCGCACGCCTTCGCTAGTGGCCAAAGCGGTGCTGGAGACTACCGATCACCATCTGATCGTCGGCAAAGGCGCGCAGATGTTTGCGCGTAATATGGGGTTCAAAATCGAAGACGATCTCAACACCGACCACTCGCGAGAGTTGTGGCTGGAATGGAAGCGACGCACCGATCCTTCCCACTATCTCGATCCTAAGACTCGCGCGGAAGTCTGGCATCGCGAGGGCTTGAAGATGGTCGCCGAGGGCTTGATCGACCGCGACCACTATTACGGAACCATCAACTGCAACGGCATTAACTCAAAGGGCGAAATCTGCGGGGTGACCACCACCAGCGGTCTGGCGTGGAAGATTCCCGGCCGCGTGGGCGACTCCCCTATTCTCGGAGCGGGACTTTTTGTTGATAGCAGCGTCGGCGCGGCCGGTTCAACCGGGCGAGGCGAAGCCAATCTCTACAACTTATGCTCGTTCCTGATTGTTGAGGAGATGCGTCGCGGCGCCCATCCAAAAGACGCCGGCATGGAGGCGCTCAAACGCATCAAAGCAAATACCATTGAGAAAAGACTTCTTAACAGCAAAGGAAATCCAAACTTCGGTATCAATTTCTATATTCTCAATGCGAAGGCCGAATACGCCGGCGTGACGATGTATGCAGGATCCTCATTCGCGATCTGCAACGATCAGGGTCCGCAGACAATAAAGAGCGAAGCCCTGCTCCCCGGCAATTCAACCGATTAGGAGATGGCGCAACCAACCAATCGACTTCCCGACCTGAAATTTCATCCCTGCACTTCTGCGCGCTGGTCCGACCTGGAGGAATTGTTCGGCGAGCGGGGGGCTTGCGGTGGGTGCTGGTGCATGTTCTGGCGTTTGCCGCGTAAGGGGTTTGACGCTGGTAAAGGCGCGGGCAACAAGAGGGCGTTCAAGAAGATCGTGTCCGCAGATCGAGAGCCTGGCATACTTGCATATGTCGGCAAGGAACCGGTCGGATGGTGCGCGGTGGCGCCGCGCGAGGACTACGTGGCGCTCGAGCGTTCAAGAATTCTAAAACCGCTCGATGATCAGGCGGTTTGGTCAATCTCATGTTTGTTTATCAAAAGACCGTACCGGCGAAGGGGTGTCTCCCCACAACTGCTGAAGGCGGCCGTTGAATTTGCTGCCGAGCGCGGCGCGAAGATCGTGGAAGGTTATCCGGTCGAGCCCTCGATGGAGAGCATGCCCGATCCATTCCTATGGCACGGGATACCGTCGGCATTTAAGACAGCGGGATTCGCAGAAGTACTCCGGCGATCAAAGTCGCGGCCTATAATGCGATTTAACGTAAAAAGTGCCACAGCGCAGCGCCGCGCACAGCGGTAACCCGAAACGACGCATCTAAGGCAGCATCCGAATCTCAGGACCGATTGATTGTCATGCAACGGATCCGCGTAAAGCCTGCTGATTTCACGGCTCAGATGAAAAGTTCTCAGCTGAAAGTATTACTGCGTCTCAGTCTGCCCGCGCTTTTCTGCGCATCAATATTATCTGCTACTGCCGTTCTCCCCCGAGACTCACGCGCTTCTGATTCAGAATTGCTGGAAACGGGCCGCGCGCCAACCATTGCGGGTGCCCCGAAGGCCCCGGCAGAAATCAAGGTGGTTTCTTACAATATTCGCTGGCGAGGAGGCGAAGACCTGAACGAGTTGATCCAAAACCTCCAGGGCAACAGTGAAATATCTGGAGCCAGTATTGCTGGCTTACAGGAAGTCGACCGCAACAAGAAACGAACCGGCAATCTGAATACAGTGAAAACGATCGCTGAGAAACTGGGCTGGCACTACGCGTGGGCCGCACCACCAACTCCCAAAGCCGGGATGGAAGAAGAGACCGGAGTCGCTATCCTGAGCAGTTACCCGCTGACGGCTGTGCGTCGCCTCGTTTTACCGCACGCTGGACCGGGCGGTCGGAGGCGAGTAGCACTTGGTGCCACCGTTGATATTGGGGGGACGCCCCTGCGAATCTATTCGGTGCACTCGGAAAACAGAATGGCGGTGGACAAGAAGATCGAGCAAACGAAGGCGGTGCTAGAGGATCTCGCCCGTCATCCTAAGCACATGCGGGCGATTATTCTGGGTGATCTAAATACCTGGGAGCCTGCCGCGGTGAAGAAAACCTCCGACCTTTTTGTGGGCGAACATTTCACGACTCCGTTCGCTAACGGTAAGTCGACTTTCTTGCGAACCGTAATGTTGATTCCGATCAGGCTGAAGCTGGATTGGATTTGGCTGCGCGGGCTGGAAGCCACCGGGCATGGAATCGATAAGAAGGTCGCGTTGTCCGATCACTGGCCGTTGTGGACGGTGGTCCGCTGGAAAGCCTCGGGGGCAACAGAATGAAGTGCCCGAATTGCGCCAGACCCGTGACCTGGACCAAAACCCGTTGCCGCGCTTGCCGAACTAAACTAATTCAGTGGTACATCATGGCAGTGGCCCTCGGGATTTTGGGTTGCGTCAGCGGGTTCTTCATTCTGGAAGCGGTGCTCTGAACCAAATCAGCGCACTCGCACGGCGATGTTATTCCCGGTGAGGGCATTACCGGTTGCCCGTTGCAATTCGGCGGACGCCTTGTTGAGATCTGTTTGAGCACGTAGCTCATTGCCCCGAGCAGTAGTCAGGGCCGTTTGCCGTTCCAATACCAGGAACACGGTCGATTGTCCGGCATCCAGCTTTCTTTGCTCACTCGCGTACTGTTGCTCACTCGCATCGCGTGCCGCAGCTGCCGCTCGCAGCCTCGCTTCCGCACTCCGCACCACTTGCAAAGCGTTTCTCACTTCAACCTGGATGGTCTGCTCCAGTTGCTCACGTTGAGTTGCAATACGCTGGCCCTCAACCAACGATCGCCCCAACTGTGCCTCAGCCGTTCGGTTACGCAAAGGCAAACTGATCTGCACACCCACACGGAAGTTGCGGAACTGATTACTTAACAAATTTTGGATCGATTGGCCGTAGCCGCCAATCAAGTCGCTGGGAAATGTCTGTGGGGGTGGCGTGGGCAGGGGCGGGATCCCAGCCAACTCCGACAGAAGATTTACGCGGTCACGAATCTGCGCTGTCGAGGCAAAGGGATTTATCGCGCCGGTATTGACCGCCCCCGCCAACCCAACCACGCCGTAACTTCCCACCAGATCGATTTGCGGTTTGGTCTGTTCTCGAAAGAACGTCTGGTCGATCTGATTGATTTCGCGCACCACGTTCGACTGCTGCAGTTCCGCACGGTTGTCCATTGCGGCCTTCATCGCTTCCGCAAGAGACACGTTGGGTGACACCAGATCGACTGAATCAGTCGGAATTAATGACACGCTCCAGATCTCGGACTGCCGGTTTTCGGCGATTAGGTTCTTGAGGTTGTTTTCGCTGCGCGACACCTCTTCGAGAGCCGTGAAAAGCGTTTGTTCGAAGCCGGCGACCTGCGCCTCGACTGCGACGACGTCTATCGGCGCCAACGCACCTTCGACCACCAGACGCTTGTTGTGTTCCAGCTGGCTCCGCGCATCTCGCACGGCGTCCCGCTGGATTTGCAGATTTCTCAGCGCGAAGACCAGGTCCCAGTAAGCACGCTGCACGCTGGTTATTGTTTCCACAGCCCGCTGCCGGAATTGCGCATCGGTGAGGGAGAGGTTCTTTTTGGCAATCTCAATCAGCCGGCGATTGTTGTCAACTTTGAGTCCGCGCAGCAGGGGCTGCGTATAACTGAAAGTAAGCGCGGTCGGATACTGAGGACTAAGCCCGGTAAACTGGTTGTCCGTAATCAGACGGATAGACGAGAAATCCAGCCGGTAACTGCCACCCAGTTTTGGTGTGAGACCCTCGAGGCGCGCCGTGTTAGTAAAGTCGCTTTGGGTAACCGTGCCGTTCGAGCCACCACTTAAAAAACTGGAGATGGGAGTCTCGCTGCGCTCGAAAAAGGAGAACGAATTGAACCGCGGGTCGTAAGCGCCGTGCGAGCCCTGCAAATCAAATTCAGCAATCTTTACATTTTGCCTGGCCACCTCGATGTCTTTATTGTTCTCCAGCGCTGCTGCCAGCGCCTCACGCAGCGATAGCGGTCGTTGCTGTTCCATATTCACACCGACGCGGTTGAGTGGGGGTAAGGGTTTTGGCTCTGTCCGAAAGTCGGAAGCAACGGGAGGGACCTGTAAACTCTGCTCAATCAGGGAAGGAGTCACTGGAGTTGGCGACTGCGTCGGTTCCTGGCCCGCTGCACCAATGGCGCAGAGAAGAGCGAAAACAACTGTTAGCGGTAACAACTTCTTAGTCATGGCTTCTAATAACCTGCTTCTTGCTCACAATCGAACGTCTGAATCATCTTTGCGTCTTTGCATACTTTGCGTCTTGCGAGGTAACTACTCTCTCGTTACCAGACTGAAGAGCGATGCGGTGGCGCTCGCTCCCTTGCGCCTCATCCAGGCGAACGCGCCGATCGTACTGGCACCGATTACGCTCCAAATTCGACTGCGCGCGAGGTCGTCAAAGAGCGAATAGAAAACTGGCACCGCGAGCAGCGTCAACAGCAGACAGAGTGACTGCCCCCCCACAACCAGTACTCCGATGGAGCGGTTCGTACCCGATCCGGGGCCGCTCGAGATTGTTAATGGCAACATGCCTGCCACTAGCGCGATAGTGGTCATCAGGATCGGCCGCAAGCGGTCGCGGTTGGCCTTAATGATTGCTTCGAAACGTTCCATCCCCTGAGCACGCAGCTGGTTGGTATGGTCGATCTGAAGAATTGCGTTCTTCTTAACGACGCCGAAAAGCAGTAAAAGTCCCAATCCTGAAAAGATGTTCACTGTCTGTCCGGTAACCAGTAATGAAAGGATGCCGAAAGGGATCGCCAGTGGCAGCGTCAACAAAATGGTGACCGGGTGAATGAACGACTCAAACTGCGCAGCCAGCACCATGTACATGAAAACAAAAGACAGGAGGAAAGCGAGTCCGAAGTAGTAAGCGGTGCGACCGAGTTCCTTGGAGCGTCCTGCCAATCCGGTCGTGTACGCGCCCTCAATCTTCATCTCTCTTTTGAACTCGTCCAGCTTCTGAATAACCGCCGCCTGCGATCCGCCTGGCTTTACATTGGCCAGCAACGTCACTTGACGCTGACGATTCAAACGGTCGATGGCCGACGGTCCGGTGCCTTCCTCAATCCGCACCAGGTTGTCGAGGCTGACCCAGCCAATCTTCGCGGAAGTCACAATCATCCGTTTCAGGCCTTCAACGCTGGCGCGAAATTCTCCCACAGCCCGAACGCGAACGTTGTACTGGTCAGTGCCGGCGTTGAAAGTGGACACCTTCTGACCGGCAACCAGCGTGTTAAGCGCCTGCGCGATATCGCCGACCGAGACACCGAGATCAGCGGCACGGGCCCGGTCGATGACGACCCGCAACTCAGGCTTACCCGTAACCAGAGTCGAGTCAGCATCAACCACGTCCGGAATGGTTTTCATCTTCGCTAGCATCTCGTCGGAGTACTTTATGAGCCTATCCAGATCGGGCCCGTTGATGACGTACTGGATATCAGCGTTGCGAAATCCGCCTCCTGAGATCGCGGCGACCGGTTGGACGCTGGTGCGCAGCTGTCCCGGGAATTCTTTAAGATATTTGCCAAGTACTTCCGAGCGGGTCCGCAGCATCAATTGATTCTGGGTAACGCTGCGTTCCTCAATCGGTTTCAGCTTGACGTAGATGGTTGCGACGTTGACCAGCTCCTGCTGACCCCCGCCAATGGTAGTTAAGGTATCGGTCACGCCGGGAAGTTGGCGGATATCGGCGGCGATGCGGCCGGCGAGGGCCGAAGTTGAGGTTAACGTGGAGCCCTCGGGAGCGCGCACGTTGAGCTCAAACTGCGATTGATCGTCAACCGGGAGGAAATTTTTCCCGACAAACATGAACAGCGGGACAATGCTTACGATCACGAGCAAACACGCCGCCACAATCACCCAGCGATGAGTCATGGACCAGGTCAACATGCGGGTGTAGCCGCGATCAATTGGACGATAGAACCGCGACTCTTTCGAATCGCGCTGAACCGGCTTCAGTCCGTCGGGCGTAGTCCGATCCTTGCTGCGCTTGATTAGGCGCGCCGACAGCATCGGGGTGAGCGTGAAAGAAACTAACAGGGAGACCGCAATCGCGAACGACGCGGTGAAACCAAACGATGACATGAAACGGCCGGTAATGCCGCCCATGAATCCTACTGGCAAGAACACCGCCAGCAACGAAAGCGTGGTGGCCATAACAGCGAGGCCAATCTCTTTGGTTCCTTCGATGGCCGCCTGGAACGGAGCCATGCCTTTCTCTTCAATGAAACGAAAGATGTTCTCCAGAACTACGATTGCGTCATCGATCACAATACCCACCATCAGAGTCAGCGCCAGCATCGTGATCTGATTCAGCGTAAAGCCCATCGCGGCCATCAATCCGAACGTGGCGATTAGCGATGTGGGAATAGCCAGCGCCGCGATAGCAGTCGAGCGAAAACTCCAGAGGAAAATGAAAACGACGATGGCTGCCAGGATGCTGCCTTCGATCAGGTGAGTGCGGATCGATTGGATTGAGGCCTTGATGAATACCGACTGATCGCCGACGACCTGGGTCTTGAAACCCGGCGGTAAGCTTGGTTGAATTTCCTTCAGACGCGCTTTCACGGCATCTGCGATGGCCACCGTATTCTGGCCTGATTGCTTCGAGACGATGAGAGTAACGGCCGGCTGGCCATTAAGGCGGGCTTCGGTTCGCGGCTCCTCGGCGCCGTCTTCCGCATAGCCAATATCACTGAGTTTGACAGAATAAGTGCCGCGATTGGCAACTACCAGATCATTGAACTCCTCCGGCTTCACGATCCGGCCCATCGTGCGCACAGTCAGTTCGCGCGTGCCTTCGTCAACTCGCCCGCCTGGCACTTCCAGGTTTTGGGCCCGCACAGCGTTCGCCACCTGGGCGACGGTGACATTAAAGGCGCGCAACTTATCTGGATCTACCCAGACCTGTATCTCACGAGTGCGGCCACCGATAATCTGCACCTCGCCGACGCCATTGATGGATTCAATCTGCTCTTTAATCTTCTTGTCGGCTATGTCCGTGACCTCGCGTAAGGAACGCGGAGCGGAAACGGCGATGCGCACGACTGGCGCCGCATCTGTATCCAGCTTCTGCACAATCGGTTGCTCGGCGGTTACCGGCAGATCGTTAACAATCAGATCAATCTTGTTGCGAACTTCCTGAGCGGCAATATCGGGGCTCTTCTCCAGGAGGAATGTGATGAAGACCTGGGAGACTCCTTCGACCGAAGTCGAGCGGAGCTCATCGATACCGCTGATGGTGTTGACGGCGCCCTCAACCTTGTCAGTGATTTCAGTCTCTATCTCCTGTGGAGAGGCGCCGGGATTAACGACCGTGATTGTGATTGTCGGTAAGTCTATTTTAGGGAAGAGGTCAACGCCGAGCGACCTGTACGAGAAGAGGCCGACCACGGTCAGGCTCAGGATCAGCATCGTCGCGAAAACCGGACGCCGGACACAAATTTCAGCTAATTTTTGCACTCAAGAGCTCCGCTTTAATATTTGCGATTTTTGATTTTTGATTTTTGATTGAAAACAGTCGAGGTCTCGAGTCAGCTCTTTCAAATCACAAATCCAAAATCGCAAATCAAAAATCCATTATTGTCTTACCGCTATCCCGTCAGTTAATTGTTCGACGTTACTGGTGGCTACCTGTTCGCCGGAGGCGACTCCGCTCTTCACTTCCACGAGGTCGCTTTCAGACTGCCCCAACTGGACCAGCCGCTGCTCGGCATGTCCGTTCTTGATAACAAAAACGCGACTGACTCCGGCCTCCGTCAGCACAGCCCGCGACGGAATCAGCACTGCCGGCTGTGAACGCGACTGGAGAATGCGCACGGTCGCGAACTGACCCGGTTTCAGGGCCCCTGAGCTGTTTTCGATATCGGCCTCCATTGACAACGTGCGCGAGCTGGCCGACACGTTCGGAGAAATCCTGGCGATACGACCATTGAAATTTTTGTCAGGCCAGGCACTCGTAGTTACCGAAACCGATTGCCCTACCGTTACTTCGGGGATTGCCTGTTCGGGAATATCAATCCGAATGCGCAGTGGATTAATGCGAACAATCGTCGCGACCTTGGTGGTGGGAGAAACATACTCGCCCAGATCGGCTGTGCGCTCGGCAACGTAGCCATCGATGGGGGAAAAAACCAGCGCATAAGAGAGGGCCCGCCTGGCCAACCCCAGCTGGGATTCGGCGTTTGCGACATTTGCGCGCGCAGTATTCACAGCTGCGTAGTTTTGCCGGGCGAACGACAGCGCCGCTTCATATTGTTCCTTCAGTTGATCGCGCTGTGCTTTTTGCTGATCGTATAAGGCACGCGAGACATCTCCCGATTCGATCAACTTTTCGGACCGCCGCAGGTTTTTTTCAGCCAGCTCCAGAGCTACTCGAGCGTTGGCTACCTCTGGGATCCGATTCGGATCAAAGGCCTGACCAGGTCGCAACCCGACCCTCTCTTCCGCCGCTCGCAGGGTCGCTTGCGATTGCTCAACCTGGGCCTGCGCTTGATCCACCCGGAGTTTGGAATCCACGTCATCAAGTCGCACGATCATTTGGCCCCGCCTAACATAACTCCCCAGTTCCACACCCACGGCAACTACCTTGCCCGCAATTGAAGGGGCCACGTCGGTCTGCTGGTCGCCGGCCAGACTTCCCGTCGCTTCAAAGAAGCGAGGCAAGTCGCGCGTGATCGCCTGTGCTGTGGTCACCTCAATCGCCGCCGGCGAATTCGCGGGAGTTGCTTCGCTTCTGACATTCGCCTTCGAACCCCCGCAAGAGATCGCGAACACGCTGAGCGTTAACGTGACGACAGCGATGAGAGCAACTTGAGTTAGCTTGTAAGAAAACATCCCGTTACCTTTTAGCTGGAGCACCGTTTCCATTCGCCTTGCGATCCTTCCTGGAGACCTTCAGTTCAGACTTACTACTGATTCCTCCCAAAAGAATGTCTGTGAAATTCCTGGCCGCGCTCTCGTTCGAGAGATTCAACAGCCGGCGCTGCGGATCCCAAAGATTGTTGTTGAGCGAGTGGTGAATGACCATGCCGATGAACGCCCGCACCACAATTGCCGGATCGATCTTGATCATGGCGCCATCTCGTTGTCGCTCACGAATATAAGCTCCCAGAAACTCGTAGACACGCCGCACGAATTTTTCAAAGAACATCTGTGCGAGTTCATGCCCCTCCAACGCCGAATGGAGCAGCAGCCGCTGGAATTCGGGGTCGCGCTCGTGATGTTCAAGGGCTCCAAAAGCCAGTCCTTCGAAGACGGCGCGATCGTCCTTCCGTTTGAGGGCGTCGGCCACCATCAACTCCGGGTTGATCGCATCACCCGAGCAGGCCTTATGGTCGAGAATAGCGGTATAGAGCTCTTCCTTATTAGCGTAGTGACGGAAGACCATGGCCTCCGAAACCCCGGCCGCCAGGGCAATTTTCTTGGTGGTGGTGCCCCGGAAACCCTCATGGGCAAAAAGACTTACGGCCACTCGCAGGATCTGCAGTCGCCGTTCGTCGCCAGCCATGCGGCCGCCCGAGGACGGCACGGCAGGCTGGACAATAATGGTAAATTCCTTCGTCATAGTTGGTTTTTGAAGTCAGGCTTTTGGCGGCTCGGCCCGCCAAAGTAAGTACTTACTTACCATCATGGCGAACTCGCTGTCAAGCCACTTATTCTCAATGACTCGGGCTTCCATCTACAGTTCTCCAGGTCGTAGCCTCCCTCATTTGTCGCTTTGTATGGTTTCCCGACCCAATGATCGTTGGCTTGTACCTTTTCACAACAAGGAAACAACTGCATCGCATCAGGCGTTTCACTAGAAACTGATGTAGACTCGTTTTATTCATTTGCAGAGTGTCGGCATGTTTCTTGCTCGATGCGATTTTTGTAACTTTGCGAACGACGCGCCCATGCAAGTGAGAAGGCGCGGTTCACAACCAGCTTGAAGAAGGAGAATTTTCGAAATGTCACAAAACCGAGAAGGCTTTAATCCAAACTCCCCGGCAACAAATACAGGTACGGGTTCCAGCTACGACGCCGGCGGAACCGGGACTGCCACGGCGCTCTCTCAGACCGCCCAGGACTACAGTCACAAGATTTCTGAAGCCGCTTCACATGCGAAAGATTACGTGAGCGACCGAGTCTCAGTCGTAGGCGACAAACTCAAAGAACTTCAGAACGCGGACTTTCGCGAAGTTGCGGAGAACGCCAAAGAGTACGCCCGAAAGAACCCGACCCAGGCCATCTTGATTTCGGCGGCCGCAGGACTCGTGCTCGGGCTTATTCTGCGCGGCAGCCGACGCTAGAAGAGATTCAACTTCGCAGACCGTAATCAAAGGAGACAGTTGTGCACCAATACGAAGACGTTAAGGACGCGCTCGATTGGCGTGAACAATTCAAGAAACGTCCGGTCGCTTGGAGCCTGGGAGCGGCGGGTGTTGGTTTTTGCGTCGGCTATTGCATTGCTTCCACAATTCAGGACGAAGAGTCCCGATCGGGAAGATATGTTCCCTCGGAACAACACGCTTACGCCGGCGAGCCAATCACCGGGCGGTCTCACACACCTTTGTCAGCAAGTCTCGATGCTGCGGAAAAGGCGAATGGAGAGGATGAAGGTCCCGGTTTGCTGGAGCGGTTTAAAGAGACCCGGGCTTATGATCGCCTACATCAGGAGGTCGGTACTCTCGGCGATCGGCTGCTCGAAGAACTCTCCACCATGGCGCAAACAGTGGTCTTGCCTCTCTTGATTAGTAAAATTCGCGATCTGATCGGCGCCGATCTTTCGGACAAAAGTGCTACTCAGGAGGCACCCGGAGCGAGTATGCGTCCGCGCACGAGCACCTATGAACCGGAGCTTGAACGTAAACCGAACTGACCCGCAGCACACTTCATAGATGAAGAGCGGGCCCATCAGGGCCCGCTTTTTTTTACCGTGATCAGAAATCCCACCAACTTACGGAGAGTGTCTGAAAACTCAACCTCTCTTCCGTTGGTGGGTTTTGAGTTTCTCACACAGCCTACTCTGCAGCGCTTCCCAACTCGAACGCATCAGCGACCGGGCACCGACTTGCGCGGCAGTTTCTCATCTCGCGTCGCTGCCTTGTAGACAAACGCCGCCATGATGGTCGCAGCCTGTTTCATGTCGTCTGACTGAATGCGATCGAAGACATCCTGGTTGGAGTGGTGGGTGCGAGTGTCGTATTCGATTTCATCCTGAATAAACTGAAAGCCTGGTAAACCAATCGCATCGAACGCCAAATGATCAGTACCACCGGTGTTCGAGATCGAGAGCGTGGTCGCTCCCATGTCGCGGAATGGCGTCAACCACTCGCGGAACAAGGGGCGCACTCCTTCATTGCCCTGCAGGTACACGCCACGAATCTTTCCGGTCCCATTGTCGAGATTGAAGTAACCGCTAAACTTTTCGTACTCAGGCTTCGTCAAGAGTTTGGGCGCCGGAGTCGGACTTGTTGCAGGAGAGGCCGCTGCGGCTGAAGTTGGTTCAAATCGGCCGAAATGCTCAGCCACGTAGGCGCGCGAGCCCAACAGCCCCTGTTCCTCACCTGACCACAATCCGACGCGAATCGTGCGACGCGGTTTCAGGCCTAACGCTTGCAGAATACGAACGACTTCCATGGCCACCGCTACGCCCGCGCCGTTGTCGGTCGCGCCGGTTCCGGAGTGCCAAGAGTCCATGTGACCGCCGAGCATCACGACCTCGTCTTTTAGATCGGTGCCCGGGATCTCCGCGATCGTGTTGTAACCCATGAGGTCGGCATCCTGCCATTCGACGCCCAGGTCTACTGTCATTGTCACTTTTTCGCCAGCCTGAAGCAGCCGAACGATGCGGTTGTAGTGTTCGACTGCCAGCACCATTTGCGGTGCAAACTTCGGGGCGCTCTTGTCATAAGGGGGCATTGAGCGTGAGTTGGGACCGAACGGTTCCCCCGATAATGGTTGTGGCACGGAAGCAGACTGCACGAATACCGTTCCGCCATCGCCCAGACGACTGGGGTCAATCACCACGGCAGCACCTTCTTCCTGCAGGAAGAGATTCTTCTTGGCGACCAGATCGAATGCGGCTCGCAATTCTGGACTCAGTTGAAAACGCCGGGAGGTTCCACCTCTCGGTTCAGGTGCATCAGCCAGACTCAACAACTCTTTTTCGTTCAGGCGGGTCCCCGGAGCATCGAAGTGAGCTTTTACTTCACGTATGACTGAGGTGAGGACAATCGCTCCCTTTAGCTTGCCTTTGAATCGCTGCATGTCCGCTTCGTCTTTCGCGTCGAAGTAAACTACTTCGGCCGTGAGCGGTCCGTTGGTACCCGGCGACCAGGCTTTCGGATAGGCAATTAGCGGTATTGTCTGGGGCTCGACCACCTGCGCTGAAAATCGCTTTAAGGTCCAGCCACGTCCAAATGGTCCCCACGCTTCAAGGTGGGCGTTCTGCAAGCCCCACTTCGACATTTGATCGCGGGTCCATTCGTTTGCTCTCTTCATTCCCGGCGAATTGGTAAGACGAGGTCCTATTACGTCAGTCAGGTAACTCAGCGTCTGCATTACCTGTGAACGATTCATCCCCTCGTCCTTGATACGTTCGATGGGATCGTTCGGATCCTTTGCCGGCGTTTGACTCGACTGCAGTGGTCGAACCGCCAGCGGACCTGACAAAATCTGAGCACCTTGCTGCGCGAACATCGCGTTCTGCGAGAACACGAAGATCACCAACAGGGCCAGAGCGACATAGCGTCGTAGCATGATTACATTCTCCTAAGATTCAATTTACCAAGGTAGTTTTATCCACGAGGAAACGAAAGCGATGTGGAATCGCATTATACAGGCTAGCCGGCTGGAAGGTTTCATGACCGTCAGGACGATCGAGCGGGTGGGCGGTCTGGCTGCACTTTAGTCGGCTTGACCTTGGGGATCTCCGCGCCAGTTTCGGTCGAATTGTACGCGCACTCTTCATTGGCGCAGTAACGGAAAGTGCCCTGTTTCTTGGTGGTCTTCTCCAGCAGGAAAGGCGCCTGGCAATTCGGACACGCTTCCTTCACCGGCTTGTTCCAGAAGACCGAGTCACATGCGGGGTACTGCGAACAACCGTAAAATGTCTTTCCACGTTTCGACTTCTTGACGACCAACTCACCTACGCATCCCTCGCGCGGACACGTTACACCCGTTGTTTCCTGCTTGATGTATTTACACTTGGGATAGTTTGAGCAAGAAATAAACTCTCCGAAGCGCCCGAACCGTCTCACCAGTTGAGCATCGTCGACCGGGCACTTCTCATCGAGCGGGATCGGCGCCGGGGCCACAGCGCCGGCTTTTGAGATTTTGCGAATATTGCGGCACTCGGGATAACCGGTACAGCCCAGAAATTGACCGAAACGACCGCGCTTGAGCTGCATGGGCTTGCCACAAAGATCGCACGCTTCCGGTTCTTCAGATCCATTAGCTCCAGCGCTGGAGTCTCCAGCGGGACTGCCATCCGCTCCAGCCTTCGGCTCAGCGTCACGGGTGGCCGCACAATTCAGACACTTGAGATACTTGCCGAAGCGCCCAAACTTCTGGACCATCCCCTTGGTTTCACACTTGAGACAAACTTCGTCCGTGGGTGTGTCTACATTCTTGATCCCATCAGTGTAGGTTTTGAACTTGCCCAGATCGTCCTTGAACTTGTCATAGAATTCATGCAGGGCGGTGGTCCACTTGAGCTTTCCTTCCTCAACGTGATCGAGCTCCTCTTCCATGCGGGCCGTGTAGGTGACATTGAAAAGGTCGTCGAACCCGCCGTCGATCAGGACATCGTTTACAGTCTTGCCCAGGCCGGTGGGATGAAACCGACCCTCCAGTTTCTCAACGTATTCCCGATCCTGAATCGTCGTCATGATCGCCGCGTAGGTTGACGGCCGGCCGATGCCTTTTTCCTCAAGCGCTTTGACCAGGGTCGCTTCCGTAAACCGCGGCGGCGGCTCAGTGAAGTGCTGCTCCGGAGTTATCGTTTTTAGATCCAGCACCTCACCCTTTTCGACCATGGGTAGAGTGCGTTCGGCTTCCTCGTCTTCTTCAGTCTTTTCGTCGCGGCCCTCCTGGTAGAGCTTCAGAAATCCGTCGAACTTCTGCACCGAACCTGTGGCGCGGAAAACAAAACGACCGGCGCTGATGTCGATGGTTGTTTGATCGAAGATCGCGGAAGTCATCTGCGAAGCAACCGTCCGCTGCCAGATAAGCCGGTACAATCTCAGCTCATCCTTGTTCAGATACTGGGCCAGGGAATCGGGAGTGCGCACCACCTCGGTTGGTCGAATCGCCTCGTGTGCGTCCTGCGCATCCTTCTTGGAACGATAGTGAACTGCCTTCTCCGGCAAGTAGGCGGGGCCGTACTGCGAGCCAATGAAATCACGGAGTTCGGCGAGCGCAGCTTCTGAAACGCGGGTCGAATCGGTGCGCATGTAGGTAATCAGACCAACCGATCCTTCCGCCCCCAGCTCCACACCTTCGTAGAGCTTCTGCGCCAGCATCATCGTTCTCTTAACCGCGAAACCGAGCTTGCGCGAAGCTTCCTGTTGTAGCTTGGAAGTTATAAACGGCGGCACCGGGTTTCGTTTTCGCTCTTTAGTAGCCACCTCACTGACAACGAAGCGTTCTTTCCCAGCCTCGGCCACAATCTCTGTGGCCCTGGCTTCTTCGTTTATCAGAATCTCGTTCTTCTTGGTTTCCTGATCGAAACCGCTGGTCTTGACGGTCTGCTCGCCAACCTTCAAAAGCCTGGCATCAAACGCCGGCGGCAGTTTCGCTGCTACGTTGGCGACGATGGTCCAGTACTCCGTTTTCAGGAATTTTTCGATTTCCCGTTCACGCTCAACCACAATCCTCAGGGCGACTGATTGAACCCGACCGGCGCTAAGTCGGCCTCCGATTGTGCGACAGAGAAGCGGTGAAACTTTGTAACCCACCAGCCGATCCAGAATCCGACGAGCCTGTTGTGCGTCTACGAGGTTGCCATCGATTTTTCCCGGATTATCAAACGCCGCATTTACGGCGCGTTTGGTGATTTCATTGAACATCACCCGATAGGTGGGCTTGGCGGGACGTTTAGGAACTATCTCTTCGGCCAGATGCTGGCAAATGGCTTCGCCTTCGCGATCCGGGTCAGCTGCAAGATACACGGCGTCTGCATCTTTGGCGGCCTTCTTAAGCTCAGCCACAATTCTCTTGTTGTTGCGCTTGCGAGAGTCTGGAATTACTTCGTAGGTTGGTTTGAAATCATCTTCGACATCAACGCCAAGCCCTTTGGAAGGTAGATCTTTGATGTGGCCTATCGAGGCTTTAACCAGATAGTCCTTTCCCAAATACTTATTGATTGTCTTCGCCTTCGCCGGCGATTCAACTATTACTAGATTCTTTGCCATGTTCTTAGTTCACATCTTCCTCACAAAACACTTTCCGGGAAGGGCCCGGACCAGTTCGCGCATCTCTAAAGCTAACAGCGCGGCGGTTAAATCTGAAATCGATAGCTTACTCCGGTCCACGAGCGAATCGATGTGCTGCGGAATATCTGCCGCCAATAGCTTTAAAACTAAGGTCTCGGAATTTGAAAGCCCGTGCGGCACCAGGGAAAGCCGATCCGCCAGCGACTTGTCTTTCTTGTTCTCTCCAAATGGGGGCGGCAACAACCTCGCAGCGATTTGCGGCGGCAACTCGCCGGCGATGTCCTGCCACTGCTGCACCAACTTCGCGCCCGCCCCTTTGATCAGGTAATTGGTGCCGAACGAGTTACGCGAGGTAATGTTGCCCGGGACCGCAAAGACTTCCCTGTTTTGCTCCATCGCCAACCGTGCCGTAATCAAAGATCCGGAGTTTTCCGCAGCCTCAATCACCACCACGCCAAGGCTAAGGCCACTAATGATGCGGTTACGATACGGAAAGTTTTCTGACACAGGTGGAGTGCCAAACGGAAACTGCGTAACTACTGCGCCCCCGTGCTCAAGAATCTCGTCCGCCAGTCTTCTATGATCGCGCGGATAGACCCGGTCAATCCCGGTACCCAGCACAGCCACCGTACGACCACCGCCTTCGAGTGCGCCGCGGTGAGCTGAGGCATCGATTCCTCGCGCGAAGCCCGAAACTACGGTAACTCCCCTCTGGGCCAAATCACGCGCCAGCATCAAAGCCGTGTTCTGCCCGTACGTCGAACATCTCCGCGAGCCGACGATAGCCACGCAAGGCTGATCCAGACATTCTTCCCAGGCCCCCTTCACGTAGAGAGCGATTGGTGGATCGAAGATCTCGCGCAACATCGCGGGATAAACGCCATCGTCCAGTATTAAAAGATCGGCGCCGAATTTCCTGACGTTTTCAATCTCGGCTTCGGCGTTTTCAAACAGGTCGCGAGCAATGATGCTATCGACAGCTTCCGGCAAGAGCCGTAACTTTTCCAGTTCGGCCCTGGTTGCACCATAAACGGCCTCAGCGGCACCGAAGCGTTCCAGGAGTTTGGCAGCGGCGCGAGGTCCGATGCCCGGGGTCATGTTGAGTGCAACCCAATCTCTGATCATGTGAGGAGTTCCTTTGAGCGCTGGAGTTTCGCGCTCCTTCAATTATCAGTCTTACGTGAGGTGGACCACCTTGGCCCCAATCGCCTTGCGCCTTTCCTGCCGTCTGCCCCTGCCGCCTGCCTCCTGGCCTTCTGGCGGAGGCGTGTAGGAATCGAACCTACCTGAGCCTGCTCTCACAGTCTCACTGACGGTTTTGAAGACCGCGCCATTCACCAGAACAGATTCGCCTCCACGAATCCCACAAGTACCCGCCAAAGTCGCAACCCTACGCGCCGTACCGCGGAACTGTCAAGGACGACCCAGAAGGGATACTAGTTCAGTATCGCCTCAAACCACTGATGTAGTTAGGCGATTTCGAGGCAACGACTTTGCCGCCCGATGTGAGGCGGTGGCTGTGCTCCGCCCTACCGACTTCAACTGTTCGACGGGCTGCGCCCAGGTTCGGGCTTTGCCCCACTGAGTCTCCTGACGCGTCCGTTGAATGATAAGGAATCACTAAGAGCTTTGATCCACTCTGAGAGCGTAGGAACGTCAGCAGATAGGGGCAAAGCCCGCACTAGGGCCCATGCGAAAATAAGCGGCTGACCGGCTCGTCCTCATATCAGGCGGCAGAGGCCGTGGCTATTGCGACGCCTGTTTCTACGATGACTGTTCTCGCATGGCTGCACCAAAGACTAGAGTTAGGCCAGGTTACGGGATCTCACCGAGCAACTTGGCCAGCTTGACCTTCGGACACCTCCGCAGCTATTATCCAGCCCGATTCGAACGAACGTTCGAACGTGAAGAGGACTGCAATACGGCCAGAAATGCCCGTTACGCCCAGCGTCGATCACGCAAGACTCAAACTCTCTGGAGAGCCAACTTGACCGTCAACTTTCAGACATCACCCGATCAGTACAAACACTGGAAACTTAGCACCGCGGGTCCGGTAGCCAATCTTTCGATGGACGTCCAGGAAGATGAGACGCTCGCCGAAGGCTACAAGCTCAAGCTCAATTCCTATGACCTGGGAGTCGACATCGAATTAGCCGATGCCGTGCAGCGTCTGCGCTTCGAGCACCCGGAAGTTCAGGTGGTCGTGATCACCAGTCTTAAGCCGCGTATCTTCTGCGCTGGCGCCAATATCTACATGCTCGGTACTTCGTCACACGCTTTCAAAGTCAATTTCTGTAAGTTCACCAATGAAACGCGCTGTTCGATTGAAGACTCTTCAAAGCATTCGGGCCAGAAATTCGTGGCCGCACTCAATGGAACAGCTTCGGGTGGAGGTTATGAACTGGCAATCGCCTGTGACGAGATCTATCTGGTCGACGACGGCAACTCCGCCATTTCCCTTCCCGAAGTCCCCCTGCTGGGAGTGTTGCCTGGCACCGGAGGTTTGACGCGACTGGTGGATAAGCGAAAGATCCGCCGCGATCGCGCCGATGTGTTCTCAACGCTGGCGGAGGGTCTAAAAGGTAAGCGGGCAAAAGAGTGGGGACTGATCGACGACTCCTTCCCCACCAGCAAATTCCAGGAAGGAATGGATGCGCGCGTACAAAGGATCGTCGAAGCGAATGGTCAAAAGAATTCCGGGCCCGGCATAAAGCTCAATCCGCTGACATTTGAATCCACCGCTGATGGTCGGGAGTACAAATACGTCAGGGTGAAACTGAACCGCGACCAGCGTTACGTAGATTTGACCATCCACGGTCCGGAGTCGGGTCTGCCGACAACCCCGGAAGAAGTTCAGGCTCTCGGTGACTCCTATTGGCCGCTGCAGGCGTATCGGGAACTTGATGATGCCCTGCTGCATCTCCGTGTGAACGAACTGGAGACGGGACTGGTCTGCCTTCGCACTGAAGGACTGATAGACAACGTGTTGGCTGTCGACCAGACACTCGCCGCACATCGGGACCATTGGCTGATCCGCGAAATCACCTTGAACATGGCGCGCGTGCTGAGGCGGCTTGATCTCACGGCCAAGAGCTTCTTTGCTTTGATTGAGCCAGGTAGTTGCTTCGCCGGCAACTTACTCGAGCTCGCGATCGCTTCAGACCGGACCTACATGCTCAGCAAGCCGGATAAAACCATCGAGCTTGCCGTAAGCGAATTGAATGCCGGTCCTTTGCCGATGAGCAACGGACTGACTCGGTTGCAGTCGCGCTTCATCTCGACGCCTGACAGCGTGGTTGAGATCCTGGCTCAGAAAGCAAAACTTGACACGGAACGTGCGGACCAACTGGGCCTGGTCACTTTCGCGCCGGACGATCTGGATTGGGAGGATGAGATCCGCCTGGCCATTGAGGAAAGAACCTCGTTGTC
>JAMQPI010000509.1 GCA_023717565.1 Pyrinomonadaceae bacterium | reverse complement strand
GCCAGGGGAAACACAGCCCACTCCACCACGAGGCAGGAAGTGATCACCGCCGCCACTTCCCAGAGGGCCAATCCTTGCTCTGTGATTTTTGAGGACAGGCGTGCAGAATTCTGATCGTCAGTCAATATTCTTTACCTGGATAGTAGGACTGGTTTCACTGAGAGCAGACTCTAAGGGAGCAAGCTTGCCGTCCTGAGAAACCACGAAACGTATAGGGTCGCCCACCAGTTGCAACGTCTTCCGAGCACCGTGCCCGCTATCGTGTAACGCATACACGCGAGCTTCATGGACTCCCGCCGGCAGGTAACCAATTGGGAAAGTGTATCCATGCCACTCATCTTTTGACCAGCCTGCTGCCATCACATCAGTACGAGACTCGTTCGCCACTGCGCGGCCAGCAAACTTATCATCAACGAAAAGCTGAACCTCGACTCGATGCCAGGGAGCACGGTTGTTTACGACCCATCCTGAGATGGCTTGGGGAGTCGCTTCACCCCATCCGTGAAAACGAGGAAAGGCATCGAGGAAGAAAACGACTGCGAGACTAGCAACCAGCAGCGTTTCAAGAATCGATTTGCCAACGAGGATATGCACAAGGCTCATTGGTTTTTTTTCCTTCCGCTTCACTTCTCTTCCCTGGGTTGCGGCAGGCTCTCGAGCGGAAAGATCTCGGCCCAACGTTCTTGAAAACGTTCTCGCACGAGGTGCTCGACTTCGTCAGCAGTCGCACACTGCAGGGACTCGGCGGCAATCGCCTTGGCGTCCCGGGAGTCTATTCTCGCAAGTGCTCGCTGGACTCGCGGGATGGAAGCCGGTGTCATGCTTAAGTCGACTGCGCCCAACCCTACCAGCAAAGCTGCGTACGCTGGAGTCGAGGCCATCTCTCCGCAAACTATCGCTGGAATACCAGCATGCTTTGCCGCATTCAAGCTCTGGTAGATACTGCTCAACACGGACGGGTGCAGGGTGCGAAACCAGGCAGCAACGTGGTCGCTACTCCGATCTACCGCTAGAGTGTATTGCACCAGATCGTTAGTGCCCAGTTCGAAAAAATCCACGTTCGCTGCAATCTTGTCAGCAGTCAAGACCGCCGAAGGAACCTCGATCATTGCCCCGATGCCAACATGGCCGTGCCGCAACCCTTGTTTTTCAAGTCTGGCCTCTTCCTCCTCAATCATTACCCTGGCGCTGCTAACATCGCCGACGTCCGCCACCATTGGCAGCACAATGTCGAGACGGCCCTCCGCCGCTGCCCGCAGGATCGCTCGCACCTGAGTGCGCATGATCTCTTTGTGGAACAATCCGAATCGGATCCCGCGCAGACCCAGCGCGGGGTTTCGCTCCGGTTCAGCCATGAGATCGCCCGCATTCTCGCCACCCACGTCAAAAAGACGAACAATTGCGCCGTCAACACCTGCAAGTTTGGCAATCTCAGCATAGGACGCGTACTGATCATCTTCGGAAACCATGACCCCGCCGCGGGAAAGCAAGAACTCGGATCGGTAAAGCCCGATGCCGCGGGCGCCGTATCTGCGCACGCCGGCAAATTCGGCAGGCACTTCCACATTGGCGCGCATTCGAATCTCCAGGCCATCGACGGTGCGGAGCGGTCCATCTTCCGCTCGCGACGCTTCGGGTGAACGACTGGTCGCGCGTCTGACAACTTCCGATAAGTATCGTTCGAGGGTCGCGGGCGAGGGATGAAGGACTACTTCTCCGCCCAACGAATCGACAATGATCTGATCACCAGTGCGGGCGCGGCGGAAAAAGTCTCGAAGACCCACGACGGCGGGGATGCCGAGGCCGCGGGCAATTATCGCAGTGTGGGAAGTCCATCCGCCGGTGTCTGTGGCAATTGCCCGGGCGTAGTCAAAATCCAGCTCAGCTACTGCCGAAGGGAGAAGATCTTGCGACACAATCACCGAGTCTTTTGAAAGCTTGCGCAGCGGCCGGCGTTCTCCACTCAAGGCCATGAGCAAGCGCTGGACAACATCTTCAATGTCAGACTCGCGTTCGCGCAGGTAGTTGTCTTCAATCTCCGAGTACCTGGTAATGAGTTGATCGCCTACCACTCTTACGGCCCACTCAGCGTTGGCATGCTCCTGAGAGATGTGCTTCTCGACATCACCAACCAGTTTTTCGTCGTCCACCAGAAGCAGGTGAGCATCAAAGACGTAAGCGTGGTTCTGGCCCAGGTCCTTCGCCGCCCGCTCTCTGACTGCTGTCAATTGACGCCGGGCCAGACGCAGTGCTGCGCGAAAACGGCGCAGTTCACGATCTATTTCCGTCACGTCGAGCCGGGAGCGATATACGTATTTTGTTCCGCTGTGCAACCGCAGCACCCGGCCTATGACAATCCCCTCAGAAACTCCCAGACCCTTCCAACGAATCTCTGGACGCTCCATCTGCGCGGCTGGTGCGACCTGGAACGTTTCCCCAAATCCGCCGGAGAATAACTCGCCTAACTCATCGATTGCTTTCTCTTCGTCCGGGCCTTCGGCGATGGCCCGCAATTCGGTCCCGCAACTCGCCGCAAGCATCAGCACACTCAGGATTGATTTTGCGTCAGCGCTGGGACCGCCCTCTTTACGTTCAATCCGCAAGCTGCTTTCGAAGCAGCTGGCTACCTTTACCACCTTTGCTGCTGCCCTGGCGTGCAGTCCGAGCTGTCCGGTAACGGTGAACGTGCGTTCGACCATCTAATCCTTTCCGCTCTTCTGTGGCATGAGTAGATCTCCCGCCACATAAATGCCCTGGCGTCCGAGCTCGCAAACGCGGCGGGCAATCTCGTTCAACGATCCCGGGCCCGGGCTACCGAGTTTGATGACCATCGGCAGGTTTATCCCGGTGATGACCTCCACTTTGCCGTCTTCAAGGAACATCGATGCGATGTTCGTTGGGGTGCCGCCAAACATGTCGGTCATCAGCAACACGCCGGCGCCTTGTGAAACGCTGGTTATGGCGCGCTGCACTTCGTCGCGGGCGGCGTCGACGTCGTCATGCCAACCGATAGAAACAGCGGTGATGTGGGAAACCGGACCGATAATCATCTCCGCCGCCGCCAGCAGTTCACCTGCCAGATGGCCGTGAGTGACAATGACCCCCGCAACTTTGCGTTGATCGTCCCGGACGGGGCTTGTTTCCGGATTGGTGCTCATCTGTCCTCCTGTCAATCGGCCCGCCATGCATGTGGATCCATGGCGGATCCTGTTTCATCCGCTGCGGCTAGCTAGTTTGACGTCCCGATGGACGGCGTGAGCATCGAACCCCGCTCGCCTCAGTCTCGCCGCGAGCTCGTTGGCAATCATGACTGAACGGTGACGTCCACCGGTACAGCCAATTCCAACAGTCACATACGACTTTCCTTCACGCTTATAGAGCGGCAACAGGTAATCAACCAATTCGCTAAAGCGTCGCAGAGTTTCTTCGACCTCAGGTTGCGACCTCAGGTATTTGACGACGCGGCGATCGTGACCCGATAAGCGTTTAAGGTCAGGCACAAAGTGAGGATTCGGCAGATGCCGGACGTCAAAGAGCAGTTCCAAATCTCC
>JAMQPI010000627.1 GCA_023717565.1 Pyrinomonadaceae bacterium | reverse complement strand
GAAGCTGCTCGCATCGCGTTCGCACACGATTTCATTATGGAACTACCGCGCGGCTATGAAACGATTGTCGGAGAGCGAGGCGTCTTTCTCTCAGGCGGGCAGCGTCAACGCCTGGCTATCGCGCGCTCGATCCTGGTCGATGCGCCGCTGCTGATTTTGGATGAAGCTACCTCGGCCCTGGACGCGGAATCCGAACGCTTCGTGCAGCGCGCAATCGCTAATCTGGTTCGCAACCGCACCACCATCGTTATCGCTCACCGCCTTTCAACCATTCGTCGCGCCGACACCATCGTGGTAATGGAAGGCGGTCGGATTATCGAAATGGGAAACCACACAACGTTGCTGGCTCGAGGCGGCCAATACAAGAAACTCTACGAGCTTCAATTTGCTGACGAAGAAGAAGAGGAAAAGGAAGAAGAGTTGTCGGTGGTCAGTGAACAGTAGTCAGTCAAGAGATTTTGGATTTGTGATTTTAGATTTTTGATTGCCGATTGTCTGGAGTGATGGCCGCAATAACGCGAGCGCAGATAACTCTAATGGGAGAGAGTTCACAAATCTAGAATCACAAATCTAAAATCTAAATCGAGAAAACCATGAAATCAATGACCGGATATGGACGTGGCTCGGCAACTGGAGATGATTTCTCCGTGTCCGTCGATCTGAAGACGGTTAACAACCGCTTTCTCGATGTGCACCTGCGCCTGGGGGGAGACCTGTCCCCGCTCGAAGGGCAGATCAAACGCCGCATCAGTTCCCGGCTCTCGCGCGGGCGGGTTGACGTCACCGTAACGTTTGAGCGCACGTCCCAGGTTGCCTACGAGTTGAATCGTCCGCTGATTACTGGTTATGTAAACGCCCTGAGACAAATGCAACAGGAATTTGGGATCGCCGGCGAGTTGGACATCAATGTATTGGCCCGGCTTCCGGGAGCGCTACAAAACGCCCGCGACGGCGTCAGTGAAAGCATGATCGAAGGCATTGAGCGCGCCCTCGATGAAGCGCTGGCGGAGCTCGAAAAAATGCGTGCCCAGGAAGGCGAGACGCTGCGCAAAGAGATGCGCGAACGTGTCGACACTATTGAAGCTCTGGTTCCGGTTATTGAAGCGGCGGCGAGCGGATTGGTTGAAACCTATCGGCAGCGGTTGCAAAAACGGATTGGGGAGCTGTTCAATCGAGAAAGTCAACTGGTAGAGCTGGATCCTTCACGAATGGCTCAGGAGGTCGCCTATCTGGCTGACCGGAGTGACGTCAGCGAAGAGATGGTTCGCCTTCGCAGTCATCTGATCCAATTTCGCGAGGCGCTCGATTCCACCAGCGAGACCGGCAAGATGCTCGACTTTCTGCTGCAGGAACTGAATCGGGAAGCAAATACGACCCTATCGAAATCGACCGAGCTCTCAATCAAAGAGGCCGCGCTAGGAATCAAGGCTGAGGTGGAGAAACTGCGCGAACAGGTCCAGAATGTCGAGTAAACAGAAAAAGCTTAATCGACCTGACACGGCTGCTCCTGGAGAGACGCCGGGAATTCTTTTCGTCGTGAGTTCTCCTTCCGGCGGCGGGAAAGGCACGCTCGTTCAACGGGTGTTGAAGCAGGGAAACCTTAGTTACTCTGTTTCGTACACCACTCGCGCACCGCGTAATGGCGAGGTCGAGGGACGCGAATACTTCTTCGTGACACCGGAGGAGTTTGATGCGATGGTAACAGCTGGTGAATTTCTGGAATGGGCACATGTGCACGGCAAGCTCTACGGAACCAGCCGCGAGCAGGTTTTTCGCGACGTGCGTGAAGGACGAGACATCATTCTCGAAGTGGACGTACAAGGGGCAAAGAGTGTCCGTGAATTGGTGACAGATTCAGTCAGCATTTTTATTCTGCCGCCCTCGATTGAGATATTGAGGCAGCGGTTAGTAGCCCGGGGAACGGATTCGCCAGAAGAACTGGAGCTACGACTCAAGAACGCACCCGCGGAATTGAAGCACTACAAAGAGTTTGACTACGTGATCATTAACGATGAAGTGGAAAGAGCGGCCGGACAGCTGAGCTGCATCATCGAGGCCGAGAGGGCAGGACGTGCTCGCCAGGAGCCTGCAATCAAGCAGGTCGTCGAGAGTTTTTCCTAAACTGAATTAACTACCGGACGTGTAGTCCTAAAGGTCCGCAACCGAGCATTCGCCCCGAATGTTCGGACGCTGACTGGTGAATAACTAATTGAACTAAATATTGGCGGGAGGACAACAGACATGGTACCAACAACAAACACAGATCTTGAAAATGCTTTAGATGAGATTCAGGCCCCGGAAGTCGATTCCAAGTATCGGCTCATCATTCTCGCCGCTAAGAGAAGCAAACAGCTGCAGCGCGGTGCCCGCCCCCGCATCGAAATTGATCCGGTGAAGCACAAGCCCACTCGCATCGCCCTGGAAGAGGTCATCCGCGGTAAGGTGAACTTTACGGTTACCGAAGAAGACGAGGAAAAGTAACAACTCCGCCTAACAAGTAGTGTTGTTGATCATCCATCTGTTTCCTATCGAGTTCATCGGAAGGACGCTGTATCGTCTAACCCCGCGAAGAGTGACGTGAGCGAAAAATGACCGCCTTCCATTAAATCGGCGGTTTCTCAATTTTGATGCTGACGTTGTATTCGTAAACGATGTGAGACTTTTGTCCGTAAGTGGCGACTTTGAATTCTGAGTCATTCTGATGAGGTAGACCATCGGCCGCACCGATCCAGGCCTTACCCGTGCCGACGTAGATCTGGCCTGACAGAGTTGTCTCCATCGTGTAGGTATAGGCGTAACAGGGCAGGCTGTTGACGGCTTCCGGGCCAACGTACTTCACTTCTTTGATCATCTCGCCGAGTTTATTTGCGAATTCCTCTCCCCGCTTTACTCTTTGAGACATGGAAGGGCCGGATTCCTCAGCCCACTTACCTCCGGAATTCGAGTAGCGCTTCTCGCCGATCGTGATCTGCTCCAGGTCGCCGGCCGTTCCGCCGGTCCATTTCATGTGCGATCGATCAGGTGCTGCGAATTCAACCATGCGGGTGCTTTCGGGCATGGCTATCTGGCCGTTCGCCGTTGCCGAAGTGGATTCGGTCAGCCGATACGGATAGGCCGTCTTCAACTTGCGCAGCGCGTCACCCAGATCCTTGCGAGCATCGCTTGAGGGAGTGAACGCAGTAGTGTTTTTGGAGGAACTGCCGCTGCTTGATCCAGGACCACTCTTTGGTTGGTGCAGGCTACAAGCGGTGATTGCCAATCCCACCAGCGCGAACAGAATCGTGCATAACTTGGAAAGTTTCATCGCTCCTCTCCTTATCGACTGCGCCCGGCAACTACCTGCCTGGCTCCTGGTCTTTTGCTGCTCCAGCCAAAACTTGATCCTTCATCGTCGTTCGGCGAGGTTTCTCTCTAATACCGACACGGTATGCCACAATGGTCCTGGACCATGCTCCTCAGACGATGCAATTTCTTGGACCTTCGCGTTTCAAAGTGAGACATTAGGTGCGCACCTGCATCTGAAATACCGAGACTAGTGCCGTCTGAGGATTCCCGCAAGGCAAATGTATCGGATCAATCAAACTTGCCTGGTGGAAGAGTAGATTGAGAAAATTCGGATTACCCGCAGGCAATCGCGACTCTTTCAATTCGCTCAAAGCTTAATTACTAACCTTAGGCTCGGCCAGCCAGCCCTACATTCCTTTGTAGTCCGGACCGCCACCGCCCTCCGGGGTCACCCAATTGATAATCTG
This sequence comes from Pyrinomonadaceae bacterium, assembly GCA_023717565.1. GTDB lineage: Bacteria > Acidobacteriota > Blastocatellia > Pyrinomonadales > Pyrinomonadaceae > PSRF01. Next base: position 1,898 of record JAMQPI010000627.1, on the reverse strand, counting down.
GTAGGGATCCATGATGTCGCACGTTTTGCAGTGGACGCAGTTTGAGAAGTTGATTTGAAGTTTGCGCCGGCCGTTCGTTCCATCATCAACCATCTCGTAAACCGCTGCCGGACAAAAACGTTGGCAAGGGTTGCCATATTCCTCCGCGCATCGAGTGGAACAGATGTTGGTGTCCAGAACATGCAGGTGTGCGGGCTGATCTTCGTCGTGTCCGACCGCGGCATGGTAAACGTCGGTGAGCTTGTTGAATGTCGTCTTGCCGTCGAATCGAAACCCGTTGTAGCGCTGTTCTATTTTGTCGCCGTGATATCCGTAAGCTGAGAGCTTCTTCATCACCTCATGTCCAGGCTCCGCTTTGCTCCGATCGAGAATACCCCAGGACCGCCCTCCGGTAATGAACTGCAGCCCGGTGTTTACCAATCCCAGCCAGCGCCCATGCTTGAAGCCCGCGTGAAAATTCCTTACCTTGCGCAACTCCGGAATGATCCAACTGTCATTGATGAGTTGCTCATACCGCTGGAGTTGACGGGTTGAGTAGTCCCCTGCCAATAGAGCTTCGAAAATGGCTTCCGCGGCCAACATGCCGCTCTTGATCGCTGAATGAATTCCCTTGAGTCGCTGAGAGTTAAGAAACCCGGCACAATCACCCACCAGTAAAACCCCGTCGGCGTAGATTCTCGGCATCGCGAAATAGCCGCCGGCGGCGATTGTCTTGGCTCCGTAGCGGATCATCTTGCCACCGTCGAGTAGCCGCGAGAGGAACGGATGTGACTTGAACCGTTGAAACTCCGCGTGCGGGTCGAGCAGTGGATCTTGATAATCGAGACCGGTGACATAGCCGATATTGAGAATGCGGTTCTGCATTCCGTAGATCCAACCGCCGCCGTAAGTGTGAGCATCGGACGGGAAACCCAAGGTGTGGGTCACGCGGCCGGTTGGATAGCGATCATCCGGCAGTTCCCACAACTCCTTTACCCCAATACTGTAGACTTGTGGTTCCCGGCCCTCGTCCAGACCGAGCCGTTCGGTGAGTTTCTTGGTTAACGAACCGCGAGGTCCCTCACCGAGAACGGTTACCTTCGCATGCAGATCAACGCCCGGCTCGAAGTTGGCCTTCCGCTTCCCTTCCTTGTCGATACCTTTATCGCCCGTACGAACACCAATCACGCGGTCATCCGCATCGTAAAGGACGTCTGCACCGGGAAACTCCGGGAAGACATTCACACCCGCCTCCTCACATTTCTCGCCCAGCCAAGCTGTGAGACGGTTCAAGGAAACAATGTAGTAACCATGATTCTTGAGCGGCGGAGGTGTTATGGGAGATCGAATCGCCCGCTTCTCCGTCAGATAAAGGAAGTAGTCTTCTTTGACCGGAGATTCAACCGGAGCGCCTTGTTCGATGAAGTCAGGAATCAATTCTCTGAGGGCTCGCGGATCCATAACTGCTCCGGAGAGAATATGAGCCCCGACTGAGGCGCCTTTCTCAATGACTCCGATCTCGATTTCACCAAGCGCCTTTTCCGGACGCTCTCCTTTTGCGACCGCTTCATTGTGGCTCTTAATCAAACGTGCAAGATGCAAAGCGCCACTCAAATTCGCCGGTCCACCACCGACAAAGACGACATCCATTTCCAGCGTTTCACGTTCCATGAAATTGATCCTCGCGCAGGTCCGTTAAAAATGAATCACCATTCAGTTTGGGGAAGTATAACAAATGCGGTACATCTGTCTAAATATCGCTCAACCACAGAACCATTTGCCGATCGCGGTAGGACTGTCAGTCGCCTGACAGCCCCCGCGCAGATCCCGGCGTGCAGTTTTCCCGCACCGGGCTCTTCGTAGATACTCGCTTCCGCATGAAGGGTCCACGAGACCCTTCGTCGCCGTTCCCAACAGGG
>JAMQPI010000413.1 GCA_023717565.1 Pyrinomonadaceae bacterium | reverse complement strand
GTTGCCAGATTATCTGCGCGTGAGATCAGGCGTATCAGGACTTTTCCGGTGACCGTCTGGTTCATGATGTCGGGTTCAACCTGAGCGTCGTAATGCAGGACATCAAACGACGGCCTCGTGGTTGTCTGCGCTCTTGCTTCGATGGTCAACGCATTGACGCAAAAGAACGACAAGAGGAGAAGTAATTCTGTTAGCCTCACCGAGGAATGCGCCTTCTCTTTGTGAGTCATTGCTGCTTGATGAAATTTCCCTGCTCGGCAACCAGCGACCACCGCCCTCGACTTTTTACCCAGAGGGCAGTATATCGTTCGCGAATATCGATATTCCGGTCCCTAAACTTACCTCTGGCTCTAAAGCGACCCGTCATCACAGCCGTATTCCCATAGAGGCGCACTCTTACATCATCGCTGCGTCCAACCTCAAGCTTGAGGTCACCAGACCTCGTGAAAGCGAGTTGTTGCGCTTTGTCGCGTACGTCACCGTCAGGAGTTGTGTAGATGAAATCGTCCGAATAGATAAGGTCGAGAGCCGCCGCATCACCCCGCACTAGAGCATCGTCGTATTCCTGGTTGGCCCTCAGCAACTCCTGTTGGGTCCTTCCAGACTGTGGTCCGAAAACAACCGATGCTGTGGCAAGTAAGAGAGCAACGAAGATGAAGTGTACTTTCATTGCGTAGCCTTTCGAGGCCCCTCGGCCTCATGAAACAGATGCCAGGCGCACTGGCCGTTCGACAAAGTCACCGTATCTCTGAGCTGCCTCGGAGATAGCTCGGTGTTCGGCTTTTGTTATTCGAGTAAGGAGGTTGGTTTGGATGATCACTTCATCTCTTCTGAGTGTGCGTTTCCAGGCGCCTACGATCCGCCCATCGATCACAATGATATAATTCAGATCGTTGCCCAGCGCCGTCAGTCTGGCGCCGACCTCAGCTGTACCTATGGCACTGCGATCCTTGTAGCCCGAAATGTATTCGTCATAGATCGGCAATAACTGGGCAGTCGGCGATACTTGTTTTGCAGGTGGTCGCGACTTGGAAAGCCAGTACCCTTGACTGTCTATCGTTTCATGCCGCAGTTGAGCTTTTACCATTTCCAAACCACACCTGGCATCGTTGACCGTCAACCCTGACCACTTCGCAAAATCCTGGACAGTTGCCGGCCCCCGACTGACAAAGTAACGACCGGCGAGTTCAGCCAGTGCCTCCTCGCGCTCCAGGGTCCTGGTATGTGGGGCACGTTCATCCAGTAGAGCGTAGGTGAATTGTTTTCCGCGCCGGGCGCCGCTGCAGACCACTCCGGTCAATTCCGCATACATCATGATATAGGCCAATCGCAATCGATCATCAGCCGCAATGCCCGCCTTCTTAAGCACGTCTCGCAATTCATCGCGAGTAAGTTGCTTGCCGTTTCGCAATGCTTTGGTTAGCGTCGCGTTACTCCGCTTGAAAGTGGTGCCGTCCAACTCCAGCTGGCGATAAATGAAGGCATTGGCGGCGTGGACTCGCGGAGCGGTGAGCTTCAACATCCAACGTATGTCGGCGGGTGTAACAAAATGCCAGGTGGGCCGCATCAGATGTGTGCGAAGAATCGATCCATCGGCGAAGGCTTGATCGATGTCGTCGTCAGTTGCCCCCTGCATACGCAGTCCGAGTGCCCATTTCGCGCCGGCGTAGTCCTGTGCCTGGACCGCTACCAGCCAGCTCACGACCTCGTGCGGCTTTCTGAATGAAGTCTTACTAATGCGTTGGCCGTGGAGCCGTTGGCGGGCGATGTCCAAACGTGCCATATTATTGAGTCACGATTGCTTGCCACTCAGATGAGTTACTTCTCTTTTATCTTCTTGAATTCCTCAGTCGTCATTAGATAGTTGATTGTCCCATCAGTTTCAATTCGGAAGACGTATTGCTTGGTACCGATCCACTCAGGCACCGATGGCTGTCTGCTCAACACGTGAAATACATCGGTGTCTTCGGGAATATCATCAAGGACTGCCGTGTGCCAACCTCCCACTTGCTTAGTGTCTGGTGACGTTGAAAACTCGATGATCGAGACATGTAACTGCCGCTTTTCGATAATCTTGGAACCGTCCTGTGAAACCAGATATCGGGCATCTCCTCCCAACGGATACGTTCCGTGTTTGGTTTGGGCAGGAACCACATACACGAACACTTGATTTGAATTGGCCGGCAGAGCGGCAACGTTGTAAGGTCGGGGAGCACCCTCGAAGTCTGCCAATGAGATCTCGATGGCTTTTGCGGCGTTGAGTAAAAAGCCCGAGTCTTCCTTCGGAGTTTCAAATCTCTTCGCCTTGAATTCTTTTGCGTTCGTACCTTGAGTAGCTTCGTACGCAATGAGGAACTTATCGCGCTTTTCGTTCAACCTCCCAAAAGACACAACCCATGACTCACCAGTCTTCCTGGCAATGTAGCGAGAAACGCTGCCCGCTTCGGGTTTCAACGCGACCACCGCATCACTGGCAAACCACGCGGCAACATCGTAATCCGCTAACTGTCTACCTCTTTCGGTAATCATCGCCAACTCGGCCTTGGATGGTGGACTAGTTCGCTGGGAAAAAGCAGTAGCTACCGAAAGCAGAGTGACCAGACTGAAGATTGTGAGACTACGCATACTGTGTTTCCCTTTGATAGTGTTCGAACGTTTAGTTTCTCGGCGGCGATACCAAACCACTACTTCTGTACTTGCGGTTTCCATCGCTTCAACACTTCGGGCTCTGAGAAATTGTCAGGCCAAAGGCGCACCGTATAGTGATCCTGGCCCTCCTCATCGATAACCGAATCCAGGTTCCCATAGCAGACTCTTAGCCGATATTTTCCCGGTGCCAGATTGAGCCGGCCAACCTCTTCTGGATCGGGGCAACCACAGAGGAGTAGATTTCCACTGCCTAGATCGATACCGGCTTCAACTATGTGGTCCCAACCATCGGATTCATTGCCCGGGTCTGATTCGTACACTTCTACCTCAACGGGAACGTCTCCGTAGGAGCCAGTCGTTACGCCCACGATTCCAGGATTAACAGCCAGCATGTTGTTGAATGCTTCGGCGGTCCAAAAATCAGTTGCACCGGTGCTGCCCAGGGCTTGTTCATCCTTTAAGTGAAACTGATGATAGCCTGCGTACAGTGTCACACTCTCTCTCTTGATTGAGGTTGCCATAATCTCTCTCGACTCATTTGAAGGCAATACGACCCGGGCAGGTTATCGAAAGACTTATAGCAGGATCTCAAAAGCTTTGGGCAATTGAGCGGTAGGAGCTTCAGCTCATTGTCCGATTTTCAGCTCCGACACTACTTGAGCAGCAATGTCCCGCCCTGCCTGACGCAGCTGCTCCTCCAGACTGATGTTTAGAGGCTGCCCTTTACCCCAAGCGTGCTTAACACCCCTGCCGACGCCGCTGGCCGCGATCCTTCCGGTTCGTGGCTCAAACAGCAGATAGCGCAACCTGAACGGAGTTGGATCATAGGTTGAGATCGTCTTGTCCCACCTCAGTTCCATCCATATTACCCAGGCTTTGTTTTCCGTTCGCGCAGTCTCTCTCGCCTCCCACCGTGCGACATCTTCATCCTCGGACACTTTCGCGCCGCGGATCTTTCTCAATGCCAGCAGACAGCCGCCGCGGGCTTGATATTCAAGGCTCGGCGGTTGAGCGTAGCCAGCATGAGCGCCTGTATACCGCGATCTTTCTGGGGCACTCGTGAGGACGATAAAGGCAGGTGGTGGCACCTGATCTCTTTTGTCATCTCGTCCTGCCTGGGGGACTGTCGGCGAAGCTGTTTCTGTCTGCTTGCGTCCGGATTGTGCTAACAATGCGGACGCTGAAGCGCACATCAGGCAGATGGTCAGAAGGGAAAAAACCTGTTTCGACTGATGGTAGGTGTTTGCTGAGCGCATGGGGTCACCTCACTCTGAAATTTCTGAGCGGGGAGAGGTGTTCCTGAATTGTCACTGAATGTCTGGAATAGATCAAGCTGATTCAAAAGAGTCGATTCCCGCGAAATAGAATTAGGTAGCCATGAATGAGCATCAACATCGAACCCGAGACAGCTGCCCCGACTAATCCAATTACATTGAGTCTCTTGCTCTTCACTCCCATCACAAGGAGCCAGAAGTAATAAGGAACATATAGCAAGACAGCCGTCGCAAGACCTGGAACATACTGCTGGTCCACGAAGGCTGCGACTATGTGTAAGACAGCATTCGCCAGCATCAGAAAACTAAGCCATGCAACTACGAGGCTCAAAGAGAACGCCGATCGTGATGACCACTCAATAGCAACTACCGTCACCGTGATAACCAGAGCGGTGATATTAACTCTCCAAAAGAGTCCTGAAGTTATCCCGCGAGCTACATGGGCGTTGAACCATCCAACGAATCCAGGGGATTCTTCCAGGAAATGACAGAGAAAGATGAATGGAGACAAAAGGAGCGCAACGGAGAAGCGATTTGGTTTTTCCTCATCCACCTTCGCCTCTCCTGTCTCTCCAAGGACTGCCGAACGAGCGGGGTCGCCAACGCGCGAGCGACAAGTTGTAGAAGAAACGTGCTGGTTTTCGTTCCGCTGCTAGCGCTTATAAGACTGGCGTATCGCTCAACGCCTCTCAGCTGCATCTCTCTTTTCCGCAAACAACAGGTCGGTTGTGCGCTCTGTCACGCTAGTTATTTGATCGAGTCGTACTTCGGGCAAAAGCCCCCGTGTCGGTTCACCTTGCGTTACGGGTTCGGCCGGTGATAGGCGACGCTTGGCTTTAGCTTTCTCGACCTCCTGAGCTTTGGCGAAGAGGACTACCGAGAGCAAGCCGCAGCCCATCATGACCACCAAACCGAGGAGCGCAAGTCCGCCCAAGACCCTGCCTTGAGTTATCATCATCTTGTAAACGATCCCGTAAAGTAGGAGGCCCAGCACTCCTAAACCGAAAACACTCAAAGCGGCGACTCCCCATTGCTCTAGTCTATTTTTCTGTTCTTCCAGGCTTTCATCCAACTTTATTGGCAATTGTTCGACGAGTGTTTCCGTGACTTTTTCGAGGCCCAGGCCGCAAGCACGACAGAATTTCAGATCCGTGGAAAACTGATTTCCGCAGTTAGGACAATACATGGGGCTGCCTCCTGACACGAATTAGCTAAACCGAAATACGACTTTGACTAAAACTTGTTCGGGCTTATGTTTGTGTTTTGCTTTCAAGCTTGCCGAAGAGTTGCACCATTTGCTTCAGCGTTTCCTTATCTTCCTTGGTTAGTTCCAGAAACTTCGCCCCGAAGATTTGCGTGCCCTTTAACATCTTGTGCACGACCTCGACCTTGAGGAGGCGGTCCTGCGGCATCCAGAAGCGGATGAGAACGACCTGACCTGGGTGCACTGCGACATCCTCCTTGTTGTCGATAGCGCAGCCGAAGACAGTCATGTTGATAATTGTCCCTGCATAAGGACAATCACCTTCGAATCCCCATTTGATTTCAATCTCGGTCGGTACCCGCCTAGCTCGTCTCTCTGGCATATCGAGTGCTCTGGTTCGCCCCCTTCTCACCGAAGTCTCTCATGATGGCATTAATTTGCTGACTCTCTGTGGCGATTCATTGTATAGGATCTGCGGGCCCTGACTGCCACCCGCGGGCGACGTACTTTGACTCTTATTTTTCTCTCCAACCCCTGCTGCGCCAGTTCGGTCGGCTGGTAGCCGAGAACATACTGTCGTCGTAGTTCTGCCGCGATCTCGCCAAAGGATGTGGCAATAGCATTTGCATCGGCGGCCATGAGGTAGCGCCCTCCAGTTTTCTCCGCCAGCTGCTGGAGATACTTCTGTGCGGGTGGATTGCCATACTGGAGTGCGTAAATGATTACGTCCGACTCTTCTGCCTGATGGAGTGTACTCTTCATTGACGCTTTACCCCAGGTGTTTTCGCCGTCGGTAAAGAGGATGACTGCCTTGCGTCCAGACGCTGCCTGCTGAGCGCTGAGGGCGAAATCCACCGCGTCATACAACCTGGTACCCATATCGAGTGGACCGGGACTTATCTGATCAATCGCCACCTTCAAAAGATCGGGATTACTAATGCTCTTCGTAGTCAGGGGTTTTATCTCACCATGAAAATAGACCGGCTGGACCGCGTCCACGGGCCGCAGTTGTTCGACAAATGACTTAGCCGCCTCTTTCATTTGGGTCAGGAAAGCGGTAGTCGAGCCGCTGGTATCCAGGAGGAGAACCACCGAGAAAGGCTGGTCAACGTTACTGAAGTGAGTAATCGATTGCTCCACACCGTCCTCATAGATGCGGAAGTCTTTCTGCTGCAGATCGACAACATATTTCCCCTGACGATCCATAACACTGACTGGGACTGAGACAAGGCTGGCGGTGACGCGAATGACCTCGCCTTCACCTACGTCCCGTCCATTTTGAACTGTCCCCGGGGATTGACGATCGACTGAAGCTGGGCGCGGTTGAGGACGCGACACCTCCTGCGCCTGAACGGGAGCAGTGAGTATAACGAGGAGCAAAATGGCGTTCCTGTGTGACTTCATGACGCCGTTCCACATCAATGTTTCATGCTCCTCTTTTGTAACAGAGAGAAGACGATGAGAAATATCGCTGGCCCTAATATGACCAACATCTTTGAGAACGATCCGCTCCCGCCTCCAGCAACAGCTCCGATGCCAGCGGTCTGCGGACCGCTCGCCGTAATTCCTTTCCAGACAAGACTCAAGATCGCCGATATCAGCGGGTAGAGGGTATAGAGGACGGCGAGCGCAGGGGTCAGAAGCAGTGACAGCAAGAGCGCCAGAAGTATGTTTCTGCGAATTGATGATACATCGGAATTCGTCTTCACAAGGTTACCTTCTGAGTAGTGAAAATATCAGTAGGCCACTGATCCCAACCGAGATTATGCCGGCCACAACAAACTCCCAGGACCTCTCCATGGAGACTCGCGCCAATATTCTTACGCCGTACTGCGGGAAAACGAAGTAGATGAAGCTCTTTAGAACTAACCCCCACCCGATTAACGTAAGAACAATCGGCCAGCCATGCCACAAGTTATGGAAGGAGACGATTAGAACACCCAAAGGAAAATGAAGCAGCGCATTTTGGAAACTGCCGACTTCACCTTTGTTGTGCATGTCTATGAAGAACTGCGCCCAGACGCGCGGTCGAACGATGTGGGATACGCCGGTAACCAAGAAGCAGATGATCGCAAGCTTTGTCACGGCGAGTTCCATGATGTGCTCCAACTTCTCATCTCAAATTCTGATTCTGCTGAGGTGACAAGTACGTCCTGGAAACAAAATCTGATTTCACTGCCCACGCAGAATGACACGATTGACAGCTTTCGAGGTCTGCAGGTTTTTCGAGCTTGGCCCTGGCAGCACCCATGATCAGATACTGCCAGTCTCCAGTACCAGTGTCATACCCAGCTTCTCGCTTTAGCATGATGGTAAAGAACTCAGGTGTTTGGCTCTGCTTGTCGGGCAGTTTTTCTTTGATGACAATTGTGCCCACGGGAAACTTGGGGTTCTTCGCCTTTAGCATAGCCTCCTGGCCGATATCGTTGACGTAGACACGGATGTACTTGTTTTCATGAGGTGTTGCGGGACGACTTCGTACTGGGGCACACATTGCTGCTACCAGCGAATCCATCCTTACAGGTTCAGAATTCACCAACATCCATGTTTTGTATTTCAAGATCTTGGCATGCAAGGTATCAAGATCTAAAGGCGACTTCATAGAAGATTGCTTCTGAGCATAGGGAGCAGAATTGAAGGCTATCACCAACAGCGCAAGACATGAGACAGCAATCAATCGGCGTTTGTTTCTTATGAGCATGAGTATCACCTAACGGAATCAGCTTCAACCGTCCATTTCAACTTATCCGAAACGACGACTGTTCCTGCAAGAAGATCGCCTATTCTCTGCTTTCGGCTGGATGCGATCACGGCAATGCCCGCAGGAATTCCGCCGAGGAGAAGGGGATTGACTTCAAGAATGCGCAAGGAGGTTCTAATTAAGGCGGCTTTCCAGTCACATCGGCTGCCATCAACTTTGCGCACCATGAGCCCCTGAAAATATTTGCCTATCGTGCGAGACCACAGCGCCTCGAGGACCAGGAAATATCCCAAGTAAACAAGAAAGAAGAGAATGGCTTTGAGAACTGGTAAACTTTCGGGCACCAATGCGACGACAAATAACATCACCCCGAAACCAATGAGGTGGTCAATGAAGACGGCAATGAGACGAGCCTTCGATGCATCACCAATCACCGTCATAGACTCATCTCCTACCGTGGGCATCGTTGCGTTCACGGTCTCTGGATTATCGGGCATATAGATAGTCCAGTAGCCACACTAGCAAGAATACCCAAACCGGAAGCAAGAGCAGAACCCAGCCGCCCAACCTGACGAATCGTCCTGAGCTAGGGGTCGTAATTTCTGGGAAAAGGGTTCCGTCACGGTAGTATTCAGCTAGATCATCCGGAAACCAGATGCACGCCAGAGGAAACGCCAGCGAGAGGATCCGCATGATGATGTCGGCCATCAAATGTGACCAGGTCCTCGCCGGAAATAAGATAGGTGCGACCAAAAGATAGGCGAGCGCAGTAAGTAGCGAGGCTATCCGCTGCCAGTCCCTGGCCAAACTCCAGTCGGATTCAGAATCGTTAGTCAAGATGGCCTCGTTCCGCTCCACTCACCTGTACCAGCTAGCTATCGAATACCGCTCGCCGTGCGTCACCGGAGTCACCTCGTGCGTGGTCTCCGAGCGGAAGGCGACAAGCGTTCCTGCTTCCCCAGCAAACCGTAATTCTCTATCACCTTCGGCGGCGCGCCAATCGTGAAAGACGAGCGAGCCGCCACTGTAGCAGCCCTCCTTCGGGTTCTCGGCCTGCGTGCTCAAGAAGATCACCACTGACACGCGACGGGCTTCCGAATCGAGCCGGAGCAACCCCGTGTTGCCGTCCTGGTGCGCGACGAAGAAGTCGCCCACGCGGTAGCGCAAGAACTGCGGCTCCTCGCAGCTGTTGAGACTAACGCCGAAATGCTGCTCGACCTCGTGCTTGCACTCCAGCAGCCTGCGCCTCACGGAGCCGACCGTCTCTCGCGAGGGCGTTTGGCTCACCGCCTTCCGCACCCGTTCGTTGACGGAACCGGACGATCCCTGCCCATAGATCGTGGCCGGAGTGCCCCCGCCCACGGTCATCTCGGCGACGATCTCGTCGCACGTTCGCTCGTCCAGGAAGCCCCTCAACATGAAGAGTCTGAAACGAGAGAGTGCATCAGTTTTGGTCATCCGATCCTCACCGTGGGACCGGAAGTGAGGTGATACTGCCATTGTCGCACCGGTTCCGGCGACCTCCTCATAATGCGGCCGATGTGGATAGCCGCTATTCTCTTTCATCTTATGATTTCCACGCCCCTGCCTCTCTATGCGTCTGCATCCAGAGTTCGTTAACCGAACCCTCCTTGAGCATCTTCGTTACATAGACAATCTGCCCGGTGTGAGTCGCCAGATGAATAGCCACCCCGAGGATGTCTTCAAAGACAATAGAATAGTAGGCCGGTTCAGTGGAAGGATCACTGAGTCGTGATGAGTCGAGTACCGCAAACGTCTCGGTCGCGCTATCAACCATTTCATCCAACATTGCGAGTAACTCTGGCTTTGATATTGAACCGCTCGTAGCGAACTCAGCCGGACGGTCTCGCTCGTATTTCAGTTCACCGACGCCTCGACATAAATAGTGGAGCACAGCCCCACGCACGTGCAGCACCAGATTGCCCACCGAATTGCTTTGCTCGTTTGGGCGCCACCATAATTGGTCTTGGTTCAATTCTTCAATGCATGATCTTATCTGTGCGGGAAGGACTTTGGTGATGCGGGTACGCAGAGCTTCGAGGGCCAATCTCCTAATGTCTTCGAACATGATTCCATACCTCTCCTATGGTACTTGCCTCAGGAACAGCTTTTTGTAGCGCGTATCCTGCAACCGTAAAACACAGCGCAACTATTAAGGCTGGCACTAGTGTGCGACGAACCGCTGCTCGCAACCAATGCCTTTGTTCAATATGTTTCACTCGTTTGTATAAGCCGGCCACCAGAGCCCCATCAACCAGGATTTCTGCCAGCAGGGCGGGAGCAATATAGATTACGTAGAAGGAAGCGATCAGACCCCCAACCAAAGCGATGATAGCTATTACGACCAGCCAACCTTCCTCCAAATCCAGATCAAGAGCTGTCGAACCACCAGATGGACCGCTGGATCCTCCCGATGGTGTTGAAACATTCTCCTCCCAACTACCACCCGCCCCGCCGCCACCGAAATCTCCGCCGCCACCAAAATCTCCGCCGACACCAAAGTGAGAACTTTCGTCGGCTCCAGACGGCCCGGAAGGAATGAAATCCAAGTCTGCTAGCTCTGGTACGTCTGGATCCAGGCTACGCCGTTGCAACCAGAGCCAGAGTGCTAACAACAGCATGAAGACGCAATACGCAATAGATATGGCGATCGGATAACGCAACCACATCCAGGGAACCCCTAAGTGCAAAAGCGAGAAAGATGTAAGAAAACCCACCAGTGCAGTCAAAGAAAGAATGAGCGACATTTGAATTCTGGGAACACTCCTTCGCAGGAGTCGCCGCTCAATGATTTCAATCTTACGCTCTCTCGTTTTAGTCATCCCTATTGTTTCGTAATGTTGGCGCTGGCTTCGATGCGTTCAATCTCTGCCAGGGCGAGGGGATACTCGACAAAGTTCTTGTTACCGTTCTCGCTGACCCAGCGCAGATGAACCAACGCCTCTGTCGACATGCCATTCAGTGATAGATCCAAGCCGATGTAAGCGTGGGCTTCGGTGAGCTTGTCGTTGTCGGTCGCCAGAGCGAGCAGCTCCGGCGCCGTGACCTGGTGGCGCAGATAACGGATTACCGGATAGGGCCATTCGGTGTTCGTGAGCTTGGCAGAAGCATCTTCGAGGACTTTGCCCGCGGGATTCATCTGCTTTGACTGTCTGAGACCGAAGTGGGCCGCCAGCGCCATGTACGACGAGTGATCATCTTGCCACCCCTGAAGCCTGAGGTAGGTAAGGGCGGCGGAGGCTGCCAGACTGCCGCGAGCCACCCGCAGGTAAGTGTAGCTGCAGCTTCGGTAGTGATATGGATTCAGGGGGTCGAGACTGGTGGCCCGCTTGAAAGCTTCAACGGCCTCCTCGTCCATTCCCAGGCTAAGGTAACTGTATCCAAGGTCGGAATACGGCTGAGCCACGTTGGGTTTGAGTTGAATCGACCGTTGATAGGACTTGATCGCCTCCTCGTATTGCCCTTCTCGACTAAGAACATGGGCGTAGTGAAGGTGGCCAAGGTAGTTGCCAGAGTCGCTGGTGATAGCGGCCTCCAGTAGCTTCTTGGCCTCCGGTAATCTCACCTGGCCCATCCGCAGAATGCCCAACGAGATCTGACTCATGGTGAAGTTGGCATCGAGTTCGAGTGACTTCTTAAGGTAAGTTTCGGCTTCGTCAAACCGCCTTCCGCGCAGGAGCAGGTCTCCCAGGTAGAACTGCACTTCAGCCTCCCGCATCACCGCTTTTTGTGTCTCCTTTGCGAAATCGAGTTGCTTGGAGAAGCTGATGTTCAAGACGGGGAAAGCGAAGTTGCGGACATAAGAACGCAATTCATTCTCGAGGGTTTTATAGTCAGTTTGAAACGATTGACGAAAATTCTCTTCGAGCGCCATTCCTGAGCCCAAGCCGCCGATGAACTTCGAGAGTTGTGGTTGTCTCTTCTCCTCATTGCTAAGCATCAGGTAGTGGACCAGTGCCCAGGATTCGGCGTAGAAGATGCCGGCCTTGCTAGCCTCATTGTATTGCGGCGACTTGTGATTGACCGTAAGGAGAGTATCCAGAGGTAGAAACTTGCCTTCCCTCAGCGTCAAGAGGTGGCGTCCGATAGGACTGCCCACTTTCGCCTTCTGATCATCGTCAGAAGTCATGAAGGTGCTAAAAAACTCGGCCAGTCCCTCATTTAGCCAGAGAGGCGCGTTGGGCACGTTGTTGCGAATGACGAAGTGCTCGTATTCGTGAAAGATCACGGCCAGCGGATCATTGCCGCCGGCCTCGGAGGTGAGCGCGATATAGTTGCCGTCAGCAAAGGCCTGGAAGTACCCGCCGACGTTGTCTCGCGTCTTGCCGTTGTAGATTGGCTTGAAGGGCTTGAACGAGGCGTGGCTCTTGAAGAGGAAGACAGTCGTGGGCACAGGTGTTTCGATCTTCGCCTGCGGGAAGAGTAGCGAGATCACATGACGGAATTCCTCGAGGTTGGCAGCGAGTTTCCGTATGTCGCGCTCGTCAGTATTGCCGATGACCGTAAAGTTCTTTGATTTTATTTTTGTCCAGGTATCTTTCGCCGCGGAGGGTGCTGGGAGCAGCAACAGCAAAGCAATGACGGCTAATTGGATGACGAGGGTTCGTTTCATGACTCTACATATAACGTGACTCAACTAACGGTCTGAACCGGAGCCTGGTCTACTTAGTGGTTCTCTATCAAGCAGCCGCGTCGTCTGTTCCGTGACGCTCGGCGGCGTGACCAACTCTGCTGTATTGACTCTCTGCGCCTCGTACCCTGTGACTAGCATGCGCTGTGGCGACGGCAGAGCGTACCCAAGTTCCGCGGCCCGCACCTGCGCCACGCCGTGAGCCTGCTCCTCAATCTCTCCGGCTCGCTCGAACGTATTCGCATAAACAACCCGCAGGATACCGCTCAAAAAGAGTATGCCCGCCGTGATCGGGATGAACAACTCCGGACTGCCGATAACGAACACACTGAGTAAAGTTATGAAGAGTCCAACGACGAGGCTTGCGAACAGCAGCAAAACTCCCTGTTGCACGCCTTTCTGGCGGGGTGACAAACAATCTTCTCTCGTTTCCGCGTTGACCTTAGTGAGGACCCCATTGTGAGCGAGCAAATCCGCCACGACACTGAGTGGGAAACCGCAGCGAGAACAGAAACGCATCTCCTCGGTAGCCTGTTGCTGGTTGCACTTTGGACAAAACATCGTAGCCTCCCTGAGCCCTGAAAATCCAAGTCGCCACCCGAGGTTACGAGTAAGGTTACGGTAAAGTTCGAAGCCCTCTGTGGTTAATCAATTAGTGGGAACGTTTCTTACTTCGTGTAGTGTTCTGCTCCCAGGAAATGCAGCGATACATAGGGCTCTTCGCCGATCACCCAACTATCGTGTGCGATCGGCGGGATGTAGAACAGCGTACCTGGTGTGAGTTCAACTTCAGTGCCGTCTATCATTGCCGCCATCGCTCGACCCGCTACCACCATACCCACATGTTCGACTTCACAAAGTGGTGTGCCGGCCAGCGGACTTACATCCTGAGACCACTTCCAACCGGGTTCATAGCTGGCCCTGCCGATCGTCAAGCCTCCAATCTTCACAATTTCAAACTTGCCTTTGTCAAAGATGCGAGTTTCATCAGGAGCATCAAACCTTTTCAATATCAGCTCGAGCATTCTTTGTCTCCTCCGCAAGTTTCTTCCTAAGCTCGCGTGACGCCTACCGAAGCTATCGTATACCAGCCGCTTCGGGCACATCCGTCAAACTAAGGTAGACCGGACACCCTCGCCCAGCAAGCAGTTCTCGCTCACGGTTGACGCCCGGAGACTCGCCGATAATCAGGATCGCGTCACAGCACCCGACGACGGCCAGCGAGATGGCCATCATCGCTTCGTAGGGGTCGTCGGTGTCGAGCATCTCAACGACGGGAAGGGCCGCATTCACTCCGATGACGGGGATATGGCCGCGTCGCATCAGATCAGCCGCGGTTCGATTCATCGCGTCGAGATTCTTCTGCCGCTCGGCGGCGGTCGGCGCAGAATAAGGACCTGCAACGGCAATCATCATTGGAATCACCTCTCCCGCTGCCTAACAATGCGCTTGAGCGGCTGGGCAATCACTAAACTAGCATCTAGTTGACGAATGTAGAGCACGCGGATTTCTGTCGAGCAGCCGTTGTTAGGCTTTCTGCGTCCGCGCAGCAAGCTTGCTCATAGACTGTCCGGTTGCCTCCCCCGCCCTCCAATAATCGTGGGTCGGTACAAATACTTCGTAGAGCCGAACGCCCTCCGACACATCACTAAGCATCTCCCGTGTGTCGGGGTTCGCCATCGCCTCGGCACCGCTAAAGCTGGTCTCTCTGACATTGACGGTGATGCTCATGGCCTTCAGCTCCTGCGATAACTCGGAGATTGTGCGTTCCAGCCTGGAGCTGTCGTCAAGGCAAGGGGCGGCAAAGGAGATAATGCGAGATTCCAGGCGGCCGCCACACGCGCTCACGAGGAGACCAGCGGCGCGATAGGCCATCAGAGGCACTCGTGATTTTCCAGAGTCTTGCACTCTGGCACCAACCCAGGCTGCCAGCCGTGCGGATAATTCAGCAGTAGCCTTCAACATAATACTAAGAACATAACGTTGCTTCAGCGACTGAGCGACTAATTCGCGAACGGCAAGTTTGTCGATGAGAGCGATGCTAATTCCGTCAGCTGCAAGAGAGAGCGATGGGCTAATTGCACTGACCCTTAGAATATCACTACCATCGCGCCCTCCGGGATTTGTTCATACAATCGCTTGATGTCATAGATATGCATCACCACGCAGCCCCAGGAGAGGTGGCGAGGCCCCTCAGCATCCCACTCCTTTATCCAACCGTGAAAACCTATGCCACCGCCGAGCCCGGTGTCCTGCTTTGTGAGTGCACGATTCTTCCAACTTGCGTTAATCGTTGCTTCTTGCTGCAAACTGATGATTCGTTCAGCTCTTCCCCAGGCGGCATCATACTTGTTTGGATAGTTGATCTTGATCCAATGCCCGCCGTAATACGTACCATACGGGCCGCTAAACTCACCACGATGTTTCTGTATTACGAAGTACATTCCCATCGGCGTTTTGTTATCACCTTGTACACGCTTTCGCCCTTTGCCTTGCCCGAAGCTTACTTCGTACTCTCCCTGCATTTGCCCCTTCCGATACAACCTCATCTTGTAGCTCTCCTGGTCCACCAGAACGAGCGACTCCTCGCGTCGCGGCAGCGGTGACTTGCGATGTTTTTGAATGAAGTCAGAAGGGGAGGCATAGTGCTCTCTGACCCAGGCCTGATCTTTACCCTCGGACGTGGGCCAGTACGTCGGCGGCAGAGCGTCATCCCACCTGAGCTCCAGATGGAGATGGGCATGGTAGGTTTTCTCTGGGTCTTGTCCGACGGTGGCAATGACTTGTCGTCTTCTTACTTCCTTACCACTGGCGACTTTGATTTCCAGAAGGTGGGCGTACAGGGAGCGTATCTTTAGCTTTTCATGGTTCTCATAAAATGTGTGCTCGACGATGATGACGTTGCCCCACAACCTGCCGCAGTCCTGTGCGAACACAACACGCCCGTTGGCAACGGCATGGACCGACTGCCCTAGATCCGTGTCGCCGCCTCCGGTGCCGTTCCAATCCTCGCCAGGGTGAATCCCGAGGCTGTACTCTTCCGCAAAGTTAGTGGCGATGTACCAACCGTCGTAACGCTTCCCAGTCGATGTGTCTACGTACGCTCCCTTGCCGTCGGCATTACCCACAGGGAAGTCAAAACCATCGGCAGGCTCTGACTCTGTTGCCAGATAGTTGTCAAAAACATTTGCGGAGGTTGCGCGTGCAGGTTGACCGGCGAGAGAACCTCTTCTGGAATTCACTGTTGATGAGCACCCGTTCGACCACAACAGTAGAGCGAATATCGTGAAGAAAGTTGCGGACTTGCGCTTTCGTTGCATAGGGTTGTTAGCCGCCGGTTTCCATCGGCGGCAGCGTGCATCAGACACGGCGCGGGCCACTCACGTTGGCAGTCAGGGCCCGCAAACGCTCTGCACCTGAGTCTCGATGCTCCGGACACGGGCGGCATTGGCCTCGGGATACTTCACGACATTGTAACTGTTGGGAGCATCAAGCATCGCCAGGAGACTCAAATACTCCAGTTCGGAAACGCTCCGCAGATCTTTGCCGAAGAAGGCCGTCGACGCCGCCGGAAAGCCGAGGATCTCTTTTCCATCCTCGTCACCGAAGTACCCGCGATTGAGGAATATGCGGAGTTGTGTGTCCTTGGGGATCTGTCGGTCGAACGCCCAGGCCGAGATCATCAGTTTGATCTTGCGTTGGCGCAGCACTCCCGGACTGAACCCGTTGAAGTAGAGTCCTTTGCAGACGGCTTGCGTCAGCGTCGTATGACCCGGGTGCCCATCCAGCAGTCCAATGCCTTGATGGCGATAGAAGCTCGGATCCTGAACAGCGAGGAGGGCGCAAATGCGCCGTTCGGATAGCTCCGACGGCGCGAAAGGAAGATCCAACTCTGCGACCAACTGCGGCGCCCGGAGATAAGCGCGCACGCCGGTCACGGCAGCCCAGGCCAGTGGGAAAACTGCCAGGACGAGGAGTGCAATCAGGATGCGTCGTCGTTTCATGCTTCCTTTCCTGGACAGAAGCATACCTCCGCAGGGAAGCATGGCGCAGGGGTTTAACCACTGCCGCTGCCCTGTGGTTTCCCACATTGTAGCCGACCGTCCGGTATCGCTTGCTGCGTCAAGAGCTGAAGGACCGCTGCGAGGTGCGAACCAGGATAGAGGAAACCCGCCGCTTCAGATGTGGTAGTAGATCAGGGAGTGGGGATCGTCTATGCGGTGACCATGCGCCTGTTTTGCCGTTGGTTGGACAAAGTCCGACCCAGCTTCAAACGCTACGTCTCCCAAACATATAGAGCTGAATGATTAGACCAACAAACACTTCCAATGCTGTACCCAGTAGAACCAGCAAAGCAGCGGCGAGAGCAGGCATGCCACAACGGATTTCGTTCGTCAGTTGAGCTTCGCGAAAACCAGAAAAAAAGTACAGCGGAGCAAGACAAAAGAACAAAGCCGCAGGAGCTAAAACTCCCGCAAGGTGAGCGAGCCAATTTGGAAATCGCTGTAACCTGAAATAAAGCAATAGGCCGAGGAGTTGCGGTAGCACAAGTGTGCTAATCAGCAAAAACAATCTCCAGACTATGAACGCTGACTCCATCGATTGTGATACGGACTATTGCTGTTTCTTCCCGCCCGGCTCAGGCTTGTTCTGTTCTATATCTCAACAGGGAATGTTGAAGCCTCACTAGCATCTGAGAACGGCGCCACCCTCACCTCTTGCATGCCGTTTTCTGAACGGTTTCAGGACTGCGTTTCTTGACGAATATGTCAGGGCAGCTGTGAACGAACGCGTACCCTTTTCCACTCTGGGCTGGACCATCCAGCGTGTCTTCCTGAATCTCCACCACCAGCCAACGCTTGGCCAGGTCGACGGTACTCTCCAGCGGAAGCGAGAAGCGAAGGTCGAACATGAGATGCTCTTCTCGTGGACTCATGACTACGTACAAGTACAATGGCTGAGTCCGGTTCGCGATTCTCGAGTTCGAAGCCTCCTGATTCCATAATCCCAGGGTGATGTAGTTGATCCTACGCCGTCCCTGATAGGGGCAATGCTCGCTCACATAGAGCGTAGCCTTGCTAACGTAGACTTCTATCGAGGAATCAGTGACCTGGTACGTTCCTTCAAACTCACCTTGCACGCCGTAGGCAGACCCGCGTGAGGAGATGTGAAACGGCGTAGCCTCGGGCTCGTCGACGGATTGCGCAAAAGCCGGAGAGATACCGAGTACAAGGAAGGTGACCATCAGCTTGAGGATAGATTTCATAAAGACTCCTCTAGTTACAACGCACTATCAATCGTCTCCTTGCCAATAGCACCACCAACAAGATCGGGGCAAAGATCATCAACTCGCTGAGACTGATCCTAACCAGGTCAATTGCCGATGCCCAGAGCGAGGCATTATCCCAGTTGTAATCTATCGGATTCGGCAGACTAAGCCTATACCGATGATTCGTAAAAGGCCACCATAAGGCGACTCCGGTTGACTCAGTCATAAGATAATCAAGCAACGTGTGTGAGCCAGCCGCACAGCCAAAGACTACGATGTTTCGCAGCTTCTTCCCGCTCACCATCGCTGCGGTCATGAGGCCCAGGAAGAGAGCGAACATGATCGAGTGGGTAAAGCCGTGATGCCATCCACCGCCTGAGATGCGAAGCCAGTTCAGCGCATAGTCAAAATCAGGGCAGATACCGAGGAAGGCGCCGGTTGCCAGTATTTTCCAGCGGCGCGATTCAAACGGTTGATACAATGCCGCGGCAACGCTAGCGCCAAGCAAACCGTGAGCGACCGGAAGGGGCATGGCTGTTCTAGGCGCCACCGTCCATTACGCTTGTTAAGGAAGATCGGATGCTCTGCTCCACCTCCGCATTGACGTACTTCGACCATGCGATAAACTCGTCGATTAGCGTGCGCCGGTCGCTCCTGGTAAGGCTCTCCCGGGTTAACGCCTTCAATCGATCCAGTTCTTCAAGGATTCTCACCCGCTCTTCAAGCAGATAGTTGAACTGGGCGTCGCAGGCAGGGATAGGTGGCGGATAATTCCTAATCTCTTCATTAACCCGATGCCGTTCGGTTTCGAGATGCTCTTTGATTCGGTTCCAGACCGACTCCAACAGAGCAATTTCTGACTGTCCTTCCATTTCTTGATGAGCCTTCGCTGTTGGCATCATGTCTGCTCACACCGAACCGTGAAGCTTCACGTGCGTCGGTACCAGTCATCGCTCAACCAGTTTCGTACTCGCCCTTGAAATCTTCATAAATCAAAAAGCTAGTTTCCAGATCTGCAAGATGCTTAAACAATAGTGGCTTCACTTCTTCCTCCCAATCCAATTTGCCCAACCCGGCGCCGATCTTTGGCAGGGAGACACTCTCAACTCGATGCTTCACACAGTATCGAGCGAGCTTGCGAAGGCCGCGATTCAGAAATGACAACGAAGCCTGATACATGTCTGGCTGGGTCGCAACGTAAATCATCCCAGGACGACCCTTGCCCGGAGCAACCACAAAGAGATCACCACCTTGAAACTTTTGGCTGCGAGTAAATTGCTTGAAGTGTTTCTGTGACTCCGGCCATTTCGATGAGATCTTTAGGGCCAAACCAGTACCCACTCCCTCCTGGGATCCGATGGCCACGCCTTGCGCGATGTAGCGTGAGGCGGTTTTGAGAATATCTCCGGAGACGAATTTGATCATCAGGACAACTCACAGCATAACTCATTCACTTTTCTTGAGACTGATGGTCACATCAACGATGAATTTCCGCCGGTCGTACTTGAAATCAGTAGCAATACTCTTTGGGGGATACCCGATTTCGCTGGCATCCAGCACGAAGTCTTTCTTTATGAATTCGTGTATGTAAGAGTCATCATAGACACTACCAGGTTGCAATTTCCATTTGCGCTTCAATTCATTGGTTCGATCTTCCGAAAGCCCGGTAATCGTGAGCATCCCCATATGATATTGCGGCCCCTCTTCGATTCCGATTTGGTACGTCACACTCTGGTTCGCATCCTCAAATACCGGAGTACCCTTTATCCGGGCAGTAAGATACCCCTGTTTTCCATAAGCAGACTGGACAGACACCAGACCTTTATCAATCTTCAGACCATTGGCAATATCACCGGGTTTCATTTTGAGAGCGCGTTCCAACTCTGGATTTGAAAGAGCCGCGTTGCCTGACCACTCTGCTTTGCCCCAGGAGTAGAGGAGACCTTCTTCAACCGGCACCGTGACGCTGACACCACTCTTGCAGTCACTCGTAGTATCAGACTCGAACTTCGCTGTAGGTACACCGAACCTGGCGCGCAAGTGACCCCACTCGCGGTAGATGGGAATCAGGTTAATCGTCGCAAACGGACCCACGAATGACCGTTTGTAACTGTTACCGATCAGGGGCCTTGAACTCTTGATTAGATCGCCCTCATATTTCGCGGCGGCCCCTGAGAAGTGCATGGTGCAAATGGGTATACTTATCCCTTCGACACTGAAAACGTGCTCTACGTGCTCTAGCTTTCCGCCAGAAAGATCAGCGGATGGACCATACTCAACCCGTCCTGAGATCTTTCGATCCTGCAATAGTTGCTGCAGTGCTTTAGTAATGCCGTTTGTGGCACTGTCGTTCGCCGTGCCGGCGAAGGCAGGGATCTGCCGGCGAACTGCACTCAGCAACTCTTCATCACTGAACCAGACAAAGTTATCAAAGACAACTGGCGACGCTGCTCCTTTTTCTTCTTCAGTCAAGAACGTAACTACAGCTTGATTACCGCTGGTGCGATAACGATAGCTCAGCTTCTTAAAGAGGCCGCTATCGAAGAGTCTTTGAGCAGCCGCGTCGAGCGTAGGAACATCAATAAGTTGTCCGATTTGCAGCCCACTCGCAGCTATGGCTTCTTCCTGGCTGTGACGCTGGAGACCGGTGAATTCGATCTTGCTCAAACGCATTCTTCCGGCCGTTGTCGTCTGTTGAGCTTGTACCCAGGGTGCGATCAGGAAGAGGGCTAACCACAGAATGGTGGAAGAGAGTAACACCCTGGTATTAACCTCAGTGTCAGTTGATTGGAAGGAAGGCAGGAGGATCATGATTCTCTTCTAACCCCGCTCAAGCTCGAGTAATTCAAGGTTAGGTTGATTCCGGTTTGCTGCAAACGATTGTATGACTCTACGCGAGTTCTGACTCGAGCGCCTTACGCAGGGTGTCCGACGCGCGATCAAGAGGATCCAGAAATTGCTTGGAGTAACTGCTCGGGTGGCCAACCTCTGCTCCCTTGGCATCGTTCACTGGCAGTAGGAAATCTTTCAACTGCGTCAATTCTGCAAGCTCGGCCCACGGAGAGTTCTCTGGAAGCGTTAATTTTGTATTGCCCGCGGGAAGGTTGTCCAGAGCGTGCTTCATGCGGGCCTCGTACACACTCTGCGATCGAGAGATATCCTTGTACTGACTCACGAATTCGGCAGTTAGTGAGTGAACGTACTTCTCCATCTGGTTCACGTCGGATAGGACGGGAAGAATCGGGCTACCACGATCATCGAACCGGAGAGCCCGCTGGACTGCCAGAAGAGTGACGCGCGCATCAATGAACT
Organism: Pyrinomonadaceae bacterium; assembly: GCA_023717565.1. GTDB lineage: Bacteria > Acidobacteriota > Blastocatellia > Pyrinomonadales > Pyrinomonadaceae > PSRF01. Next base: position 653 of record JAMQPI010000413.1, on the reverse strand, counting down.
CGCGCATCTGCTCGCCGTACGTCTTGGCGGATTGATGCGCTGAAATCAGGGTCCGGCCTCGATCCACCCGATCATAGACGCCTTTGAGATCCGCAAGTACGTTCGAGATAAACTCGAGTTGCGCCGCGCGTTGGACGCGGCGTCTATCAAAGTCCCCGATCAGCAGCGAGACGACTCCGCCCAGGAGAGAGCCAAATACGAGAGTTACCGTTCCGGTGACGAAGATTCTCGAGACTTCCTTCTCCGCGCGGAACCAGTAAGCTGCGCCGATGCCCAGCACTACTCCGAAGAGGAGTAAACCAGTCATTAACCGAATCTCGCGAGATCGAAATCTGGTGCGGTCTTTCCACGCACTCTCAGCCATAAAAGTTCCTCAAGCACAGAACCGTTTGCCGTAGCCAATGGATCCTAAGCTCAACCAGCGCCAGCACCACTCAACCACAGAACCATTTTGCCGTAGAGACTGTGTCAATGCTCAGATGATAAGCCCGACGTTGCCCGACGTGTGTCATGTTTAGAAGCAAGCTTGGCTTCACCCCGCGAGGGGTGCGATGTTTATAGCTCCAGACCGCTATCCCTTCCAGCGCTGTTCGGAGGGGCGGAACTCAATGTGAAAGGTATCATCCCAGGATCATTCCGCCCCTCCGAACAGC
>JAMQPI010000395.1 GCA_023717565.1 Pyrinomonadaceae bacterium | reverse complement strand
AAGGTGGATTGGAGCCCGGCATGACCCCGGCAGTCACAGGTTCTATTTCACCCATTCCGCCAAAAGTGATGTCAACGTCAGTCGCTTCCGAGTCGGCAACATCAACGGGTGGCGCGCCTTTTAGTCTCTGACGCCTGAGATCAATTTCCGGGCTGGGCCCAAATTGGCGCTCCATAATATCCAGCGTATCGGTGGCGATGTCGGCGTAGCCCTGGGTAATGTAAAAATCTACGCTTTCAAGTTCCTGGCGCAGCATCGCCACAGGGTCTCTTCGGTCGACAACAGTTCTGACCGGTTCTTCATCGATTGCGACACTTCCCGATTCAAATCCGTCTACCGACGACTCAACTCCATAACCAACGGGCGTTTCCTCGTTGAGGTCTGCGAAAGAGGAACTAGGATCCGGAGCTGCTTCCTCCGACACTGAATTAAACTCAAACTGATCAACAGGAGCGGTCGACCCGGAATCTACGACGGCAGCCTCTGGCGTAACGTCGCCAAAGGTTTCGAAACCGGGTCCGTCACCGCTTGAGGGTTCCAACGCAAAGGCAACTTCTTCAACTGCCTCTTGCGCTGCCCCGCCCAAAGCTTCGAGTCGTTCGGCGTAGCGTTGCTCATCCGGGGCCAGGCGAACCAGCTGCGTGAGGGCATAACGCTCGTCCTGATCAAGTCCGGCAGCTTCGGCAGATTCCGCGAGTCGTTCCAGAGCCAACCGCAGATTGTCCATGTCACGCTGCCACCAGTGGATCCTGACCAGCAGCCGCAGAGCTTCGACATGTTCCGGATTTCGTGCCAGCACTTCCTGGACAAGTTCCAGCAGATCATTTTCCGCACGACCTGCCAGTAACTGTTCGGTGATGCCGGCCAAAACTCTGGTGGCCTCGTTCACCTGATCCATTCCCAAATAGAGCCGGGCAACTTCGATGAAACGAGGAAACTTGGAAGCATCATGGGTCAAGAGCGTGGCAATGACGCGCTCAGCGCCCACGGGATTTTCCGCATCGACATAAGTCCGGGAGAGCAACAGCAGCAGATCGGGATCATCCGGTCGTTCCGTCAGCATACGCTCGAGCAACTCAGCCGCCTCATCAGCCGAACCTAACGCGACGTGAGCTGATACCACTCCTCTCAGAGCGGCGTCTTCGTTGGGTCGAATCTCCAGAGCTCGGGAGTAGGCTTTAAGGGCCTTCTCAAACTGGCCGGTATCAAACAGCCGAGTTGCCGCCTCCAGAAAAGCCTTGGTCGCTTCAGACCCGAGGTTCTCCTTGAGATAACCCTCGGCGAGCTTTAGTCTAATCTCAGTATTGTGAGGGTCGAGGTCGGCAACCTTGTGCAGGATCTCGAAAGTCTGTTTCGTCCTTCCGGCCCGGGTGTAGGCGTCCGCAACAATAAGGTATTGAGCACGAGCATCGGCAGCCAATCCCTGGCTCGCGTACAGTGTAGCCAACTTGTTGGCGATCGCCGGATCGCGCGGCTGTAACCGCTCGATCTTCTTGTACATGGCAATGGCTTTTAGGTTGAACTCTTGCTGGCTATAGTACTCGGCTATCCGAGAGAAACAGGTGATCGCCTCTTCGTTTTGGCCTTCGCGGACACAAAGATCCCCGAGCATATTCAGCGTTGTCAGATCGTCCTCGTCATTTGCGACGATCTGCCGATACTCTTTTATTGCGGCGTTGATCTTTCCCTGTGACAGGAATTTCTCAGCGGCTTTTAATACCTTAGCCTTTTCGAAAACCATCAGTAGTATTATGTATCATCAAATATGGTAGCGGCGTCAATCGTAGCGGCGGGTTGAGAGAACGCCCTTACGGGTAATCGCCTTGTAAGTTGGGCGACTATTTCCCAGGACGAAACAGTCGAAAGATACGCTAACACGCGTAAATGGGCGTGTCAACCCGTTGCTTTTCAAGAGTTTGGATGCATTTTGCTACTATTGTTGCCGCGCAATTTCCGTCATCGAACAGCCGGTAGATTACCCCACGTCGCCCTGGGTTACTAATAAATGATCTCTGCACTTCCCGCCCCTGCCGTCGATACTAAGTCACCGCTAGCTCTGCTTGGTAACCGCGTCGCTATCGCAGGTTTCGTTCTCTACGCCGCATTTGCCCCACACTCGATCGCCGGAGCAGAGATCGCCCTGGCCATAGTTGGTGGCGGCTGGCTGGTTCGTACTATTGCAACCGGAAAGACTGGCTTTCAACATACGAAGCTGGACTTACCGATTTGGCTTTTCCTCGCCTGGACCATCGCCTCGTCGTTTCTGTCCGAAGAACCGCAGATTAGCACCGCAAAACTGCAGTCTGTTTGCGTCCTTTTTCTCTTCTACCTTACTCAGGCGATTGTAACCAGAAGGAACGCGGTATTTTTAGCAATTGTCATGATCATGTCAGGGGTGGCCGGCTGCACTTATAGCATCTACGATCTGCTCCGTGGACGCGGCGTCATTGTTCAGGCGGTTTCCAACGATAGTCCGCTGCGCGAAAGCGTTGCGCCCGGTGACGCTGTCTGGCGAGTAAATGGCCAACGAATCTATTCGATTAACGAAATCGACAAAGCGATCAAAACGGTTCCGTCAGGTGCCAGTCTGCGGGTTAGCGTAATCACACGTGGCGAGCACGTCGAACGCACTGGAATGGTGGTCACCGACCAATTGAAACTGCGAGACGCTCCTTCGGGAATCACGGGGAGCAATCCAACTCATCGCTTTCGCGCTTCGGGCTGGACCCGTCATTACGAAACCTTTTCCGAGATTCTGCAGATCCTGGCCCAGCTCGCTCTCGGGCTCGGACTCGCAAATCTCAGAAACCATGGTCCCAATCTTCGTTTCAAGTTGGCCGCTGTTGCCGGCGCTCTCCTGGCGGTTGGTATTACTTTGACGGCGATGAGAACTGTGTTGGTGGCTTTCACTGTGGGCGCCTGCGTTATGACCATACGCGCAGTCAGAGGAAAGGCTCGACTCCTGATACCAGCGGCGTTGTTGCTGGTTTTGGCTCTAGGAGCATTTGTCGTTTGGCAGACTCGAGCGCACCAGGCTTTGATGCTGCGAGACGATAGCGCCTCATTGCGTCTGACTATCGCGAAGCTCGGAGTGTCGCGAATAATGATTCATCCGGTCTTTGGTCACGGCATGGATGCTATGCACCGACACTGGAATGAATGGGGCTTTCCCGGCAAGGACATGGTGGGGCTTCATTCCACACCATTGCAATTGGCTTTTGATCGCGGTCTTCCCGCACTCGTTCTGTGGCTTTGGATCATGGTGGCGTTCTGGCGGATTACCACGCGTGCGGAACGCGGCTTCAGAGACTCAGCCGACACAAACCGGTATGGCCTGCTGCTCGGCGCCACTGGATCCATTGCCGGTTTCTTCGCCAGCTCGCTGGTTAACTACAACTTCGGCGATGGAGAAGTAGCCCTGGTCTTCTGGTGGTTGATGGGGATTGTAGTAGTGCTGGCGCGGGGTTCAACTGTGTCAAAACTCAGATGAGAAGCCTGACGTGTGTCGTGCTAGCGTAGGCTTGGGCTTCACCCCGCGAGGGGTGCGATGTTTATAGCAACACGGGACGCCACAACCCCTGAGCTGTTCGGAGGGGCGGAATGATCCTGGGATGATACCTTTCAACTTGAGTTCCGCCCCTCCGAACAGCGCTGGAAGGGATAGCGGTCTGGAGCTATAAACATCGCACCCCTCGCGGGGTGAAGCCAAGCTTGCTCCTAAACATGACACACGTCGGGCAACGTTGGGCTTCTCATCTGAGCATTGACACAGTCTCTACAGCAAATGGTTCTGCGGTTGAGCAGGGTTGCCTGGTTGAGCTTGGGATCAGCTACTGAGAGTGGTTCAAATCACGTCGGCAAAGTTCTTGCGAGTGCGAGCGAACCACCAGTAGCCAAAGAAAAAGATAACCAGGGCGAAGGCAGCGAAGTAGGCGAGGCCGGACCAGTCGGGCGGCGCGCCCTCCAACAAGATGCGCCGGTAGCTCCTAACCAGAGACGTGAACGGATTGACGTTGATGAAGAGGCGATAGCGCTCAGGCACGATCGATTCGGGATAGATGATCGGCGTCAGAAACATCCAGGCTGTCAGCAAGAGCGTTATCCCCTGGGCGATGTCCCGCAAGAAGACACCCAGTGAAGCGATCAACCACGCCGCACCGAGCGTAAACAGCAACTGCGGGATAATCAATGCAGGCAGCCAAAGGAACGTCGCGTACAGCTCGTGTCGCATTATGACGATGAAGATCAAAAGCGCCAGGGTGCCGAATAACTGATTGCCGAGAGACGACAGGGCTTGCGCGATCGGCAAAGTCTCAAGCGGAAACACTACCCTCTTTACCAGATTTGAATGGGTAACGATGGTGGTCGCCGACTGCACCAACGTTTCCTGAAACATCGTCCAGGGCAGCAATCCGCAAAAGAGATACAAAGCGTAATCCCAATGCGAACCGTTGGCGCCGAAACGGGCGCCGAAGATGCCGGCGAATATGAACGTAAAGATCGCGATCATTACCACCGGCGTGAGCAGGGCCCAGAGTATTCCCAACACCGAACCGCGGTAGCGCGCCACGAGTTCACGCCGGGCCAGCGAGAGAATTAACTCGAAGCGCCCCGGCAGTTCCCACAGTGGCCGCCACACTGCGCGTCTTGCTGTTTGAGCGGAAATCATCGCGTGTGAAATAGTAACCTAGACCCTCCCGAAGCCTCGCCAGCTATTCTGGTTGTGCCATTGGATCGACACTTCGGTGGCGTTGATCTCGCGCCACCACTGCTCGAATTCCTGCCTGGGGATGTAATGTGCCGTCGGTGCTACCAGGTGATCGAAGACTATCGTGTGCTGTTCCTTCCACCCAAATCCGGAGATGGCCATCAGGTAATCGTTATAGAAAAGGTGTTGGCCCACGCTTTTCCCGGCGACCCGATTCAGCGGTCGATAGATCAACTTGGTAGCGAGGTAAACCACGGCTGCGGGCAGTTTTGACAAATGTAAGAGGGCGCGCGGATTGATGCGGGAGGTCAAGTGCTCTCTCGTGGGGCTGACCCAACGG
>JAMQPI010000393.1 GCA_023717565.1 Pyrinomonadaceae bacterium | reverse complement strand
ACCTCGCCTCCCTAAGTGTGCTACCGCACAGACACAAAAAGAGAATGGGATAGATTGGTTTCCAAGATCTAAGGCGAAAATCGGTTGGTGTAAAGCACCGTAAAAATTCCGGCGAATAACTAACCTCGCGACTTAGGGGGGGCGAAAGGGTGGAGTCCGGTCAGACCGAGCTTCACCCTTTCATAGTTTTCTTCTGATTACGGTTGGCCGAAGCGTTGTCTGTATTCTGCGGAAGTGATGAAGGCTGTTACCATCTGCGCGCGACGGACTCGACTCAACGCCACCTGTGCATCCCGCACGTTTTCGCCCGGCAGCGAGAATGAGTCCATCTTCGCCAGCCAAAAGTTATAACCCTGGAAGTTGTTGTCCGGTGCAGCATTCGGGTTCCGGCGCAGGTAACCGTAGTATTCCATCAGCACGAAGGCGGGATTGTAGAAGGCGTTATAGATACTGTCGCTTTCTACTACGCTGCGGAGTGCGCCGGCCCGCCCACTGGCGTCACCGGTCCCATACGCGTCAATGGCCGCCTGCCGCTCGGCGCCGCTCGGTGTCACGCCAGCACTCAGGAACAGTGCGTCGACATACTGTGCGGCGGTTTGGCCCGGCGGGTAGGACGCCATAAAGTCACCACGAGAAACGAAGGCCAGTAGGTACGCTTGCTGATTAGCCAGGAGTTGGGCTTCCCAGGCGCCCTGCCCAACAATCACGCCACGATTGACCTCTCCCGTGTCAGCGATGAACGTGTCGTAGATTGGAGTGTCGGGCTGGTTACCGAAGGCGGTCTTGTAGGTGCGCATGACGAAGTAGCCGGTCTGTTGGAACTCGACAGATAGGAAGAAAGCAGCGCTAACATTTGTTCGCTTCTCGGCAAGACATTCCTGGTCCGTACCGCACGCAGTTATCTGGTTAGTCCAGAACAACTGACCCGCATCATCCGCCTGTCGCGCGAGGAAGTCGTGATAGTGCTGGCAGACAAAAGTCCCCGGGTCATCTATCGGGTTCTGACCAGATCCGGTATCGCCGTCGTCAGTGATCGCTACGGTCGCAGTACTTGCCGCCCCGAGTTGTGCGCCACCGGTCGGATTGCTCAGGTCGATGGTGAGCATCTCCGTCGCTTCGGCCAGCGAGTCTTCGGTGATCAGGAGAGCAAAGCTGGCGGTCGTTACTCCAACTCCGAAGCGTAGAGTGCCGATTGCGGTCGTGTAGTCGGAGCGCTCCGAAGCCTGAATCGGGTTGGAAAAGTAGCGGACCGTTGCCGCAGCCGAAGGGTCGCCGCTCCTCGTCACGGTGATGGTCACGAATGTGCAATCCTCCGTCACAGTGTAGTTAGACGGAGCGAACTGAACGGTTGGCACGTCGTTGGCAGTAATGGTCAGCGTTGCTGTATTCGGGGTGCCCAGAGTCGCGCCGCCAGTCGGATTGGTCAGCGCCAGATTAACTGTCTCGTCCGGTTCCTCTGCAGTGTCGTCGATGATCGGCACAGTGACGGTCTTTTCAGCTACATCGCCATCGGCAAAGGTCACCGTGAAGTTATTGACCGCCGTATAGTCCATACCGGCGTTGGCCGTGCCGTTTGACGTATCGAATGTAACAGAGACTTGTCCGCCGCTGCCGCCCGTTCTGGTGATCGCGATGCCGATCGCCGGTCCGCTCTCGGTGAGCCTGATAGTAGAAAACCTGAATTGAAGTTGCCCTGGAATATTGAACGTCACAGTGTTGTCCAGGGAGGTCGAAGCGACGTTGGGGTTGCCATTGAGATCTGTGGCCACGGCTGAGCCGATAGTTGCCACGACGGTGCCTGAAGTAGTCATGCCCGTGACAGCAACGTTGTAGGTTGTCCCGCTACCAGTGACTGTAGCTGTGGTTGCGCCCGCCGTACCGGAGAGGGTGACGTCGCCGGTCTGGAATCCGTTGACCGGCTCTGAGAAAACAACGGTGAAATTAATCGTGGAAGAGAGCGTAGGATCTGACTGGCCGACAGCCTGGTTGATTGTGACGGTCGGTTGAGAAACTTCGCCAGTCACCACGAAGCAGGACGAGAACTCGGACGTGTCGTTGGTCGTGTTGTCGGTCGCGGTTGCGGTAATGACCGCCCCGAGCAAGACTGCGCTGGTCTGGAAGGTGAAAGTGGCGTCGCCGTTGGCGTCCGACGCGTTACTTGAGGTGCTACCGACCAGAGTCTGCCCGTTCACTCCATCACACGCCGTGTTGGAGAACAACTCGACGAGATAACTGGTCCCTGGCGTACCGCCGTCGATGGTGCCACTAATCGCCGAGCCCAGACTGTTGGCTGTGCTGGATGTAATATCGGGATAGTTTTGCAGGTTGTTGGCATTCGGACCGGTGATCGGGTCAACGTCGTTCACGTCGTTCAGCGTGATCCCATCACCGAGCAGATCAATACCCTCCTGGCCATTTGAAAAAATAGAGTTACTGTTGATTCGATTTCCAATTCCGGACTCGATAAGCACGGCGTCCAGACCGCATTGCGTGATTGTGTTTGAGGCGATGGTGTTGTTGTTGCTTTCGTTGCCCATAAACGGGCGGATCGCTATGCCATTCGCCAGGTTGGACTTGATCGTGTTGCCATCGGCAGCGCTCAGACCGCCGATGAGATTGTTTTGCGCATTAGTAATCTCGATGCCATCACCTGTGTTTGGGAGCGCGCTCGTGCCATTGGCGGTGGTGCCAATCAAATTGGACTGCACGATGTTGTCTCTGGTTTCGCCGCCTCCACCGGAATTGGAAAGCATGATCCCAACGCCATTGTTTCCCGAGATGACGTTACCGACACCCACGCCGCCAACCCGTACGCCACCCGCGTCGTTGATGAGGACACCACCGCCGCTGGGAACCACGACGCTGTCTCCGTTCGGTACTCCCAAAGTCCCTAAAGCATTCGTGCCGATTAGATTGTTTAGGACACTATTACGGTCCTCAGCTGTCGTCACCACCCCTGTGATCATTATGCCGCCGCGTCTGTTTCCGGAGATTAGGTTGCTCGTGCCGGGCGTCGACCCACCGATAGTGGCGCGAGGGGCATTCAGAATAACGATGCCGAAGCCGTTGTGGTCCGCTGCAGTCCCATCCGCTCTCACGCCAATAAAATTGCCTTCGATGTTAATCCCCTCAGCGCTAAGGACGCTGATGCCCGTGTTCAATGAGAACCCAAACACTGAGAGTCCGCGAATGCGGCTATTGAGAGATCCTGGTTGACAAGTCAAGCCAGTGGCCACAGTGCCAATCGCATCATCAGTTAATTCAATCAGGAGGCGCGTGTTCAGCCCGGAGGCAAGTGGGTTAGTGTTCGGAGTTGCGTCGTCAGAAGTATCGCCTGGGGTTGAGATGGTGCCTTGCGTGTAGCCGTCGATGGTCACCTGATCTGTAATCGAGGGCAATGCTCCGAGCGTGGAATCGACGGCAATGGTGAAAACGCCGCTTGTCGGGTTGCGCCCAGGATCCGAGACCGGGATGTTGAAAGCAATCGTATCGGCACCTGGATTAGCGTTAGCCGCGACAATTGCTTCCCGCAAAGAACAGTCTGGATCGCACAAGCCGTCGCTCGTATCAGCGGTCTTCGTGACGATGAAAGGAGTGAACATGACAAAGCCATTGAAGGTAACGGTGTTGTCCGTCGTCGTGGAAGCCTGGTTCGGATTGCCCAATACGTCCATCGCCACGCCCGCCGGGACAGTTGCGATCACGGTGCCGTTGGTCGTCATGCCGGAAACATATACGTTGAAGAATGTGCTATCGCCACTATCGAAGACGAGAGCTGTTGTCGCACCAGCCGTACCACCTAACGTCACGTCGCCAGTCCCAAAGCCGGTGACTGGCTCGCTGAATACAACCGCGAAAACGATCGGAGCAGCGTTGGTCGGGTCAGGTTGCTCTCCTCCCTGGTCGATCGTTACTGCGGGTCCGGCCCCAGGTCCCGCGAGCGCAGAAACCAGCAGGCTCGAACAAAGCGCGAGCAGGGCAAGGATGAAAACGATGGACACGCGCCGTGCGGGGCTTGAAAATGTTTGTGATGATGGCATGGCTTCTCCTGACGGTTGGCGGCAGCTATCCCTTAATCCATAGCGACTGGAGCCTGGTGCGTAAATGAGTCAAGCTCCATCCCAATCATAAGACAGTTGTCCATGATGAACCACAACTATGGTTTCAAAAGTTAAAGTGCTGAATCGTAAAACTGTCAGGGAATGAGATGGGGCGTGGCAGATTCCAGTGACGATTATGCTCATAATTGAGCTAAGACGAGTTCATTCTAGATGAGGCTTCAACTGTAAGCAAACAGAAGGCTGGAGAAGGGTTCGATAATATTGGTGGAGCCGAGGGGGATCGAACCCCTGACCTCATGACTGCCAGTTCTAGTCAGGCAATTTTCTTAAACCAAAACAATTAAATGGGTTGCAGCTAGCAAGGATTTTCTAGCGTTTCCCGTTTCGTTACATCGCATTACTGGACCATGCAGGTAGTTTGTTGTCGCATCCGGCCACAATTTGGCCACAAATCTCCCTTGGTTTTTCGGTCTATCTAACTAGTATTTCTTCATTCCTTTGCTAGGTCCTTACTATCGCGCGGTGTCTTAATTGGAGTTCACGCGAGAACGCTTCTTGTCGTGGTCACATATGACACCGTTCTCGGCAAGATGTTGGAGTTTCGATGGAACGGAATATTGAGGTATGAAGAGTCTCAGGGTTAACTACATTCTTGCGTAATCGGGGGCGTGGGAATTGTCTCCTCTGGTAAGGTCGAACCGACGCATCCGGTACGAGCACCACTAAGGGTATGGATAGAAATTCCCACAATTAGTATTAAGTATGGATTTTTCTATCCATAGCCCTGGGGCAATTCCCGAGGCAAACCAACCGTAGCTAGCTATGGAAATCGCATCAAGAAATCCAGAGTGACTAACGAAAACGGGATACGAGTTTCTTGGGATTCTGTCTGGCGTGGGTACAGGCGACAACAGTGACCTCGTCGGCGACAACACGATACCAAACTAAATACGGAAAGCGATGGACCAGTACCCTGCGTACGTCACGATGCAGAATTGGATAGATTAACGGAGTTTCGGTGAGGACTGTGAAGATCCGGGAAATCTCAGAATGGAATTCGGCGCCGAGACCGGAGCGTTGGGTCTCGTACCAGACCTGAGCCTCAGCGATCGAGTTCCGCCGCGCGACGGACCTGAACCTTGAAGTTCAAGGAAGTAATCGATTGAGCCGAGTCTTTACCTCAGACCAAGAGCTCTGATCCTCTGGATTTGATTCCATGTCAGCTAGGCGAGCATCAAGCAAGGCTTTTTCGGCGTCCGTGACAGGTAGATCGTTTGCTGAAAGTGAGTCCCAAACCACGCCTATAAGTTCCAGACGATCGGCGGGTTCCATGCTAACTATCTTTTCCATAAGGGATTCGTCGATCATGAGGTCAAGGATACCTCAAAGAGCATTCTTGTCCAACGTGAAGGCCCCCTTTGCGGTGTCTCAAAACTCCTCAGTAGTGGTTCTACCGGCAAAAAGCATCTTGACCGAGACAAGGGAATTCTCCTTGACTACTCGGAGTATGAGAAATATAGTCCGAGACTCGATAGAGAATAGGAACATCACTAGCGCTATCATGCTGTTCCTTTCAGGTAAGACTTAGTGCTCTCCTCGTTGGTAGTCTCGAATCACTACTGAACTGAGACTTGCTCAAAAATATGGAGAGCAGACTTGGCCGAACTTAATAATCCGCAGTCTTTATTCCTTTTCGCAATCGTCTCTCCAACTCTGGCCGTACGATCAGACGCAGGCCTCAACCTCTGTTTTGGCTTCACTGAACTAGTTCAGTTGAGCTTTGGACTCATTGGTTTCTATATCGTTCGAAGGAGGACCACATGAAACCCCTACCGTTTGCTGTTGGCGTACTCGTTTTGACACTGACTTGTGGTGATACCACCTCTGCGCTCAAGTTACATACGCACATCTCATCGCGTTCAAATGGCGAAGCGTTGAGTGCTAGTCACGTTCAGGATCTGCAAATGCCATTGACGAACGACGACGTCATTAAAATGTTTGGAGCAGGCCTAACCGAGAGCACGATAGTTCAAGTGATTCAAAAAGTTCCTGCGAATTTCGATACCTCACCTGATGCTTTGATCAAACTTAAGCAGCAGGGAGTGACGGCAAAGATCATCGAGGCCATGGTAGCTGCGAAGCCCACACTTAACAGTTCTGCCCCCACAGAGACGGGCGCAAGTAGCAGAGGCGTTTTTGCACAAAACGGACCTGCGTGGAGACGAATTGAGGAAGTCTCGTCGATTGAAGTGAGAAGCGTTGGCAACATTTCGAGTGCGGTAACCATGGGTATCAAAGAGACCCGCCTCATCTGTGTGTTTCGCGGAGAGAAAGCCGAACTACAACTCGATAACCGGAGACCGGTATTTCGCGTTGCAGGACTAGGTGCTTCAACTCGAGACGTCTACATCGTTGCGATGCGCTTGAATCCGGATCGACGCGACCTGGAGATGGGTCGCTCGGGATTGGTCAAGAAACTCAGTTATGGTTTTCGCAAACGAGATGTGCGGGACGTCGATGTGAAGCGACTGGGCGATGACCTTTTGGAAGTAACACCTAAGCAGGATCTCGAGCCTGGCGAATACATCATGGTTCTGGGTGGAGTTGCCACACCTGTTAGCGTGCCAGGGAGCAGGTCAGGGAGATCTGTGATGATTCCGGGCAGCAGAGGGGTGATGATCCCGAGCAGCGGGCCGGTGGGCATGTCGGCTGGCACGGAAGGAACTACTGGCTACGACTTTGGGATCGTCGCCGCGACCAAGGTTGCGTCGAAATAACTTTGCGGCACTTGTCACCTGCCTGTTTTAAGTAATCGCGAGCGAGGACGCCTGCTTGGAGTGCGGCGCCTCGTCGCCGCTTTGTCACAGTTACTACTAGACACCGGAACTCCATCGTTATTACTGGCTTCCAAAGCGGTGACAAGGTATTAGATGATCGCGAATGCGATCAAGCCATCGTTGTTGTTCGTCGGAGAATTGCTTTCCCGAAGTTAAGGTGTCAAATGCGCGATGAACGCGCGAAGGTCGCCAGAAGTTCACCTCCTCCACAGACTCTTTTGAGGCGTGGAGAGAAAACCAGTCGTAGTCTGTGATACCAACCCAAAGATTCACGGGCTTGCCTTTTCAGTTGTGGCATTGAGGCCGGCCACAGGATACAGAGGAAGGCAAATAGGAGCAAAAGAATTGATGGCCAAGAATCACTTTGACGCGATCCTTATTTTAGAAATTAGTAAAAGCGTAAAATAAGAAGACGCGGTTCACTTCCTTATTGAAGTTGTCTTGAATAAGATTCGTTAGAATTGCGGTCGTTGAAAGTACGCTGGAAGAATCCCCAAGTATGAATTCACAAGTTTACTTAAATTCTACGCCACGCGGCGGCGTGGAAGCATTACCGCGAACACGCCCGCACTCATGAGCGCGCAACTGTTTAGAGTTCCAACGTCCGAGTCGAAATCAGATCTCGCTGCTCGCAAACTGACGCACTTCTTGCGTGTCCTAGAAGTGGACGGAAGGCGGCTTCGATTGTTGCTGTAAGTGCTTGAAGGGATTGGTGGAGCCGAGGGGGATCGAACCCCTGACCTCATGACTGCCAGTCATGCGCTCTCCCAGCTGAGCTACGGCCCCTGAAACGGTTGAAGCCTAAGGCTCAATCGGTTCCATTGAGAAGGGGAAGAGTAACGCAGCGCGGAAGAGACGGTCAAGCGGGG
>JAMQPI010000382.1 GCA_023717565.1 Pyrinomonadaceae bacterium | reverse complement strand
GCTTCAATGCGGGGTACGAAGCTGAAGCCCGGGCTCGGTGTCTTCCTGAAGAAAATCCCCGATATCGATGGCCAGGCGTTTGAGCTTCTTATAGAGCGTCTGTCGCGAGCCGAGTCCCAGAGCCTCACTCGCCCGGGCCACATTGCAGTCGTTACGCTTCAGCGCTTCCGTAATGATGCGGCGCTCGTAGTCATCGAGTAAGGACTCCAGATTCTCTGGCGAACGTCCGTCTAAAGCAACATCGTGAAATCTCTGCGGCAGGATGTGTGCGCTAATGTGTTCCGGCGTGATAAACCCGTTCTCGTCCGCGTATAGAACCAGACGTTCAATTTCCGCCGCCAGTTCACGAACATTGCCCGGCCAGGTGTGTTCTTCGAGGATCCGAATGGCTTCCCAGGTGATGCCGGCAATTGCCCGGTCATTTCTGCGAGCGTAGTGCGTGAGAAAGTAGGAGATAAGAGTGGAGATGTCTTCCGGCCGCTCTCGCAGGGGCGGAACTTTGATGGTTAGCGCGGCAATTCGATAGAAGAGATCTTCGCGAAAGACTTTATTGCGCACCAACTCTTCGATGTTCTTATGCGTAGCCGCAATCACTCGAACGTTAACCTTCCGCGGCATGCGTTCCCCGAGAGTATGAATTTCACCCTCCTGAAGAAAGCGCAGTAACTTCGGTTGCAGCGGCAGCGGCAGATCACCAATTTCATCCAGGAACAACGTCCCATTCTCAGCCGCGCGTATTAACCCTTCGTGGTCCGCCAGCGCACCAGTAAAAGTTCCCTTGCGATGGCCGAACAGCATGCTCTCAATCAACTCCGCCGGCACAGCGGAACAGTTGAAAGGAACAAACTCTTTCTCGGACCTTTTGCTGAGCCGGTGAATAGCCCGCGCGATCAGGTCCTTACCGGTTCCTGATTCACCAGTAACCAGCACTGTCGAATCCGAATCTTTGACACGCTCAACATCGCGGGCCACGTCCGCCATCGCTCGGCTGGTATAGACCATTCCCGGAAGCGAAGATTTTGCGGTTCGACTGTCGAGGTCTTCCTGCTCACGGGGAACCGGACTCGTTGCCGTCGCTACGTGCGAGTGCGCAAGGTGCGCTACATCCAGAAGTGCGCGCAGATTTTTTGCTTGCTGCTCCGAAAGCGGTCTCACGCAACAGCCATAGAGCGCAGCACCTTCACGCCGGCCGGTCGGCGCTGCCAGCACAAAGCAGAAAGCCGACGAACCCGCGGTGATGGTCGGAAAAGCACCAAATACGCTGAGCGCTTCGGCGACAACATTCTGACCGTTGGCAATTTCTTCCTCATCAAGACCCTCCACCCATTTCAAACGTGGAGAATGACCGGTTGTTAGGGTCCAGATCGACAAGCCGTAGGTGGGCGCAGTTGCTTCCACCATCAGGCTCAATTTCAGCATCACCTCATAAAGCAGATCCGGGCCCGAGCTGGCGGCCTGGCAAACCGCGCGGACAATCGAGCTAATGGGGAGGTTGTCTTGATCTTGAGAGATTTGTTCCACGGTACTCGAACGCGATTCCGGCGAGCTGGACATATCTCGTTTTCCGCTCAAATTAATTATGGATAGCGTGGCAGCTGGGGCATTTCGTGCGCCGCGTCAAGTGTTGAGAGGTGGGCGAAACTAGTGAATCAACAGCTTTCAACCGACTCACCGGCCTGGCCATTCCAACCGAGTCCGAGTCTAGACTTCAAACCGCAGCAGTGTCAACAAGTTTTGCTAATGACCAACACGCGCGATTCAGCCCCTTGATTAGCGTTCGCCAACCGTACGCCTTATTGATCCGTTAAGCGCTCTTAGTTCAAGTATACGTTGAACTTAGCGGCTTAAATGCTTGCAAAGAAAAGTCTTTACTGCGTTAAGCACGGGTGCTATGTTCGGCCATCCGGTTGCTAAAGTGTTGACTGGTAACGGATTGGGAGCACAGAAAGCACACTCCCTTGTGGCAGCAGGGCTGGAAACACCAAGTATCTTGTGGTCGCGTCCAATTTCTCAGTTAAGCAGACTCTTAAGAGCTCGCAATGTCTATTCGCTTCGGAACCTCAGGATGGCGCGCTGTAATCGCGGACGAGTTCACCTTTGCCGGCGTTCGGAAGGTGACGGAAGCCATCTGCAGCCATTTTGAGGGCACCGCTAACACCAAAAATCCAATAGTGGTCGGGCACGACACCCGGTTTTTGGGCGAAAGATTTGCAGCTGAATGCGCCGGCATAGTCTCGGCCAAAGGATTCCGAGCGTTGCTCTGCATTGACCCGACACCTACTCCGGTGATTTCCCACGCCATTCTGACTGAGAGTGCCGTTTGCGGGATTAATTTCACCGCGTCGCACAATCCGCCGGAATACAACGGCATGAAGCTCTCCACATCGGACGGAGCTCCTGCCCTTCCCGAGATCACTAAGCACGTGGAGAGTTTGATTGCAGAAGCGCCGGCTTCCAGCTCTTCGTCCGGTGCCGACGAAACTGCGAAAAGTCCCTATGAGACTTACTCGCCGCGCTTACCCTATCTGGCGGATCTCGAAAACAAGATCAATTTCAACGTAATTGCAGATGCCGGCAAACGATACGGTTATGACCCACTGTGGGGCACGGG
>JAMQPI010000371.1 GCA_023717565.1 Pyrinomonadaceae bacterium | reverse complement strand
TGGCGAATTTCATCATCGTTCGGATTAGTATTCGCGCCGAGGAAAGCGTATCCGGTCATCAGCATTCCGGGAGTGCAGAAGCCGCATTGCAGACCGTGCTCCTGGCAGAATCCGTCCTGCAAAGGATGCAGCTTGCCGTCCTGTTCGAGACCTTCGACGGTAGTTATCTCACGCCCTTCGGCTTGCACGGCAAAAGCGGTGCACGCCTTGATGGCCCGGCCGTCCATGACGACGGTGCAGGCGCCGCAATGGCTCGTATCGCAACCGATGTGCGTTCCGGTTAACCGCAAACTCTCGCGGAGGAAATGGACCAGCAGCAACCTGGGCTCAACTTCAGCCGCGTGTTCGACGCCGTTGACCCTTACTTTGATTCCAACTTTAGCCATCGCTAAGCCCCTCCTTTGGCGCGATTCAGAGCACGGCCAAGCGCGCGGGCAGCGAGTACCCGCACCAGGTCGCGTTTGTAATCAGCCGAGCCCCTGAGGTCATCCATAGGTTGTGACTCCGAGGCAGCCAATTCAGCCGCTTGTTTGATATTGGCGTCGTCCACGGTCTTGCCAATCAGTGATGCTTCCGCTTGCCTGGCTTTTATTGGAGTGAGACCGACATTGGTCAGACCTACGCCCGCTCGCCGGCAAATGCCCGCACCGTCCAGAGTGATCTGGACCGCAACGCCCGCCGTGGCAAAGTCACCGACTTTTCTTTCCAGTTTCAGATATGCCCCACCACTGGCCGGCGGTGGAAACGGAATCCTGATCTCCGTAAGTATTTCTTCCGTTTCCAAAGCCGTCGTGAACAGACCGGGAAAGAAGTCCTCAATCGCTATTTCTCGTTGACCTTTTGGTCCGGTGGCAACCACCCTCGCCCCCAGCGCGAGCATCGTGGCCGGGTGATCGTTGGCCGGGTCGCCGTGGGCCAGGTTGCCGCAGACAGTGGCCTGGCTCCGTACCAGGGGATCGGCTATCACTTTCGCAGTGTCCGTAAGTATCGGGAATTTAGACTTAACCAGATCGGAAGTCTCGAGCTGGTGCTCTCTCGCCAACGCCCCAATTTTTAGATGGCCGTCGCTTTCCGAGATGTAATCAAGACCGGGTATGCGATTGATGTCCACGATGTACTGAGGTGACACCAGCCTCAACTTCATCATTGGTATGAGGCTCTGGCCGCCGGAAAGCAGCTTGGCCTCCGGGCCCAATTTCTGGAGGAGGGAAAGCGCCTCGTCGAGGGTTTGGGGCGAATAGTATTCAAAGGTCCGAGGAATCACAGGGGATCACCTTCCTTTCATCGGATTTCGAACAAACGAATGCGCTCAAATCGGGGAGAAGACGATGTCGAAAGCGAAAGACAGACCACCGACAGAAATGGTGAAAGCCATCTCCGAGATACGTTGTCGGCTATTGTGCTGGTGAAGAGTTAAGGTCGAAAGAACAAGATCCGAGCCGGCCCAGCACATCAATAGTTGACCACAACGATGACTGCAAAGACGCAAGAAATTGGCTTTAGTTCTGTCGAACGCCAGCATGATACGGACGGTTAGTCTAAAGGTCAACGCTGATCCAAAATCTGTTCACCGCGCAATATCTGTTGTAGCATCGGCGCGCTTAAGATCCTGCCTGGAGGTAGTGATGGCGTTTAAGATTGAGGAACGGTTCGAGGTGCAAGCGCCCGTCGAGCGGGTGTGGAAATATCTGATCGACCCAGCCCGGGTGGTCCAATGCCTTCCCGGCGCGGAGCTCCTTGAGTCGCAAGACGAGCACACCTTTCTCGGGGCGATCAAGGTAAAGGTCGGACCGCTGTCTATGTCCTACAAGGGCCATGCGACGTTCACTGAAGTTAATGAGCAGACTCATCAGGTTCGCATGGTAGGGGAAGCACGTGAGGTTGGCGGCTCCGGATCGACCAAAGTAAACATGCTGAGTACCGTGAGCCCCCTTCCAGGCGGTGGTTCGGAGGTCGTAGTTAACGCCGAGATCGATCTCGTGGGAAAAATCGTCCAATTCGGGCGCGGCATGATTGAAGAGGTTTCCAGGCAGATGTTCCGACAGTTTTCGACTTGCGTAAGCCAACAGTTGGAAGCTGCCGATGAGACTCAACCCGCCGAGAGCAGTGCCCCACCTGAAACCAAAGCTGTCAGTGCAGCTCCGCTTGCGTTTCATGCGCTGTGGGCCATTATTGCCCGCTTTTTTAAACGTCTGTTTGGAAAAGATAACGAAGTGAAGTCATAAGGTGCTCTCTAAGTAGTAATGCTTGACCGTTCATAATTTGCTGTGCTACAAAAAGCGCCGCTTTTAACTCCGGGTCCCCAGAACCTGTAGTGGGCTTTGGGAACCACAGTACCAACTTCATCCTCGCGAAACGCGCGAGAGCAAAAGGAGCAATGATGGTTACTAAAAAAGCCCGTACAGCGCAGATCTCCCTCGGAGCAAAAGGCCAGACCCGCGCCGTCCGTGTGTCCCATCCCGGAAAGCTGACCCCGGACGAGATTGCCCGGATCGACAGAGTGCTGATCAACGACGTCATCAAGAAACTCACCGGCTGCGCCTGTTTGTCGGGCACGATCGAAGTGATCTGGGAACAACAGTTCGACCAGATCCTGGACGTCCAACTTGGCGGCTGAGAGGCCGAAAACACTTATGACCGGCGCTGCACCGATGGTGGGATTGCTTTACAATCCCGCGATTCCGCTCGTGCTTGACGCCCTGGGCGCGCGCGTTGACTTCGTCGAGGTGATCCCTGATCGCCTCTGGTACGATTTCGGAGTCAATGCGCGCAGCCGTTTTAGTCACGCTCAGGTCGCCATCGACGAGTTGCGACGTTATGCTAACGACCGGCGCGTAATCGGACACGGTATTGGCTTGTCGCTTCCCAGCGCTATGCCACTGGACCAGCGCCTCCTCGACGAGGTCGTCGCTTCCCACCGCTCGTTAAATTATCAGTGGTACAGCGAGCACCTGAGCATGTTCCTGGTACCAGGTGGCAGCATCCCGAATGCTCAGGCAGGGATGGGACTGCCAGTGGTGCTCGACGATGAAACCCTGGAGCTGGTCGGGAACAAGGTGCGCCAGTTGGGCGAGGCACTAGAGCTGCCCATCTTGCTTGAGAACAGCACCATCTTCTCGGCTATCCCCGAGCCCGATATGAGTGAGCCCGCCTTCTTCAACCGTCTCCACGTCGAGACCGGCTGCGGAATGCTCCTCGACCTCCACAATCTCTACGCTAACACGCTGAACCTCGGCATCTCGGCTGATGAATATCTGTCTGAGATCAACCCTGAGATCGTCAGAGAGATTCACCTGGCAGGCGGCGACTGGCTGAAGGGACACTACACCGACTCTCACTCGCGGAAGACGCCGTCCCCGGTCTGGGAGTGGGCCCATAAGTGGGCACCGCGTTTTCCCAACCTGGCCGCGATCACTTTCGAATATCACGAGTCCTACCACCGGCGCATAGGCATTGAAGGACTCGCGGAAGAGATTGAACTGATGCACGAGCTCGCTGAGCAGGTGTCATCGCAACGTCTAGTCGAGGTCGCTTAGTGTTAGTTGACTTTCAGAGAGCGTTGGCAGACCTCACCGCCTCCCCGGCGCTGTGCCGCCAGGTTCGCAGCGAACCCGAGACGCTGCGCGAGCGCTACGATCTCACGGACAAGGAATGGCGCCGGCTGGCTGGGATCGCTAAGAGCAAAGGTATGGAGGCGAACTGCATGCTATATCGCGCCAACCGCCTGGCGCCCGTCGCGCTCAACATGCCTGAGACGTGCGAAGCGATCCGCGACGACCTCAACCGCCTGATCTCTGCGTACTGGGAATCAGAACCGACGACCGACGTGCACTTCCTCGTCGAGACCGACCGCTTCTGCCGCTTCCTTCAGGGCCAATCCGGACTCTCGGCCGCTGCGCGGGCTGTACTCGAGCGCGAGCATGCCATAGTCGCGGCGAAACTGGCCGCCAGCCGGAACATGGCGCGTCCCACTCAGACCTAACACCCTCTCTCATTTTCTGCTCGCATTTTTCATGTGATTTCGTGTGATTTCGTGGATCGTTCC
>JAMQPI010000615.1 GCA_023717565.1 Pyrinomonadaceae bacterium | reverse complement strand
GATCTATGTCGTCCCCAGAATGTCGGAGCTGTTTTCAGGATTTGGCAGCGAGCTACCTACAGTTACGCAAATTGTGGTGGGAATCTCGAGCTGGCTTTCGGGGAACGTGATTTGGTTTGGGCCGCTGGTTATCGGGGGAGCGGTCTTACTGTTCATTTGGTCGCGGACGGCTTCCGGACGATTAACAATTGATGGCGCCATCTTGAAGATCCCGCTCGTGGGAAGCCTCGCAGTACAGTTATCGGTGGCCCAGGCTACCCGCTCACTGGCCACCCTGCTGGCAGGTGGCATCACGCTGGTGGAATCGTGGGAAATTGCCGCGGAGTCGATTACAAATCGGGAATTGCGGCGCCGCAGCTCAGCTATTCTGCCCATGATTCGCGAGGGACGCACGTTCACCGAGAGTCTCGAGGAAGCCAACTGGCTGCCTATGCTGGCCATCGATATGATCGGAATTGGCGAGCGCTCGGGCAGTTTGAGAGAGATGCTCGATGAAGTGGCTGTCTTCTATGACGCCGAATCGGAGGTGCGTCTCGAACAGTTGACGACTACGCTCGAGCCTGCGATCCTCGTGGTCATGGGTGGGGTCGTCGTCACGATCTTGCTGGCAATCTACCTGCCGATCATCCAGTCTATTTCAGGCGGAGCGGGAGTCACAGGCCATCGCTGATTTGCAGCGAGCCTTGGACTACCCAACTCAGAGATCCAACATGAAGCAATACACAGAAACGGATGCAGCCAGGTTGGCCTCGCAGGGTGCCATAGTTCCGGAGGCCCCGGGCAAGGACAAGGCTTCGGCTGAGGACTTGGAGCACCAGCCTCCAGAGGTACGGGCGGCGAAGGAACTCGCAAAGCGTTACCGGCTACAGTTCATTGAATTGTTACCCAAAGATCAGGACTCGCCGGTTGATTACACCCTCTTCAACGAGATTCCGGTGGACTTGATGGTGCGTCACCAATTTCTTCCGTTGAAACGTGACGGCCGAGGTCTGCATCTGGCCATGGCGGATCCGACGGACCTGGAACGCCTGGATGAACTCGCGAACACGCTGCATACGCGCGTAGTTCCTCATGTGGCGACTGCTGGCGCGATCGAAGTGATCCTGCGCCGGGGTGACGCCACTCAGCGGGTTCTGCAGGAAGCGGCGTCAGGGTTCCGCATCTCCCTGGTGAGAGAGACAGAGCACGGCGAGGAAGTACTGGACCTGGATCGTCTGGCGACTGACTCGGAGATGTCTCCAATCATCAAGCTGGTTGACACGATCATTTATAACGCCATGGAGTCGCGGGCTTCGGACATTCACATAGAAACGCGCGACACCGAGGTCCAGGTCAAGTATCGGATTGATGGTGCTCTATATGCGAAAGTGGATCCGATTGATCTCGCCTATCACCAGACGTTGATCTCGCGCATCAAGGTAATGTCGGAGTTGGATATTGCCGAGCGCCGCGTCCCCCAGGACGGACGCTTTAGAGTTCGCTACAAAGGCCGCAACGTCGACTTTCGCGTTTCCATCATGCCCACCATTCACGGCGAAGACGCCGTCATTCGTATTCTGGATAAGGAACAGATCAACGACGCTTTTAAGAACCTCAATTTGGATGTGGTGGGTTTTGCGGAAGAGGATTTAAGAAAGTTTCGGCATTACATTGCTGAGCCTTATGGGATGGTGCTGGTAACAGGTCCTACAGGTTCGGGAAAAACAACAACATTGTATGCTGCTCTTAATGAAATCCGAAACGAAGAAGATAAGATAGTTACGATTGAGGATCCGGTTGAATATCAGTTGCACGGTATCACTCAGATTCCGGTCAACGAGAAGAAGGGCCTGACCTTCGATCGCGGATTGCGATCGATTCTGCGGCATGACCCCGACAAAATCATGGTCGGCGAGATCCGTGACACTGAAACGGCTCAGATCGCTATTCAATCGGCCCTCACCGGTCACCTGGTTTTTACGACAGTGCACGCTAACAACGTGATCGATGTGATTGGTCGCTTTCTCAATATGGGTGTGGAACCTTACAACTTCGTTTCTTCGCTAAACTGTGTGTTGGCACAGCGGCTGATCCGAATGCTTTGTCCTTACTGTAAGCGCGGTCAACACGCTACTGCGGTGGAATTGGAAGAATCTGGCTTGCGACCTGAGGAGCATCGAGAGACCATTTTCTATTCAAACGTAGGATGCGATGCCTGCAACCACACCGGCTACCGCGGGCGCACAGCTATTCACGAATTACTCGACCTATCCGACAACATCCGGGAAATGATCGTGGAGCGGAGACCGGGGTCGGAAGTCCGCAGGGCGGCGGTGGCCGAGGGGCTCACCAGCCTGCGTGAATCCGCCCTGAAGAAGGTCCTCGCGGGCGTTTCTACGCTTCACGAAATCAATCGGGTGACCTTCGTTGAAGAGATCAGCGCTGCCAAATAGGCGGTTTTGTTCGGCCCGTACAGCTGACAAACACCCGACAGCCCGGTGGTAACAAAACCGCCGGGGTTTTAGGAACCGAACTTTTCGGCTTGCGTTTAACCAAAACCGGTCAGGATCTATTGCATCTTGACCGCTGGAGCGGCATTATTAGGGGCGCTTCAGGAGTTCTACCTCCCCTAAATAAGAGAGAGACAGCCATGAAACTCAAGACTCAGCCCCAAATACTGGTTTCGTTCCTGCTCACCTTCTGTCTACTGCTATTGCCGATTACGGCCCTGGCTAAGAAAGGTGAAAAAAACTTCAACCAAGGAATGAAGTACGAGGCCGCCCAGCAGTGGGAAAAGGCAGCCCAGGAGTTCATGCTGGCTGTTGCTGCGAACCCCGCGGACGTCGAGTATCAGCTTCACCTCCGCCGCGCTAGCTTTAACGCCTCTCAATCGTTCATGCAACAGGGACGAGCGTTGGCGGAACAGCAAGACTATGTCGGAGCATACAATGCCTTTCGGCAGGCATATGGCTACGATCCTGTGAACGAACTCGCCGTTTCTGAAATGGCGCGGATGCTTCGACTCCAGAGCGTGAAGGACGGAACTAGTGGCAACGGTCATGGAACTAAAAATGGTGAGTTACCGGACAGCGGCACACTAACTGCCACCCAGGCAGAGGAGCCGGTGGTGTCTTCGCCGCGCGTAGAACAGATGCGTGTCATCAGCTACAGCGGTGATCTTAAGGGCTTTGTTCGCACTCTCGCTGAACAACTACAACTCAATGTTGTCTTTGACCGGCAGTCCTTTGCGCAACCTCGCACTATCGACATCAATCTGCGTGAGGTCACCACGGCCCAGGCTCTCGACTACATCTTTCTGCAGGAAGGACTGTTTTTTCAAAAACTGAGCCGGCGCACTATTCTGGTTGCCGATCAAACCCGGCGGCCGCAGTACCAGCAGCTTGTATTGCGCACCTTCTTCCTTTCAAACATGAAACCGAGTGACGCGCGCACGCTCATCCAGCAGGCAATCCCGCCATCAGTAGGACGACCGCAGACCATTGTGGTCCCTGATGACGCCACCAACAGTTTGACGGTTCGTGACACAGCGGAAAACGTCAGGCTCATTGGCGACCTGCTTGCGAGCATCGACAAGGATCGGGCGGAAGTCGTCATGGACGTAGCCATTTATGAGGTATCAAAGACGGACCTGCTGAAACTCGGCAATCAAATTGGCCCCGATGTGCTGAATAATATAGGCGGTTCACCCGGTTTCTCATTGCTTTCAGGCGCCGGCACTTTGGGACAGGGCACTCCCGGCGTGAATCTCAGCAGTATTGTGGGCGTCGTTCCGACAGCGGCAGCAGCGGCGCTAGTTTTTCCGCAATCGACCCTTTGGGCTTTCCAGGCCAAAGGCAATACAAAATTGATTGCCTCTACGCAGGTGCATGCATTTAATGGGGAGGAGTCTACGGCTCGTATCGGCCAGCGCGTGCCCGTGCAAACGGCGCAAGCGTATCCATTCGGCGTTCAGACCGGGCAGCCCGCTACGGGAACTAATTTCCCGACTGGTGGCTTTCCAGTGATCAACTACGAGCCGACGGGATTGACGCTGAAGTTTACGCCGCAAGTCTTCACCAACCTTGATGTCCAGGTGAAGATGTCGATTGAATCCAAAGACGTTCTTGCCTCCGCTGACCCGCTGACGCCAACCTTTACTGAGCGGACGATTACGGGTACTGCCCGCGTTCAGAACAATCGCACCATGATGTTAGCGAGCATTCGTACGCAATCCGAGTCAAACGGGCGCCGCGGGCTGCCGCTGATAGGTTTGATTCCGGTATTGGGTCGTTTATTCACTGCTCCGACTCGTGATATGCGAGACATAGACGTGGTGATCGCAGTTACTCCCAGAGTTCTTAGAGCTCCGGCCGTAACGCCGCGTGACGAAGAGATGCGTCCCAGTGGAACTCTGCAGTCACCCACCACCGGATCTCTCGAAGCAATGATTATCGAGTCAGACCGGGAAGACCAGATTGCCGCCGCCCGCCGGCTACCGCGAAATCCGGAGGTCCGGCTTCCTGATGTTGAACCTCCACCTTTTGCACGTGCAGCAACCTCGGCCGAACTCGCGAAGAATTTACCGCCATCATCGCCAGCTCCAGCGTCGGCGAACGCGCAGACCGTCTCGTCTGCGACTAAGGCTCCGAACTCTGCTGCTGCGCCAACAACCGTCGCGCAATCAGCAAACGCAAAGACCCAGGCGACCGAAGAGTTGCCGGCATTCGTGCCTGCACCAAAATCATTGGTCAGCAGTCAATCAGCAGCTGAACTGGCAGTAATAAATTCAGGGGCGGGTGGAACACAAAACGCAGCTCTCACCAGCCAACCGACGGCGATTGATGCCAGCGCAGTTACAACTCGAAACGGCTCGCGCGTCGCCCAACTCAACTTGAGTCCGACCAACGAAGTGCTGAAGGTGGGTGACAAGAGACGGTTCGCGGTTGAACTCAAATCGGATGTCGCGCTAAGTCTCGCGGTGTTAGCGCTGAGATTTGATCCCAAGGTAGTTAAGGTGACGGCAGTTTCTTCCGGCAGTCTTTTCCCGAACGGAAAGGCGCCGATTCTGACGCAGTCCGTTGATCCCAGTGGGATGTGCCTGCTCTCGCTCTCTGCCAACGGGGCTTTGATGGTTGGCTCAGGATCGCTGGTCTTTCTTGAAGTGGAAGCGATTGGATCGGGAAATAGCGGAATGACGTTCGATAAGGGTAACTTGCACCTGGTGGCAATCGACGGACGTGGGGTTGTGATCGAGTTCGCGAACCCTGGGCCTCGATAGTAAAGCAGTAGATGGAGCGTTACAGAAAACAACGAGACGCGGACGCGCGGCGACGCGGCGACACGGTGAAGGTAGTTCGGGTTACTGGTCGCCGCGTCACTCTGTCAGCGGTGCGCCCTAATGAGTTGGGGCAATCCGGCTTTACGCTGATTGAGCTGGTCATGACCATAACCATCATGACTATCCTCACCCTCGGCGTGATGCCTCTGGTTAAAGTTGCCGTCAAACGCCAGAAAGAGCAGCAGTTGCGCGATACGCTGCGGCAGATGCGCATCGCTATCGATGAGTTTCACCGCGATACTGTGAACATGGTTTGCACTGGAACCGTGCCGGGGACCGGCGTGGGCGGACCGCCGCCGCCGCCCACTCCTCCCGATCCGCGCAGCAGGGTAGTGATCTCCGACTGTACGATTTTCGGAGTGGATAATCCGGATCGTTATCCGCCTGATCTGGAGACTCTAGTCTCCGGTGTGAATGTAATTCCGCGCGGTGGGACTGGACAACTGGGCGGACAGGGCTTGGGCGGAACTCCGGGTTTTCTGGAGTCGCAGGACAAGTCAACCAAGAAGAAGATCTATTTGCGCGCCATCCCGATTGATCCTATAACCGGCGAAGCGAAGTGGGATCTGCGCTCGTGTTATGACTCATCCGATGCGAGCTCGTGGGGTGGTGAAAACGTCTTCGACGTCCGCTCGACATCAAAAGAAACCGCGCTCAATGGAGAGAAGTACAGTGACTGGTAAACGAGAAAGGCGACGCGGAGAAGCGGAGACACGGCGACAGGGAGATGAATCCTTTGTCGCACGGTCTCCCCGTCACCCCGTCACCCCGTCTCCGTGTCTCTCGAAGGGCTTCACTCTGCTGGAGTTGATGATCGTAATTTCGATCATCATTATTCTCGCGGCGATCGCGTTGCCGCAATATCGTAGAACCATTACGGCCGCGCGTGAGGCAGTCTTGCGCGACGATCTTTTCAAGATGCGCTCTTTGCTTGATCAGTACGCTGCCGACAAGGGGAAGCTACCCAGCACATTGGGAGATCTCGTTAGCGATAGATATATGCGCGAGATGCCGGTTGACCCTTTTACTGGCGAGAAGGACTGGGTCCCAGACATGGGAGTAGATCCAAATTCAGGCACCGACGAACAGGGAGTCATTAACGTGCACAGCGCTTCGTCTGATACCTCATCCGAAGGTACGCCGTATTCCGAGTGGTGAAGGGCATTTTAGATTTTAGATTTGTGATTTTTGATTGTGTGGGTCTTGAGTTGTTAAGTCTCAGCAACGCTCTTAAAACCGCAACCTGTCAAACACTCAATCAAATCAAAAATCAGAAATCAAAAATCAAAAATTAATATCGTGGCCAATCCAATATCAAGATTAACCAGACCCTGGTATCCATCGACTGCGCTGGGCCTCGAAAAGGGCACGGCTTCAATCGTCGAAGTCGATGGCGGTCGTGGCAAGGGATTTAGTTTGCGCCGGGCCGCCACCGTTAGCCTGGGGGAGTCGGCGATTCAACCCAGCTTCGATCAACCCAACGTTCCAGATAGCGCGGAACTTGCAGCGGTCCTCTCTGAGTTGGCGACGAGTGCTGGCTTGATCCGACAGAAAAAATGGTCGGTTACGTTGCCGGGAGCAACCACCCGCACCCTGATCCTGACACTTGAGACTCGTCCAGGTTCTCAGCGCGAGTTGGAAGAAGTCCTGGCGTGGAAAATGGATCGTGGCTTTGGTGTTCCATTGAATGAGCTGTCGGTCTCGCGAGAAGCACTTCCGAAAGATTCGCAGGGAAGAGATCGCTATCTGGTTGTGGCCACCAGAATGGCGGTGCTGGCAGAGTATGAGGAAGTCTTCAGTAGCCTTGGCTGGCGCGCCGGGTTGATTCTGCCGCGCCATCTGGGTGAGGCCCAGTGGCTGACGGGGAATGGATTCAAAGGGGATACGCTACTGGTCAGTTCTTCGGACGAGGGATTCACGGCCATGGTGTTTCGGGACAAGCAGCCCATAATCCTGCGCAGCATTCTCTGTGAGGAGCAGGAACGAGAAGACGAGTTTTACCGCCTGTTACTCTTTTACCGAGATCGCCGGGGCGCCGACGTGGCTGAGGCCAGCCAAATGTTGTCTGGTCTGCTGGTCACCGGCACTGGGTTCAGCAAAGTCCGAGCCAGCGAAATCGTTAACGAAACGTTGGGGGGACAGTTGCGCGCACTTCGAGCAACAGACGTCGGGCTGCATCTCCCCGCCAAAGACTTAAGCTTTGACGCTATTGCCGCGCCCGCAGGCCTGGCCGCGCTCTCGCTGTAAACGTCTTGGGACCACCTGCCCCTGAAACATTCCTGACCCCGCAGACGTAAAACCCGAGCATCATGAGCATGACTGCATCCCCAATCCTCTGGAAAGAGGCCACCGACCGCGACTTAGTGGCTACGGCCACCACCGGTGTTGAAGGCAGTTTCGAAGAACTGGTTAGGCGATACCAGCGCCCGATTTCAGCCTATGTTTACCGGATGGTGGGCGACTATGAAGCGGCCCTCGACCTAACTCAGGAAATTTTCATCAAGGTGTACGGCTCGCTCGCGCGTTACCGTTCCGAATTCAAGTTCTCGACCTGGATCTACAAGATTGCGCACAATTCGGCGGTCGATCACTTGCGGCGAAACGCCGGACGTGAAAGGTCGCTGAGCAGCGGACTGGAAGGCGATCAATACGAATTACCAATCCAGAGTAGCAGCCTGAGCCCCGAGCAGGAGAGTGAACGAAAAGAGCGGAGACTGGAGATCGAAGTCGTGGTTCGATCGCTGCCAACTGCTTACCGGGAATTGATTGTGTTGCGTCATTCCCAGGATCTTACATATGAAGAAATCGTCGAAGTTACCGGGTTGCCGTTGGGAACGGTTAAGAACCGATTGTTCAGAGCACGCGAAATGATGAGACAGCAGTTTGTCGACCGTGGTATCACGAGCATGTGATATTTGGGGTTTATGGATAATGGTAGTCATCTGTGTCAGTTGGAACAGATCGCCGCTTATATTGACGGCGATCTCGACGCCTCTGCGTGCGCGTTGTTCGAGCAACATCTTTTGGAATGCCGACCGTGCAATTCCGAGCTCTACGCTCAACGGCTCTTTATGAGTGAGCTCGATGCCACCCTCACGCTCACTCCTGATCTCCCCATGCCCAACAACTTTGCCCGGACTGTAGCGGCCCGCGCCGCAAGTGACATGAGCGGAGTGCGTGATGGCATCGAACACCGGCGGGCCTTTCGGTTCTGTTTGATTCTAGCGCTGGCTTCATTTGCTCTGCTGGGGGCAGCGGCGGGCAAGGCAGTACTTTTCAGCGGACGGACAGTAGCCAATCAGGTTCTGGGAATCTTCGGATTGCTTGGGACGGCGCTGTACGATATCGCGGTCGGCCTGGCGGTAATTTCGCGAGTCATCAGCGGTGCCCTTGTTCCGGAGTCGCCGTTCGCCGGCTTAGCTGCGCTGTTACTAGCCCTTGGCATTGTGTTGCTCTCACTCCTGATCTCCAGCTATCACAAACATCACGAGATGCGTCTCTCCGAGTAGTGAGTCCTATTTTCATGGGTATGACTTCAGCATTAACTGTGAACGCGTCGGTGCTCGATAATCGCTCCGACCAATTCCTAATCCAGCTAATATGTCGGGCCGGCGGTTTGTTCCTCCTGGTCTTGAGCATGTTCGTCGTAATTCAAGCACAAGTAGCCACCAGTTCGACGGTCAATGAGCCTTATATCGTGGAGGGTGTAAGCGACACCATGGCCTATGGCATGGGCCGCTCCATAAAGATTACCGGCACCGTAAAGAACGGAGCAATCGCGTTGGGTGGCGACGTTATCGTTCAAGGTACAGTCGAGGGCGACGTGGCTGCTATTGGCGGCTCGGTCATCCAGCTCGAAGGATCACGAATTGGTGGGGATGTGATTGTTATTGGTGGTGGTTACCGGCATGACAGTGTCGTGGCAAATCGGAATGCCTCAAGTGCGACCATAATGTTCGCCGGATACGAGCAAGAGCTTCGCCACATGATGCGCAATCCTACCGAGATAGTGTCGCCACAGTGGTCGGCTAAGTATGTTGGGTTTCGCATCCTGGCTGTGCTTTTTTGGTTCGTAGTGTCTCTGGTGCTGACCCTGGCGATGCCGGAGACCATTAGTCAGGGAGTAGCGCGCCTGCAGCTAACCAACTTTCGCGTCGCGATAATCGGCTTTGTTGGCGCCGCGATAATTGGCGCTGGCACATCATTCAGTTTGCACTATCTTCCCACGTTCCTCAGTGCTCTGGTAAGTCTGATTGCTTTCTTGTTCATACTTGTGGTTTGGATTTTCGGCCGAGTTATTCTCTCTGCTGCAACCGGGCGATGGTTGCAGCGCAAGTTTCTGCCGATTGGCAGGCATTCCGAGTCGGTTGCTCTGCTGCTCGGAACGTCGTTTTGGATCGCCCTTTCATCACTGCCGTATATTTGGCCCTTCGTTGTTGCTGTCATGATCGTCATTGGCATCGGTCTCGCCCTCACCGTGCGCTATCGTATTGGATGGGGACGATTCCAGCCCGGTTTGACCAGCTCTCGGTCTTAAAAAACTTAGACAAATCACTCTCTTCCCGCATCAAAAACCTTCCGGATTGTGTCAGAAACTAATATTTGTGGAACTTTCCGGATCGGCGAAGTGAAATCAATAGGGCGTGATCGAGTCGCCCAACCAAGTATTCAGAACATTCGGTGCGGCTCTTGCGTAACAAAAGCCGAGGGTTTTGCTCCTCATTTCTAATTCTGAAATCTTTTGTGCTTGTCATAATCTAGCGGTCCGCGGTGTTTCTAGAAGAGGGGGAAGGGAACTAATGAGAGCGCATTTTCTTGCGATCGGGCTGGCTTTGCTTAGCGCGAGCGGCGGCGCCTTTGCGCAAACGCCTCCAGTACCTGCATCCCAGCAGGCCGACGCGGGAATAACACCAAATTCCGCCATCGGTGAGGTGAAAGCGATTGATCGGACCTCCAACCAACTTATCGTCAAGACGGACGCAGGGTCAGTAGTTACCGTAACGGTAAGCGACAAGACGGTGTACATGCGACTCGCGCCCGGTGAGAAGACGCTGACCAACGCCACCAAGATCGCTTTTGCGGAAGTGGCTGAGGGCGACCGCGTTTGGGCGCGAGGAAAGGTCGCGGAGGACCATAAGTCAGTCCCGGCCGCCGCTTTGATAGTGATGAACAAAGCAGATATCGCAAAGAAGCAGGAAGCAGACCGGGCAGAGTGGCGCAGACGTGGCATCCTGGGCGTGGTTTCAGCAGTCAATCCCGAGACAAAAGAGATTACGATCTCCAGTCGCACGATGGCGGGCACGCAGTCGGTAATTATCCCGGTGGTTGAGAAGGTTGATGTCCGACGGTACGCACCCGATTCCATCAAATTCAGCGACGCAAAAACCGGGACACTGAGTGAGGTGAAAGTAGGCGATCAATTACGGGCGCTGGGAGAACGCAGCCCGGATGGCTCCCGTTTCACGGCCGAGAAGGTGGTCACCGGATCGTTCCGCACTGTATCGGGGACGGTAACCACGATGGACGCAGCGGCCGGTGAGATCAAAATCAACGACTCCCAATCGAAACAGCTGTTGACCGTTGTGATTAAGCAAGATGCAATACTACGCAAATTTCCGGCTGCAGGTGAAATGATGATGTTTGGTCGCGGACCTGGCGCGGGACCAGGTGGTCCTCCAGCGGGGCAGTCAGGAGCAGCGCCAGCCGGCGGCGGGCCTACTGGCCCCGGTGGCGGAGGTATGCGTGCCGGAGGCGGTGGGGGAATGAACATTCAGGAGATGCTCGAACGACTGCCGACAATTGCGTTGGCTGACGTGAAGGTCGGCGACACGATCATTGTCTCCAGTACCAAAGGGGCTGATCCGTCGCGGTTAACGGCAATCTCGCTGGTAGCGGGCGCGGAAACTCTCTTCAACATGATGGCCGCGAGGCAACCACAACAGGC
>JAMQPI010000319.1 GCA_023717565.1 Pyrinomonadaceae bacterium | reverse complement strand
AAGCCCCTTTTTCATTGTTTCCGAATCCATCTCGAAGCCGCAGCCGTCGTCTGACACTGACAGGTGAATTTCGTTGCTGATGGTCTCAATCATCACCCGGGCTTTTTCTGCCCCACTGTGTCTGACGCAGTTGCCCAGAGCTTCCTGAGTAATGCGAAAGACACAAAGAGTCACATCCTTACTCAGATTTGCCGGTAACCCGCTTTGCTGAAGTTCAACCTTTATGGTTCCTTTAGCCGAAAGGTTTTCACATAAGCTCTTAACGGCGGCAGCCAACCCCAGGTGGTCCAACTGCGACGGATGCAGCTTATAGGAAAGCCGGTGAATGTCGGCCGAGATCTCCTGGACCTGGTCCTGTAAACCCTTGAGGCGACGATGAAGGTCTAATGGCTTCGCAACTTGTCCAAGCTGTTCCAGTTCGATCGATAAAAGGGCCATTCTCTGATTCACATCATCGTGAAGTTCACGCGCCACGCGTCGCCTTTCCTCTTCCTGGGCATGGATCAACCGGCCGCTCAGGTCCCTGAGCGTGGCTTCAATGAGCTTGCTCGCAGTGACGTCGATCGCGAAGCCCTGAATTGTCCGGGGCCGTCCGTCTTCGCGAATCACGCTGACCAGGTTGTGCAGCCAGACCACCCGGCCATCTTTGGCAATCATCCGGTATTCCAGCTCGAAATTGTCCTGAGCGTTTGAACAGTCGATACACCTGGCTATCGCACGCTCGCGATCATCCGGATGAAGATGGGCCGGCAAGAAATCAGACTGGTACCACTCTTCAGCCGGATAGCCGAACATGTTTACAGCCTGTTCGCTAACAGAGGTGAAGCGTGAGGTGGCAAAATCTGCTTCCCAGGTCAAAACGTGCGTCACGTTCAGCAACCGCTGCAGCCGTTCGGCCTCTATGTGTCTGGCTTCACCAGTCCGTCTGCTCTCCGTGACGTCCTCGTGAGTTACCAGTACGCGAACCGCGCGAGGCAGATCAAAACGCGCCGCGTGAATCCGGATCCATCGTCGAGGAATTGAATTGCGACTGAGGTACTCCTCCTGAAAACCAGTCTCTCGGCCCATGAGAACCTGATTGATGCCTTCGGCCAAGGCCTCGGATTGCTCGACCAGGGCATCGGATGCCCGACGCCGAGCTTCGAGGTAATTGTGCCCGACTCCATAGAAGTCGGCTCGGAGGCCGTGTTGGACCGCGAATTCACGCCAGGGCCGGTTTACGTACAGGATGGTTCCGATTTCATCAAGTACGGCGACTCCCGACGAGTACGAATCGACCATCGCTCGCAGATACAGCTCAGGAATCTGCTCGCAGTATTCATACCGCGCGGCGCCGGTCACTGAGCAAGAATTAGTTAACTCATGTTCAAGGCATTCAACCATGGGGCAAACTCCGTTTAAGTGATTTGGATTGGGGACTCCGTCTCCACTGATGGCTTGCACCTAACTCTCGTTACAGCTTCAATACCCGTGACGTGGGCCAACAGTTTGAAATCAACATCTGACTGGTCATTCAGGAGTTTCAGTGAACCAATCAAGACGCCGAAGTTGTCGGATTTCAAATGCTCGCTCCAGGCGTCTCGAGTCTCCCATTCGCCGATCAGAATTAACGCATTCTTATCTCCGATCTCTCCATAACACCTGTAGGTGCGGCAGCCCTGCTCATGTCGGATCAGATCAAGCAGGGTAGAGATCGTCAAGTCCAACTCCGTGCGATTTTCGCTGCGGACTGTGATTCTGGCAGCACTGACAATTTCCTCGTTTTCGATCGTCTTCATATGACTCCGTTTAGCAGGCAAAGACGCCGGCGAACTCTAATGAGAGCAACCCTGAGCGATTCCTCTCAGATACCTGTTGAATGAAAAATTCCGGTTGAAATGTAGCATTGCAAACTCTGTACTCAAGCACCGGTGAAAGTGTGCGAGGCTCGCTAAAGGAAACAGTCGCAAGAAGATAAGGGTTGGTTGGGATGCCGGGGACTGAGAGCAAGTCCAGGGGAGTGTCTTGCTATTTGAAAGAATCTGCTAAATATGGCGGCTCACGCATATAAGGTGAATCAGAATTGCGGGAAGGTGAATGCGAGGTGGAGGCTAGCGTGCCGAGCTACTGAGACTGTGCCCTGGTTTCTGGATTCCAAGTTTGATCATCCGGGCGCGGAGGGTGCTCGGGTTTATTCCCAGAAGCCGGGCGGCCCCGTATTGGCCCTCAATTCTCCAGCCGGTTTCATTGAGGATGCGAGCAATGTAATCTCGCTCGATCTCTTCCAGGGTCTTATTGCCCTGAGCCAATGTTTCGGCCCCGGCCACAGCGAAGTCCTCGCCGATACGCAGCGCCGATCCGTGCGAATTGATAACCGCACGTTCGATGACGTTGGCCAGTTCGCGCACGTTTCCTGGCCAGGAGTAATCGCGCAGACTCTTCTGCGTCGCCGGTGAGACAGACGTGATCACCTTTCCCAGCTTCTTTGAGAACCTTCTCACGAAGTGCTCAACCAGAAGGGAAATGTCCTCGCGGCGTTGGCGCAGGGGCGGTACGGTGATCGGAAAAACATTCAGGCGATACCAGAGGTCTTCGCGAAACCTTCCCTTCTTTACTTCCTCCTCCAGCTTTCGGTTGGTGGCCGCAATAATGCGCAGATCAATTTTGATTGTCCGGGAACTGCCCAGGCGTTCGAATTCGCCTTCCTGAATGACTCTGAGAAGCTTGACTTGTAATTCCGGTGGCAGCTCGCCGATCTCATCAAGAAATATGGTAGCGCCGTTCGCCAGTTCGAAGCGGCCAATCTTGCGGGCTGAAGCGCCGGTGAAGGCGCCCTTTTCATGGCCGAAGAATTCGCTTTCGATCAGGCTCGGGGACAACGCCGCGCAATTGACCCTTACCAGTGGTCGATCACTGCGGGCGCTGGCGCTGTGAATGGCGCGCGCCACCAGCTCTTTTCCGGTACCGGTCTCTCCGGTAATTAGCACGGTGGTCTCGGTAGGCGCGACCTCCTGTATCTTGAAAAGTACATACCTTAGCGCATCGCTGCGGCCCACGATCTCACCGAAGTTCTGCTCCAGCTTAATCTCTTCCTGGAGATAAGTATTTTCTTCCTGAAGTTGGTTCTTCAAACGACTCACTTCATCGAGGGCGGTGCGCAAGGCCTCTTCGGCCACTTTTCGTTCAGTGATGTCGCTGGCAGCTGTCAGCACGCACTTTTCGCCGCCAATCTCCAGGGACTCGGCCGAAGACAACAAGACCCGTGATGAGCCGTTCTTTGTGCGGAATGTTGATTCGACGTTCACGGTTGAGCCCTGCTCAGCAAGTTGCTTCACGAAGTCGGAGCGCGTCTTGTCAGTTTCCCAGACTTTGAGCTCAAGCGAGGTATGACCAATGACTTCGTCTCGCGTATATCCGCTCATCGCGAGAAAACTATCGTTGACGTCGAGAAAGCGACCATCAGAAACCGTGGTTAGCGACATCGGTTGGGGGTTGGCGCGAAAGGCCTTGCCAAATCGCTCTTCGCTCTCGCGCAACACCTTTTCATCGAGTTTTCGTTGCGTGATGTCTCGCAGTATTACGGTGTAGAGCTTTTCGCTCCCGACTACTATCTGCGAGATCGAGGCTTCGAGGGGAAACTCTTCCCCCGAAGATCTGAGGCCGCTCAAACCGGACTGCGCGCCCATCGTGCGCTGGGTAACGTTATGCCCGCCAAAGGCCCGAATGTGATTGCGATGGGTCTCGCGGAATCGTTGCGGAATGAACTGCTCGAGCGGACGGCCAATCGCTTCGGCTGCCGAGCACCCAAAGATTTTTTCCGCGGCTGTATTGAACAGCAATATCTGTTGCGTTTCGTCGACGGTGATAATCCCATCCATCGCCGAGCCAATGATGCCGGACAATTCAGCCTGTTTGCGTTGCAGCATTTCTTCACCCTGCTTGCGCTCGCTAATGTCCAGAGTTACGCCACGAAGTCCGATCGTCTTTCCGTCTTTATCAAACATCGGAATCAGGTTGCCTTCAACCCAAACGATGCGGCCATCTTTTGCGCGCCAGCGAAATTGACAAAAGCCTCTCTGGCCACTGCTGATCACCGCCTCGCTGTTGCGCACGACTTGTTGCCGATCTTCTTCGTAGGGCATCAGGCTCAATCCAAAGCCTATGGGCGCTGACATCCATTCTTCCGCGGTGTAACCCAACATTTTTTCGACATAATCGCTGATAAAGGTTGTCCTTCTGGAATTGCTACCTGTTTCCAGCAGCGCTTCCCAGACGATGCCAGGCACGTTTGACACAACGTCGTCCAGTTGCTTTCGCTCGGCTTCGGCCAGACGCGCCAGGCGCAAGCTTTCTTCTTCGGCCTGCCGTCGACGAGCGCGGAGGAACAACAGCCACGCAATCAGCAGCGCCTCGATAATGACCGCAGCGACGAGACCAAGGATGTACCATTTGTACAACTCCCAGAAGGACGGCTGCCTGAACATGACAACGGTACCCGGTGGAAGATTCTTCTCGCTGATGCCCCAACGCTGGAGTTCGCGCCAGTCGACAGTCATGACGGTTGGCGCCGTTTCCTGTGGAATATGTTCCGGCCTTTCACCGGCAAGAACACGCAGACTCATATCTCCGATTCGACTGCCTATCCCTTCAAAGCTGAGCAGGTTGCCACCGGTAATCCCGAGACCCATGAGCGTATCTGAGTAACCGTATATCGGAGCACTGGAGGCAGGCGCAATCAGCGATATGGCCTCCGGTCCGGAATACCTATTCCCGGCTCTGTCGCTTGTGAACAGCAGGAAAATCACGAGTGACTTTTTGTCCAGCGCGGCTAGCTCGGTTCTCAATTCTTCGATGGTGTGGCCGGTGAGGTAGGAAAACTCCGCGCGGCTTTCGTACTTGCGAAAGTCAGCCTGCGCCCTTTCCCTTTTCAGGGTAGCCTCTGGGCCAAAGCCGGATATGACCACGACTTTCCGTGTGTCGCGGTTTAAGGCGAGAGCGAACTCCAGTGTCTTATTTGGATCAAGGTCTGCCCAAACCCCGGTGATGTTCGGCCCCAGGCTACGATTCGTGGCCTCGCGTTCGCTGTCGAACTCATAAAAGATTTTGGGAATATTTTCGAAGAGCCCGGGATCTTTCTGCAGTATTATTCGCAAGCGTGGAGCGACCATGGAGAGGATCAAGTCAAATTTCTTATCGGCATACTTTTGTTTCAGATAGCTGGCCAGTTCTTCATCGCGGCTCTGCGACTCTGGCGGCTCTATCAGACCCTGCTGAAGCTCGTAAGTAACCTCGACGCGAGCTCGGGAACCAGCTCGTAAGGTTGACACAATGTTCCTGGTCAGGATCGAGAAGCCGGCATAATTTGGATCGGATCCTGAGAGGATGAGAACCCTCTTCACCTGCTCCTGGGCCGCAGCGGTCAGGGACAAGGAGAACAATGTGAGTGTTAGTAGAGGTAAGCAGGCCAGGCGCCTCATGCTCCAGCCCAAGACGTTCCTTAAGCGCGGGAAGTTATACCCGTCAGTGTCGGGGGTTTTGCTTGGAGCGGCAGGTCGGGGCAACCTCATCACTACAGCACCAACTTTTCTGAGCGTTTAGAATGGCCTCATTTGGGTGGGCCTTATTTCTGACTGGCTTTGCAGCAAAAGTCCGAATCCCACCCACGGGTAACCACTGGATCCGAAACTCAACCAGCGCAAGCACCGCTCAACCACAGAGCCATTTGTGGCGCCACCGGATAATAGCACTTGACCGAGCCTTGAGTAGCTGTGGGCTTGATTGAACTAAGGATCCATTGGCTGTAAGAGACTGTGTCAATGCTCAGACGAGAAGCCTGACGTGTGTCATGTTTAGGAGCTGGCTTGGCTTCACCCCGCGAGGGGTGAAGCCAAGCCAGCTCCTAAACATGACACACGTCAGGCTTCTCGTCTGAGCATTGACACAGTCTCTTACAGCCAATGGATCCTTAGTTCAATCAAGCCCACAGCTACTCAAGG
>JAMQPI010000313.1 GCA_023717565.1 Pyrinomonadaceae bacterium | reverse complement strand
CACAAGACCTTGTTGGATCTGGAGCGTGAGGCTTATGAGCGAGCTCACGGGCGAGTCGAGAATAGCTACGAAGTTCTGCAACTTGTAATGCACGATCCCTGGTTCGCCTGGCTACATAGTCTGTCAGAGATGGTGGTGCAGATAGATGAGATGTTGGACGCGAAGGAGCCGCAAAAGGAAAGCGACGCAATTGCTGTTATCAATCAAGTACGGGTCCTGCTCACTCCTTCAGAGACTGGGAGCGGCTTTCAGAAGAAGTACTTCAGCTCTCTGCAGCAATCGCCCGATGTGGTACTGGCGCATTCTGAAGTAGTTAGGCACTTGGAAGCGACTGCGGAGAGAAAGACCGCCGGTGCGCTGGATCAAAAAATCACCACGAAAGAGTTCTGAAAATGAATTGAGTAATGAATCCGAGCTGCCGCTCGACTACTCGCAAAGTGCCCAATTAACCAGCTACCGACTCGGTTTGCACGCAGTGCTGGTCAAACGCATTGGTTAGTTCCTGCGCGATCTCTAAAGGGCCTCGGCCTTCAATCTGGTGTCTCTCCATCATGTAGACGAGTTTGCCGTCTTTCAGAAGGGCGATCGAGGGGGACGAAGGCGCGTAACCGGTGAAGTAGTTGCGGGCTCTCTCAGTTGCTTCGATATCAGCTCCGGCGAATACTGTCGCGACCTTGTCAGGGCGAATGCTGTGTTGCAGCGCCTGGGCGATTCCGGGGCGGGCCTTGCCGGCCGCACAGCCGCAGATGGAGTTAACGACCACCATCAGGGTTCCTTTGGAGTTTTGCACGGTTTCGTCCACCTGCGCCGGCGTTTTCAACTCGTCAAACCCTAAACGGGTTAACTCTTCTCGCATCGGTCGAATCATGATTTCTGGATATGGCATTGTTTTCTGGTCTCCTAGTCAAAATCTGGGTCTGATTCTAGCACATCGAAATCATTCAGCCGCGGATTTGCGCGGATGAACGCGAATCTGAAGAGGACAAGTCAAGGTGCTTCGAGCGATTTCCTGTCCTAATGTCTTATGTATTTGTTCTGATCCGCGTTAATCCGCGGCTAAATGGATTGAGATTGAACGGGGATCGTCTCCGTCTCCGGAGATCACAACCCTCCAGACAACTCCCGCCGGTAAAGGATAGCGACCCAGACGCTCGGCCCACTCAATCACCAGCACTGCATCTTCGTCTGTTAACAGTCCATCAAGATCGACGGCATGGGCAGCGGAGGCTCCTTCATCCAGACGGTAGAGGTCGATGTGATAAAGAGTGAGCCTTCCCGAATAAGGATTGACCAGAGTAAACGTGGGACTGGTTACGTCCGTGGGATCAAGTCCCAGAGCGGCCGCGATTCCTTTTACAAAGACCGTCTTGCCGGCGCCCAGAGGCCCGCTGAGCAACAGGATTTCGCCGCCGATCAGCTGCGCGCCAAGTTGCTGACCCAGGCCGAACGTTCTGGCGGGTTCTTCAGATACCCATTCACCGGTTGGGATCTGTGACTGCGTCGGCGTTGTCATCTACTAATTCTTCGGTTTGAATCGCGGGCGTTGGTCAGGGCGTCTCACCGTCTGGATCGAGCGCACGAACCGCCGCGCTGAAGTGGGCCTGGATGTCGGAAGCCAACATTGTGCGCATGCCCATTTCGCGCGCCGCGAGATCGCCGGCGAGCCCGCCGATGTAGAGAGCCGCGATCGTCGCTGACAGCGCATCCGCATCGCCTCCCAAAGTGGCAAAAGCTTGAGCGTTGAACCCTGCTATCAGTCCGGTTAACGTGTCGCCAGCTCCTGCAGTTCCCAGTCCAGCGTTGCCGGTCGGGTTAACGAAGACGCGGCCGTCAGGCCCGGCAATCAGTGAACGCGAACCTTTGAGAACCAGAATCAGTTGGTGCTTGACCGCAAAGTCGCGCGCCGCCGCGACGCGATCAATTAGGTCAGATTTATCCGTGACTCCGATCAGTCGCCTCATCTCTCCCGCGTGGGGAGTGAGAATCAGTGGGTGGGTTTCTGACCCTCGTAACTCGCTGGGCCAGGGTGCGAGGCAGTTCAGCGCATCGGCATCGATTACGATGGGCGTGGTTCTGCTTTCCACGACGGATTTCACAAATTTGCGCGTTCGTTCGTCCTCGGAGGAAAGGCCTGGTCCGATGGCCACAACCGTTGCCCTGGAGGCGAGGCGTTTGACATGATCGACTGCGTCATCACTCACCGCGCCTCGGTCTGTTTCCGCCAGCGCGGTAGTCATCACCTCCGGCACAGCGGCCGCAACTACCGAAGCCTGTGCTGAGGCAGGAGTCGCGATCGTTACTAACCCGGCGCCTGATCTCATGGCGGCATTGCCGCAGAGTGCCGCTGCTCCAGTGTAACCGCGGGATCCGGCAATGACCAAAACGTGCCCGTGCGTATTCTTGTACGAGTCGGGCTGATATCGCGTACTGATGAGCCATTGGCGCGCGTCGGCCTCATCACTCAGAAAGAGGTTCCTTTCTGACGACTCGATCAACGAACATGGTGAACCGATGTTGGCGATCACCAGCTCACCATTCAAATAAGAGGCTGGCGGTAGAACGTTTCCGGGTTTGGGAGCTGTGAAGGTTACGGTGAGATCGGACTGCACAGCGGCGCCGATGGGTTCCGCGAAATCGGCATCGAGTCCAGAAGGAATGTCCACTGATACAATCAGAGGCCGAGCCCGGGATGATCGTTCACGCGCGGCCCTGATCATTGCGAGATGTTGGATGACCTGGAGATAGACTCCCTCAAGTGGCCGGGTTAAGCCGGTGCCAAACAAGGCGTCAACAATGATGTCGTACGCGGCGCGAGGTCTGGCAATCTCTTCCCAGTCAGTTACGTTGGGGCATTCCAGAAAACTTAACGGCGAAGGTTGCGCGCTCGACCCGGCTTCGAAACTTGCCAGTCGCCGCACAATCTCGAAGTTGGTACGCGCATCACCCTTGGTGTCGTTGACCTTTCCAAAGAGAATCACGTCGGTTTTCACGCCGACGCGGGCTAGGGCACGGCCCACTCCAGCACCATCGCCACCATTGTTACCGGGACCACAAAGTATGCGGGCTTTCTTGCCGACCAGATCACGGGAAAAATGTGAGGTAATGGCCCGCACGACGGCCTCGGCGGCGGCTTCCATGAGGAGCAGAGAAGGAGTGTCAAAATTCTCGACTGTCAGACGGTCGACTTCCCTCATCTGCTGGGCTGAAATAACGGGCTGCACGGTCGGATGATAAGGAGAAGGTAGGCGAGGGTCAATCACTGCGTGCCCCAAACACAAAAAAGGCGGCCCGCGGCCGCCTTGCCCGCCTTGCCGCTGCACCATCCATTCCGTTTTTCCAGGATAACTAAGTAAAAGCCCAATGCCGGACCTTCTCCAGAAAAATCTCAAGAATCTTTTGTGGTTAGAAAGAGCCCTGATTTCAACGGGTTTGGGCCCAAATTCCAAGCAACTCCGTATGAGTCGGATGTTTATAGACAGGGACACGATGAATATCTCTGCGCCGTTCGGATGGACGGCTGATACTGGGTGAGTACCTGCCAAGTTGAGTTCCGCCCATCCGAACGGCGCTGGAGGTGGTTCGGCCGGCGGTGCTATAGACATCTCACCCCGACGGGGTGGAACCTGTGGTGGTCTCTGCGGTTCCTTCCCCATCCGACGTGCGGGCTACGGCCGAAGACTCTTCGCAATCCGGAGTGCCTTTCCGATCACGTTGCGAGACTCGGGGATTCCCAGGGCAGATGTTAAGGCGAAATAACCGACCCCGTAGATCCCCAACACAAAAGCGGCTACTGGGATCGGATGGCGTGGTCCGAGTAGCAGCTTGCCTCCCCATCCCGCAGCGGCGCCCAGGAAAGCGGCAAACCAGAGCTTCAGGAGGTAAGGAAGTGGGAGACCGGTGCGGCCAATACGGCGATTCAAGGTCCTTCGCAGCAGCACAAACTCAATCCAGGCTGCGACGCTGGCGGATGCCGTCAGACCTACGACACCCCACTTCGGCGCGAAACCGACGAACCCCGGCAAGTGGATGGCGCAGAAGTACCCGAGAACAGTTGCCAAGGCTACGTGAATAACGGCATAGAGAAGCGGCGTTCGCGTGTCGTGAAGTGCGTAGTAGGTTGAGGAATAGAGACGTCCCAAAGTCGAGGCCAACAGGCCAATACTCGATCCTGCAAGAATGCCCCAGACGTAGAAGGCTGCATCCTGTTTGAACTGACCTGTTTGGTACAGCACAGCCGCAATGACATCCCCGAGCGCCAGGAACGCCACCGCAGACGGAACAATGAAAAACGCTATCCGACGCAGCCCGGCGTCAAGCCGACTCCTCAACACCTCAGCCACTTCCTGCGTGGTGCCGACCGCGCGGGACATCGCCGGCAATTCAGCCGCAGAGACTGACATTCCGAAAAGGCTCACGGGAAGCGTATAGAGGCTTTGCGCGTAGGTTAGCGCCACGACGGCGCCCGTGGGCAGGAAGCTGGCCAGAATGGCGTCGACGAAAGCGCTAATCTGGATCACGCCGCGACTCATGAATACCGGGAAGAACCTCGTTACTACAGTTCTGACGTGGACACTCGTGGTGTCGATCACTGGACGAAGCGGACGAACCAGTTTGAGCACGGTGGGCAGTTGAATGCCAAACTGCAGCGCGCTGCCCACGACTGATGCCCAGGCTATCACCGCAGCAAGTGGAAATTGGCCAACTCTTCCGCCGTACACTATCAGCGCAGCGATGATGGCCAGGTTCCAGACGACGGGAGCGGTGTATGAGATAAAGAACCGATGATGGCTGTTCAGCACGCCAAGACACCACGCTGAGAGCACCAAGAGACCGGCGCCGGGAAAGAGAATCCTGACCAGGCGGACGGTTAGTTCGCGAGTCTCGCCTTCGAACCCGGGGGCGATGAAGTCAGTAAGATATGGAGTGGCCAGCACGCCTACCAAAACGACCAGTGACGTTATCAATGCCAATAGCCCAAGCACAGCGTTAGCCACGTGGGCTGCTTTCTTCTCATCGTCCTGGGCGAGCAGCTTTGCGTACACAGGAATGAAGGAAGCGGAGAGAGCTCCCTCGCCAAAAATGTTCTGCAGAAAATTGGGA
Source organism: Pyrinomonadaceae bacterium (assembly GCA_023717565.1). Lineage (GTDB taxonomy): Bacteria > Acidobacteriota > Blastocatellia > Pyrinomonadales > Pyrinomonadaceae > PSRF01. Next base: position 1,160 of record JAMQPI010000313.1, on the reverse strand, counting down.
ATCCGAAATGCCGCGCTGAATGCGTCGCCTGCGGCCGAGGTACCAAAGTAATGGGCGAAGATGCGTTGACGAATCAGACCAATTATCCGGCTTATCAAGATGCCGGAACCGACGAAGAATGCAGATCGTCCCGTGCTTGGCTCAGTTCTTTTGGCGGTCTTGTCGGTGATGGGCTCAGCCGGCGTTGCGGCCATCGGTTCGACGGTTTCCCCGGCGATCATGCCGGCATCGTTGCCGAGGCTTGCCTCCGCAGCGTCAGGGGGGATGGATTCGACTGATTGATCAGCGGGATTGCTAAGAGGGACGTCGTTGGAAGAATCTTTCATCTGTAATCAGAGATCGTAGTCCTTTATCTTTGTGAGCAGAGTCTTGTAACTAACGCCCAACTCCTCCGCCGCCCGACTCTTGTTACCACCATTAGTTTTCAGCACTTCAATAATCTTGCTGCGTTCGACGAAACGCAGTGCCCGTTGGCCGACATCTGAGAGTGAGCCCGTCAGGTCGATAGCGCTGAGCGATTCATATTCGTCGACTGAACGAACCACCAGGCCCAGATCCACTGGCTGCAGTACCATTGTATCCGTGAGAATACATGCACGCTCAATCGCATTTTCCAGTTCGCGAACATTACCGGGCCAACTGTGCGCGCGCATGGCTGCCAAAGCGGTTTCACTGAGAGACGCTTCCCGGCCCCGCAGTTCCTTCCCCAACTGCGCAGCAAAGTGTTTTGCCAAAAGAACGATATCATCGCCGCGTTCTCTGAGCGGCGGAATTTCGAGGGGGAAGACCGCGATCCGGAAGAATAGATCGCGACGAAACTCGCCATTCTCTACCGCGGCTTGTAAATCCTTGTTAGTAGCCGCCACCACGCGCACATTCACCGGCACCGGGGCCCGACCTCCAATCCGATCGATCATCTTCTCTTCGATGGCCCGCAAGAGTTTGCCCTGGACCGCGAGTGGAAGTTCGCCAATCTCGTCTAGAAACACCGTGCCATCTGAAGCCAGTTCAAACTTTCCCTGCCTCCGATCACTCGCGCCGGTGAACGACCCGCGCTCGTGGCCGAACAATTCATTCTCAATGAGGGTCTCAGGTATGGCAGCGCAGTTGATGGCAACGAAAGGCTTGTCCCGACGATTCGAGAGATGATGCACCGCCAG
>JAMQPI010000282.1 GCA_023717565.1 Pyrinomonadaceae bacterium | reverse complement strand
GTTTATAGCAACACGGACGCCACAACCCCAGCGCTGTTCGGAGGGGCGGAATGATCCTGGGATGATACCTTTCACATTGAGTTCCGGCCCTCCGCACAGCGCTGGAAGGGATAGCGGTCTGGAGCTATAAACATCGCACCCCTCGCGGGGTGAAGCCAAGCTTACTCCTAAACATGACACACGTCGGGCAACGTCGGGCTTCTCATCTGAGCATTGACACAGTCTCTACGGCAAATGGTTCAGTGAGTTGAGCGGTGCTGTCCTGATTGAGCTTAGGATCCAGTGGCTACGGAGACTGTGTGAAAACTATTGAGCGTCAGCCGGGAGAAATTTATCACAAGCAGTGAAGGTGGAAGAAAAGTTAATGCGATAGATTTGAAGATGAATCCTAGCCACGGCGGAGGTAAGAAGTAGTAGCATGGCGACGCTATTTTGAGACTGAAACTAGGAGCAGAGTGGCGATGGGTTACATGAGAGGAAATGAGCGGGGGCAGCACATTCTCTTTCCCAGCACGCTGGACGAATACATAGACGAGGAGAACCCGGTCCGGGTGATCGCGGCCTTTGTGGGGGCGCTGGATTTTGCGGAGCTTGGTTTTGTGCGCGCAGCAGCAGCGGAGACGGGACGGCCGGGATACGATCCGCGACTGCTGCTGGGGTTATACATTTGGGGACATCTGAATAAGGTGCGCTCCTCACGAAAACTGGAAAGGGAGTGTGAGCGGAATCTGGAGGCCATGTGGTTGCTGGAGAATTTGCGGCCGGACTTCAAGACGATCGCGGACTTTCGCAAAGATAATGGCGAACCGATCAAGCAAACGGTAGTGAAGTTTCGCTTGTGGTGCCTGAGGGAAGGATTGTATGGGCGGGAAATGGTGGCGGTGGATGGCAGCAAATTCAAAGCGGTGAACAACAGTGAGCGGAACTTCACCCGGAAGAAGTTGGCGAAAGTGATCAAGCGGGAGGAGGCGCGGGTGGCGGAATATCTCGAGGCAATAGAAGCCGCTGACCAGGCAGAAGCCCGGGAACCGCCGCCACCGCCGCCGTTGAGCGGCGAGCAGTTACGGGAGAAGTTGAAGAAACTAAAAGAACGGCTGGCGCAGCACGAGCAGTTAGAGCAGACCCTGAAAAAGAGTGGTGAGAGTCAGGTATCGTTGACTGATGCGGATGCCCGACTGATGAAAACGAGCAAGGGGAGCGATGTCTGCTACAACGTGCAGACGGTGGTGGACAGCAAGCATAAGTTGATTGCGGCCTATGAAGTAACCAACGAGGGCAACGATCTGGGCCAGCTGGGGAAGATGGGCAAGCAAGGTCAGGAAGCGCTCGGGGTGAAGGAAGTGACCGTCCTGGCAGATGGGGGTTACTTTGATGGCAACACGATCAAGGAGTGCGAGGAAGCCGGCATCACTACCTATCTCCCCCTGCCGCACTCGAAGGCCACGAGTCGCGGGCTGTTTGCTATTGAGCGGTTCACTTATGACGAGCCGCGCGACTGCTATGTTTGTCCCCAGGGTGAATCGTTGACCTTTCGCGCCAAGGAGCAGGCCAACAATAAGGAGTATCGGATCTATCGCACCCATGCTTGTGGGTTGTGTCCGCTCCGCGCCCAATGCACCAAGAGTCAGAAAGGGCGCAAGCTGCGGCGCTGGGTGGAGCAGGCGGTGCTCGAACGCTTAAAGGAGCGCATCCGCGGCCAACCAGAGCTGCTGAAAGAAAGGAAGAAACTCGCCGAGCATCCCTTCGGCACGATCAAGCGGGCGATGGACCAAGGCTACTTCCTGATGAAGGGTAAGAAGAAAGTAACCACTGAAACCAGCTTAACGGTATTGAGTTATAACTTGAAGCGAGTAATCAACATCATGGGAGTCGAAAAGATGATCACATCAATGCAAGCGGCGACCACTTAGCCAGATTAAGCAGAGCCGGCTAACAAACAGCGCGGAGTTCGCCGCCGCATCCAATACGAGTACCTGACCAAATGGCGCGCTGAAAAATATTAGCAACGCCTACTTTTCTATTTTGTGGTTGAGTTTCCACACAGTCTCTACGGCAAATGGTTCTGTGGTTGAGTGGTTGCAGGGCTGGTTGAGCTTAGGATCCATTGGCTACGGCAAACGGTTCTGTAGCTGAGTGGTGCTTGAGCTGGTTGAACTTAGGATCCATTGGCTACCGCAAACGGTTCTGTAGCTGAGTGGTGTCTGAAGCTGGTTGAACTTAGCATCCATTGGCTACGGCAAATGGTTCTATGTTGAGCGTGCTTGAGCAGTCAAAGGAGGCACATCTTGAAAAAACTAATACTGTCTCTTCTTATTTGCGTTTCACTGGTGCAGGCCGTCGGCTTTGCCCAAACCAGCACACCCGCTCAGTTTGTGCTCATCAAAGCTGGCCGGCTCATTGACGTCCGCACCGGACGAGTGCTCGAGAACCAGGCGATACTTATCGAGGGCGAACGGATCAAGACCGTAGGGCCGCTTGCCGACGTCGAAAGAAACGCCCCGTCCGCAGCGCGAGTGATCGACCTCTCTCGCGCGACGCTGCTGCCCGGGCTCGCCGATTGCCACACCCACATCTTGTTACAAGGCGACATCACCGCCGCAGACTACGACGAGCAGTTGCTCAAAGAATCCATTCCCTACCGGACGATTCGCGCCACCGTAGCGGCCCGCATCGCGCTTCTTAACGGTTTCACCGCAATGCGAGATTTGGAAACGGAAGGGGCGATGTATGCAGACGTCGACGTCAAGACCGCGATCAACCGGCGGGTAATCCCAGGGCCACGAATGTTTGTGGCCACCCGGGCCTTTTCAGCAACTGGCATGTATCCGTTACAAGGTTATTCATGGGAATTGAGAGTGCCAGAGGGCGTGCAGATTGTTGACGGAGCGGACAACATTCGGCGCGCTGTACGCGAACAGGTGAAGTATGGCGCTGATTGGATCAAGTTCTACGCCGACCGTCGTTATTTCGTGAAGGACGGCGCGCTTCATTCGTGGGTCAACTTCACTGAAGAGGAAATGAAGGCGATGGTTGATGAAGCCCATCGCCTGGGTCGACGCGTGGCAGCCCATGCCATGGGACGCGAGGGCATTGAGGCTTCACTCAAGGTGGGCGTCGATTCAATCGAACACGGCTTCGGCCTCGACGAGGACATGATGGATCGCATGGTGCGGCAGGGAACGTACTGGTGCCCGACCATCTATGTCGGAGTCTACGTTGCTGAAGGCCGGGCTGCCGCGGGGGCGCCAATCTGGTTGACAATGCGCGACATGCAGGCCAGGGCTTTTCCCGTGGCCGTGCGCAAAGGCGTCAAGATCGCCTACGGAACGGATGCCGGCGGCTACGCCTGGACTGAGAATCAGGCGAAGGAGTTTGCTTATATGGTGCGTTACGGGATGACACCCTTGCAGGCCATCCAGTCCGCAACGATCGTCGCCGCAGATCTCCTGGAGCGGCCAAACGATCTGGGGGCCATTGAAGTCGGAAAGTTCGCTGACCTTATTGCCGTCAGCGGTGATCCGTTGAGGGATATCACTGAACTGGAGCGAGTACGATTCGTAATGAAAGGCGGTGAGGTTTTTCGCAACGAGATCACTCGCTGAAGGATACTCAGGTAAAGCATGAGGAGGGTTTATGACATTGTTTGATTTGATTATCTTACTCGTGGTTGCCGGTGTGTGCGGCGCACTCGGCCAGGCTATTTCCGGCTACTCGCGTGGTGGATGTCTGGTATCAATCGCCCTCGGGTTTGTCGGCGCGCTTCTGGGCGGTTGGCTGGCCCGCTCGCTGGGGCTACCGGAACTCCTGCCGGTCCGCATAGGCGGCACGGCCTTTCCGATTGTCTGGTCGATCGTTGGCTCAGCATTGTTTGTGGCGCTGATTTCAATGCTAACCCGCCGACAATAACGGGCCGAAGACGCAAATCTATATCCGGCCGCGCGTTTGGCGCGAGCAGGTGAGTGTTTAGTAGTTAGCGAATCCACGGTGCGCCGGGGGAATCTGACTTCACTCCCACGCTGGTCACTCCGGTGGGTTACTAGTCACAGAAGACATGTATTTCGCACTTCAATCCGTCGGGCTTCACTCCACCGCTGTCGTATTCAATATCTCCGGTGATTACCACGCGGACAATCTTTCTCTGCGCGTTTGCGTATGTGTGCGACCCCTCTGGTGTATAGACTTCATCGTTGAAAATTATTTCGGCTGAGCCGCCTTTGATGATGATATCGTTTCCGCCATTTGCCATGTTGGTTCTCCTTCGAGGGTAAAGTGAGGTTACGGTTTTACCTAGCGAAGTACATCGCTAAGCTGCTTGCGAACAAATTGGATATCGGGCCGGTTGAGATAGCTACTATAGTTTTCGGCTCCCCATTTTGTTGAGAGACCGGCTAGTAGATCTCCTGCGTGCCT
>JAMQPI010000269.1 GCA_023717565.1 Pyrinomonadaceae bacterium | reverse complement strand
GTGCCAACCCCGGTCCGGTCGTGGTGCTCCTTGCCATGTTGCAGAATTGATCTCAGCAGATCGTGATATTGTTTCATAAGATCTTCAGACGAAATTGACAGGACATACCGAGACCCTGAGACTCCGAACGTTCAGTTTAAGTATTGACTGCAGTATAGCGTTGCTCAGGCTCATTAGTAAGCATGATAAAACACTACAAGCTCGGTTTCCTCGGTTTCGGTAATGTTGGGCGGGCCCTCGCCCGGCTCGTGGTGGCGAAGTCGGCCGAACTCCGAGAACTCTACGAAATCGAATGGAGCATCACGGGAGTGGCCACGCGCGGCCTGGGCTGGCTCTCGAAGCCGGAAGGTTTTCAAACTTCTTCGCTGCTCACCAGCTCAATCGACGAATCGTCACCGGACCGTTCAATCGGCATCAATGAATGGCTGCTCGCTGCGCGGCCGGACGTCGTCTTTGAAACGACATCACTCAATCATGAAACAGGCCAGCCGGCGATCGACTATCTGACCGCGGTGTTGAAATCCGGATCGCACGCTGTCACGGCGAACAAAGGAGCTGTGGTTTTCGGCTACGACGATTTAAGCAAACTGGCCGCTGACGCGGGGAAGCGTTTCTTCTTTGAATCTACGGTGCTCGACAGTGCGCCGGTGTTTTCGTTGTTTCGGGAGACTCTCCCGGCGGTGAAACTGCGGGCTTTCAGCGGTGTCTTCAACTCGACTTCCAACGTGATTATCGAAACGATGGAAGCCGGTCGCAGTTTTGACGAAGGTGTGAAAATGGCCCAGGAGTTGGGGATCACGGAAACTGACCCAGCTCATGACGTGGATGGCTGGGATGCAACGGTAAAGGTCTGTGTCCTGGCGAATGTGCTGATGAAGATTCCGTTGCAGCCGAGCGAGGTACGCAGAGAAGGAATTCGAAACTTGAGCACGCAGAGGTTGCAGGCCGCCCGCTCAGAAGGCAAACCTTATAAGTTGGTAGCACGGGCCAAGCTCGCCGAAAATGGAGCCTCCTTGAACGCTTCCGTAAGGCCTGAACAGCTCGGGCCTTCCGATTCGCTGGGAAACGTGAGGGGCACTTCGTTGGCTGCTCATTTCGAGCTGGACATGATGCCCGGCCTGACCATCACCTCTCATCGCCCAGGCTTGCAAAGCACTGCGTATGGTTTAATGGCGGACTTCATTAACGCGGTGAAGGGATAAGTCCATTGTCCAAAGCCTCCCAGCGGTCATCGCTGCGTTGGGTCGCTATAGAGGTAATCAAATGAAGCTTTCAACTATTCCGCTTGTTGCCACACTTCTCTTGGCCTTCTCCTCTGCGCACAGTCAAGAGATTCCAAAAGGAGTTAACTATAAACGAGCGTCGGATGAAGTAAATGCCTTAGCCAAGAACAGCCTGGAGAGTACCCTTGCAACTTCTGACTCGACTCCTGTAGATTTTTTCGGCGACGTCACCGTGGTGGGACCGATGCTCTGGAAAGCTCTCAAACCATCCGCTGGCCAGGTCCTTCTCAACACATTGCCGGTCGTTATCACCGTGCCCGGATCACAGCCTGTTATGGCAGAGGGCAAACGGCTTCGCACAGACGACGAGCGCAAAGCGTTTTGGAAGTTGTTCCATACCACATATACCAGAGTGAAGGACGGAAAGGTTCGTAAGGGAAACGCTGCCGAGATTTCTTATTATTGGTCAACAATTCCTTTTGATATTGAGGAGCCATTTTGGGTTATCGAGGCGGGGGCAGATCGGTTCATTGCCCATTTCCAGGTGAAAGGCGGACAGCCTCGTCTCTTTTGGATCGATCTTGTGGGTGACCTGCAAATCCTAAAGCCGTAACCAAACAAGCGCTTGGACGGAACGGAATCAGCAGACTCCCATCGTCCACTGACCTGAGGATGCAATTATCGTCCGGCCGCTGAAGAGTTAGCTCAGAACCGATTGCGCTGGGACCTTAAAGTTTGACTAGTCTTTTGAGATTTCTGCCACGCCTTCAATCAACCTCTCGATCTCTTCCGCAGTGGTGTAACAGGCACAGCCCGCTCGGACCAGACCCTCTGGCCCAAGTTTGAGCCTATCTACAACGGTCGCTGCATAGAAATCGCCGTGCGAAAGAAACAAACCACGTTGCGCCAGCTGCCGGGAGACATCAGTTGATTTTATCCCTGCGACGGTAAACGAGATGGTCGGAGTTCGAGGTTCGGTCGGAGGCGGGCCGTACAAGGTTATGCCCTTAATGTCTCGCAGTCCTTCCCATAAGTGTTGCACCAACTCTGCACTGCGGTTGTGCAATTCCTCATAGACAACCTCTAACATGTCGCGGCGTGAAGCACCATGGGTCAGCGAGGCTAGGAAATCTATCGCTGCGCCTGCCCCTACCATGCCTTCCTGATTTTGAGTGCCGGTTTCGACATTCTCCGGTGCATCGTCGGGGGCGGGGGTAAGTTTGGGGAAGTCTATCGATTCGAGAAGTTGTTGTTTGCCAAAGAGCACCCCAATGTGTGGCCCGTAGAATTTGTAAGCAGACATACCCAGAAAGTCGCAATCCAATTGTCGGACATCCACGAGTGCATGCGGCACGTAGTGAACGGCATCAACGAATACCAGCGCGCCCACAGACCGCGCCAGGGCAGTCGCCCGCGGGAGATCGTTAATCGTTCCGAGTGCGTTTGAAGCAGCGCCGATAGCGATGAGTTTGGTGCGCTTTGTGACTGACTTTTCGAAAACCTTCCAATCGAGTTGACCCGTTTGCGGAACCATCTTCACCGTACGCACTGTCAAGCCGCGTTCACTTGCGATTCTCCGCCAGGGTGCGACGTTCGCGTGGTGATCCAGCTCAGTCACTACAATCTCGTCACCTTTGGCAAAGCCGCCGGCGAGCGCTCTGGCCAAATGAAACGTCAGCGTGGTCATGTTCGCGCCAAAAGCAATTTCTCGTGGTGAGGCGTTCAAGAAATCAGCGCACGCCTCCCTCGCGGTTTCGATAGCAAGATCCGTTTCTTCGCTGGTTGGGTAAGCCCAGTGAGTGTTTGCGTTGTGGTGGTACAAATACTCGGCCATTACTTCGACCACAGCGCGGGGCACTTGTGTGCCGCCTGGCCCATCGAAATAAGCAACCGTCAGATTATTGTGAATACGTTCTAAGGCGGGGAACTGGGCGCGGATTTCGTCAACCCGCGGTACATCCAGCGCGGCCGGTGGAGTTTGTGTGATTGATCGATTCATGAATTAGCGGGACGGCGGCTAATCATAATCGGTTACTCGATGTTCTTGCTAGTGGCTATTTGCGTGATCGCTGATCTGCGACGGTCTTGCTCAGACGCGCTGTCGTGGGTACTTCGCCAAAGACCGCGGCGGGATCTATTCGCAAACTTTGCCGTGCTGAAGCGGAAGGAAGGCCCGTGTTTCCCCGGTAGAATTCGATGTGAGAATGCCTGTAGTAAGCATATGATCCGCCACGCCCTCCAACTGTTCCGATTCTGACCCGTCCAGCCTCGTGGTTGATGCCGAAGTTGGCAATGTGAAACACCGCCACGGTGACGTTAGAGAAGTTACCAAGACGCGGATAGAAGAAAGTGACGGCCCCATCTGTTGGCGTCGGCGAACCGCTGTGGGAAGTGAACCCGGTCGGAATGTAAAGCGAGGTCTCTCCACGCCCGTCGGTGCTACCGTATAAGTGCATGGCATGAGAGAGATGACCCGTGAGGACACGTCCGTTGTCACCGAGAAGGTCGCCCCGATAAAGAGGATACTGATTTGAAAGTCCGGCCGGCTCGAAGCTATTGGCCGCCGCGACCGCACCAGGCCCACCAAAAATCTTTGCCAACAACCGATCTGTCGCAGCCATTTCGTTGGTGTAAACCGAGATCAGTGCATTTCGCGGCATCTTCTTTGGCAAACCAAAGACGGGCGTCCGCTCATAGGGGTCACCGCTCGCGCCGGAAAGGTGAATCATCAGGAAACAGACGAGTACCAGGGAACGATATGTGGCTCTCGGCAATTTGAGTTTCACGCGCATAAGGGTTGCGGTAGCGTCGACCGTTGGATTGGCAAGGCCGAGTAAAAACGACTCGATATCAGTTACTTGAGTGGGAACTAACTACACGATCGATTGAGAGACAGGTGGTGAAAATCCGATTGGTGCCCAATCGGTCTGGGGTGCGCTTGGCGTATTAACCTAAGCAAATTCGGTTTTTTGGTCTCTCTGATCCAACCTGCTTCAGGTCCAGCCGTCGCAGGCGAAACTAATACTTCGCAACCTGTGTGCCGCCAGCGATGTGTGGGTGTGAGAAGGTGAAAGGGGCTGAGAGTTGGGGAACGAAAGTCAGTTCTACAAGGCGGAGTGCTGAATGTTCAGAGTTCATCTTTAGAACCCCCTCGGTGCTGCATCGCGCAACCCAAGGGTTGAACCCTTTAAGGTTCCGCACGCTTATCCGAAAAACTCCTAATTGCATCTCCGAACGGTTGAAATTACAATTACGGGCCGGAGCATTTCGGAACAGACGAAAGAGTTTAAGAGGGATGCGTCGTCCCAGCTCCTACCTCTCCGTGTCCTGGTTTAACTCTTGCATTGCTCTTGGGGTCGTGTCGAAGCCTGTCTTCTCCAGCGTCGGGGTTAACGCAGGGTTTGGGAGGCAACTAGTATGGGGGAATTCCTCGGCGCCCTTGTGGCGATCCCCTCAATCCGCCGGTTAAGAATTGTTGGACCGTATGACAGAAATATGGCGTGGTCGATTACTGCGACCGCCCTACTACTCCTGCGTGTTGCTTGGAGTGGTTTTCTTGTGGAGACCTGTTGAGTGGGTCATGACCAAGAGCGACCGAAGTCCCATTTCAGGTTGGGTAGTACTAATTAGCAGACAAGTATGACGCGGTAATGGTTGTGATCTGGCATTGCGGTTACTGACCAGGCGAGCAGAGACTGGTTTATGCAATTTGAACGGCAAATTGACCGGCGACTGGTGGAGCGACAGAACCGAAAGCTTCTGCGCGACCTTGCTGAGCGCGTCAAAGAACTGACTGCGTTGCACGCGGCGACGCGAATTCTCCAGGGAGAATGGAAGGAAACAAGCGCGGTGCTTGCCCAACTCGTCGGCATAGTTCCGTCAGCGATGCAATATCCGGAAGCCACAGTTGCCAGGATTCGCCTCGGCGAGAATGAGGCTGCGACGCCGAACTTCGCGACCGCTTCGTCGCTCTTGCGAGCCGAGTTCACGACGGCTGATGGACAACCCGGTAGCATCGAAATCGGTTTCACGGAGGGCTACCCTTCCGAGGCAGAGGGCCCATTTCTAACCGAAGAACGCGATCTGATCGACACGCTGAGCGACATGTTGCGGACAGCGTACGATCGGCGGCACGCTGAGATGGCGCTGAGCGAATCAGAAGAGCGCTTTCGCCAGTTGACCGAGAACATCCACGAAGTCTTCTGGATGGGTACGCCGGCGGTTGACGAAATCCTTTATGCCAGTCCGGCTTATGAAAGCGTCTGGGGTCGGACGCGGGAGAGCCTCTACAGCGACCATCAAACATTCATTGACTCCATTCATCCAGAGGATCGACAGAGGGTCGTCGACTTCTTAGCTGAAGTGCCGCAACAGGGGTTCCAACTTGAATACCGCATCCTCAGACCTGATGGCCAGGTGCGCTGGATTTGGGATCGCGGGTTTCCCATCGAAGACGAATCCGGGCGGGTGTATCGTTTGGCAGGTCTGGCCGAAGACATCACTGAACGCAAGATGGCGGAGCAGACGTTGCGCAGCACAGAGCAACACTTTCGGGCTCTGATTGAGAAGAGCTCGGATGCCATATCACTCTGTGGTCCGGACGGCACGATCATGTACGCCAGTCCTTCAACACCGCAGGTTCTGGGTTTTACGCCTGATGAGCTCGTTGGCCTGAATGTTTTCGACGTGGTCCATCCGGACGACCGAGCTATGCTGGCGAGACACATGTCTGAATTGGTAGGGTGTCCAGGGATCAGTATCAGAATGGAGTCGCGGGTGCGGCATAAGGACGGCTCGTGGCGATGGCTCGAGGGCACGCAGAGGAACCTGCTCGAGGAGCCGAGCGTTGGCGCCATCGTCTACAACTACCGAGACATTAGCGGCCGCAAACAAGCTGAGGAGCAATTTCGGGGAACGACCGAAGAGTTGCGCGCGCTGTCTGAAAACATCCTCTCCGCACGCGAACAGGAGGGGGCCCGTATTGCAAGGGAGATACATGACGAGCTCGGTTCGGCCCTCACAAGTCTGAAGTGGGATCTGGAGGGAATCGACAAAGCAATATCAACTTCCAGCGATCAGTCCCAACTTTTGCCGGTACGCAAGAGAATTGAAGAGATGACGAAACTGATGGATACGACCATCAACGTCGTCAGAAGGATCGCCTCGGAGTTGAGACCGAGCGTTTTGGATGATCTCGGATTAGGTGAAGCACTGGAATGGCAAGCGCAGCAGTTTCAGGAGCGCACGGGGCTCATCTGTCATTGCGACGGCGCTTTGCACGATCTCAATCTATCCGAGGAACAGGCCACCGCGGTTTTCCGTATTTTTCAGGAAGCGCTTACCAATATTCTCAGACACGCTCAAGCAACGCACGTCCGTTTTGTAATGCAGGAAGACGAAGACGAATTCCGATTGACCATCACGGACAATGGAAGAGGAATTACCAACGAGGAGAAGTCCGGTCAGCGCTCAATTGGTCTATTAGGAATGCGCGAGCGCGCCTACCTCATCGGAGGCACAGTTGACATCTCTGGGAGCAAGGGGAAGGGGACCGTGGTGACCGTGCGAGTCCGCAGCTCGGGCTCACGTCCACCTCGAGACGGCGTTCTCATCAGCCGAATTGACTCGGTACATTCAGACCTCAGCTAAAGGTGAGGTGAGCTCAATGATCAAGATCCTCATTGTAGATGACCATGAAGTCGTGCGGGATGGTGTTAAGAAGATTTTTGAAAAGCAGACCGGCACGGCGGCCTTTGGTGAAGCAGGTACCGCGCAGGAAGCGCTCACGCTTGCGCGCGAGGAGGAATGGGACGTGGCCGTCCTCGACCTCTCGCTGGGCGGGAGAAACGGTCTGGAAGTATTGAAGGAGTTGAAGCAGATCCGTCCCCGGCTCCCCGTGCTGATTTTGAGTATGCATTCCGAGGAGCAATACGCCCGGCGTGCTTTTCGGGCGGGTGCCGCGGGATATGTAACGAAGGGTAGCTCGCGCGTCGAATTGGCCAAGGCCGTCGACAAAGTAATGAAGGGAGGGAAATACGTCACTCCCGCCCTCGCTGAGAAATTGGTGCTTTCTCTGGATCGCGACTCCCGGCTTTCCCGCCACGAAACTCTTTCCGATCGCGAGTTTGAAGTCATGTGCTTGATAGCTTCGGGAAAAACTGTGGGCGAGATCGCGGAGACACTATCTCTGAGCAACAAAACTATAAGTACTTATCGCTCGCGGATACTGGAGAAGATGGACATGAAGACCAACGCAGAGCTCACTTACTATGCGATTCATAACCATCTGGTAGATTAGCCGGCATTACCGCGATCAAATAACCACGTGCGCTCCCGTGTGGGAAACATCTACGCGTATGACCAATCTCTGCTGCGATAGTCCTGCCTGATCCCTAACCTCGAATGGTCACTTCCTAGCCCTCGTTTGTAAGGGAATCACCTACACGATAATCAAAGTTACCCTGACAGTCAGCTTTTGCCTTTGACCCTATGATGTGCGCACGGGCACAGAAAGTTCGTTCGAAGAATTGCGGAGGGCTGGTCTGGGGCGAACAGCCGCACCGCAAGTTGCGCAATCGGCTAGCTGCATTATCTATTAGTGGATTGCGCGGGAGAGAGGGGAGCCAGCCTTAGCGGGTTGGCTTCCCCACCTCACCCAATATCCATCAGTTACCGCAAGAGTAGCAGCACTCCAGGCCTAAGTCGGCGACACTTCGAAAGCGGACAATGAGAGTATTTGTGGTAGATGATTCGGCGTTATTGCGCGAGCAAGTGGTCGGCTTGTTGTCCGCACTAGGCGGAATCGACATGGTCGGTCAGGCGCAATATCCGCTTGAGGCCTTCCAGGCGATTTGCGTTCTAAAACCCGATGTCGTGATTCTGGATATTCACCTGGTCGGGGGCAGTGGAATTGATGTGCTTCAAAGGATTAAACAGTTGGACCCCTCCCCCATCGTGATCATTCTTACCAATAGTCCGGCCCCGCCCTACCGAAGGAAGTGCATGATGGCGGGCGCAGATTTTTTCCTGGATAAATCCAGCGAGTTTGCCAGCGTTAAAGCGATTATCCAGACCCTGAGTGACCGCATCGATAGGTCAGTCGCCTAGAGCTATCATCTCGGCTTAGACCAACTTGTTTGCGCCAGCCGGTGGACTTCGATCATAACTCGAAGCGACCCGGCCGTTTGGGCTTTTACGAGCTGATACTGAATCAGATGCCTTCAGAATAGATGTCGAACCTAAGTCTACGAGTTTTACAAATCGAAGATCGGGAGCAGGACGTCGCTTTGATGACCCGCCACCTGACTCAGGCCGGCTACGATGTGAGCACCCTTCGGGTGGAGACGGCGGAGTCATTGAAAGCCGCTTTGGGAAGCCAGGAATGGGACATCGCACTCTGCGACTTCTCAATGCCTCACCTCAACGCCCTGGACGCACTGAGAATTCTGAATGATATGAGGTTGGACATCCCTTTTATCATCATCTCAGGCACGGTGGGTGAAACTGTGGCGGTGGAAGCGATGCGTGCCGGCGCACACGACTATCTCATGAAAGGTAATCTGGTGCGGCTGGTCCCGACGATCAAGCGTGAGATGCAGGAGGCCGAGAATCGCCGGGCTCGAAAGCGGGCCGAAGAATCGCTTAAACAAACCGAGGTGGAGTTGGGCGTCTTGTTTGCGGCCCTGACCGATGTCGTCATGGTTCTGGACCGGGACGGTCGCTATCTAAAAGTTGCCCCCACAAGTTCCCGTCTTCTTAACAAACTACCGGCCGAGTTGCTCGGCAAGACAGTGCGGGAGGTGTTTCCAAAGGAGGAAGCCACTTTCTTTCTGGCCCACATCCGGCGCGCACTAGACGAGGGTTGTACGCATCGGACCGATTACAGCACTGTTGTTGAAGGTGGCAGAGAAGTCTGGTTTGACTGCACGGTTTCCCCGATGACAGCGAATTCAGTGGTCTGGATCGGGCGGGATGTTACTGAACGCAAACAGTCAGAACACGAGCTAAGGAAAAGCGAAGAGCGTTACCGGGTCCTGGTCGAAAACGCTCACGACATTATTTATGAGCACGATCTGGAAGGTAATTACACCTCGAGCAACCAGGCCGGTGAACACATCACCGGTTATACGCTGGCAGAAACTCTCGACCTGAATATCGTCGACGTCGTAGCGCCGGAGCACCTCTACGAAGCGCGCCAAATGATTCGCCGAAAACTTGCCGGACAGAGCATCACCGCCTATGAGTTGGAGATTGTCGCCAAGGACGGAAGTCGCATCGCAGTTGAAGTAAACACCAGCCTTGTTTTCCGGGACGGCGTTGCGATCGGTGTACAAGGGATCGCCCGCGACGTGACCGAACGGAAGCAGTTGGAAGAACAGCTTCGCCAATCCCATAAGATGGACGCTATCGGACAACTGGCTGGCGGTGTAGCCCATGACTTCAATAACCTCCTGACAGTGATCGGAGGCTATTCGAGTATTTTGCTGGGGAAGCTACCGCCGGAGAGTCCTCATCGGGCCAGCATTGAAGAAATCAAGAAGGCGAGTGACCGTGCCAGCAGCTTAACTCGCCAGTTGCTAGCCTTCAGCCGCAAACAGATTCTGCAACCGAAAGTTCTGGATCTCAATACGGTGGTTTCGGATCTAGACAAGATGTTACGACGATTGATTAGTGAGGATATCGATTTGCTCACCATAACCGATCCTGGCCTGGCCAAAGTGAAAGCCGATCCAGGCCAAATCGAACAGGTGTTACTGAACCTGGTTGTAAATGCTCGGGACGCGATGCCGGAAGGCGGCAAGCTTACCATCGAAACTTCCAACGCCGTGCTCTCTAAAGATTATGCCCGGTTGCACGGCGTTCCAGCTGGTCCGTACATTATGCTGGCGGTAAGCGATACCGGATGTGGAATGGACGCGGCGACCAAGAAACGCATCTTCGAGCCTTTTTTCACCACTAAGAAGGCCGGCAAGGGAACCGGTTTAGGATTGGCCACGCTTTACGGCATCGTCACCCAAAGTGGAGGGAACGTCTGGGTCTACAGCGAGTTGGGTCATGGCACCACCTTCAAGATTTATTTGCCGCAAGCTGACGATTTCGAGGATACCGGAGAGTCGCTACGAATCAGACCCACGCCTAAGGGAACCGAAACGGTGCTGCTGGTGGAAGATGAAGAGCAGGTGAGGGCCATCCTCAAGCAAATTCTGGAGAATCAGGGTTATCGGGTACTGTCGGCGTCGAACGGTGAAGAGGCTCTGACCATCTCCCAGGGTACGGAGGATATTCAGCTAATGATCACAGATGTAGTTATGCCAGTGATGAGCGGCCGTGAGCTGGCAGAAAAGGTGGTTGCAGAACGTCCGTCGCTCCGAGTCCTTTACATGTCAGGTTACACTGATGACGCAATCGTCCGGCATGGCCTGCTGGACGACAAGTTGAATTTTATTCAGAAGCCGTTTGACTCAGCAACCGTGGCCAGGAAGGTAAGAGAGGTCTTGGATTCCCATGTCTAAGCCTCGAGACTTCTGAGTTGTTATGCCTCGAGCTCTACAAGATCTACCAGATTGAGTGGCTCAGTATCTCACCACATGAAAACAGGCGCCACCGACAAACCCAGAATACTTGTCATCGATGATGACAAACAGGTCAGACGTGTTTTGCTGGATATCTTCTGCGATGTCTACAACTGTTGCGAAGCTTCTTCGGGGGAAGAAGCTCTCACGGTTCTGGCCCAGGAGAGCTTCGATCTTGTGCTCAGTGACATAAATATGGGTGGGATGAGCGGTTTGGAGCTGGTCCCTCACGTGCTCTCCCTTTCGCCTGATAGCGTAGTCGTGATGATCAGCGGGCAAAGCAATATTGAAACAGCAATCGAAGCAATGCACGCTGGCGCCTTCGACTACATCATGAAACCTTTCGATATCAGGCACGTTGAGGCGGCCCTTGATAGGGCGCTTAAACAACGCCAGTTGCTTACCGAGAAACGGCGTTACAAGGACGACCTGGAAAAGCTGTTACTAGAGCGAACCGCCGAGGTAGACCGGCTGGCCTACTATGACACCTTGACCTCCCTCCCAAACCGCACTCTTTTCGAAGATCGGCTGACCCAGGCTGTATCGTTGGCCCAGCGCGAGGATAAGAAAGTGGCCGTCCTTTTCGTCGCCCTCGATCAGTTGAAGAAGGTGAACGACACGTTGGGCCATCTGGCCGGCGATCAGCTGATGCAACAGATAGCTTTGCGCTTAAAGGGCTGTGTAACAGAAAGCGATACGGTGGCGCGCTTTGGCGGTGATCAGTTTGTCGTCATGTTGCCGGAGATCGAGAGAACCAAGGACGCAGTCGACATAGTTGCCTTAATTCAGGAAACCTTGAGTTCCTCGTTCAACCTGGGCAGGCAGGAACTCTTTGCGACTGCCAGTGTTGGAATAAGTTTCTTTCCCGAAGATGGCAAGGAAACTTCGAGTCTGGTTAAGAATGCAGGCGCCGCGCTGTATCGAGCTAAGAAATCCGGTGGAAACGAATACCGCTTCTATACCGCCGATATGCACGTCAAAGCGTCTAAGCGCTTTGAGCTAGAAACCAGCTTGCGGCATGCGATCGACAATCAAGAGTTCCTGCTTCACTACCAACCGCGGGTAGCGATCGATTCCCTCAAGATCGTTGGTGTCGAAGCCCTCGTGCGTTGGCAGCATCCACACTTGGGCCTGGTGCCTCCTTTAGACTTTATTCCCCTGGCCGAAGAAACAGGATTGATCCTGCCGATTGGAGAATGGGTGTTGCGAGAAGCCTGTAGGCAGAATCGCGAATGGCAAAACAAAGGCTTTCTCCACATGCGGGTAGGGGTGAACATATCGGCGCGGCAGTTCCAACAACAACATCTGGCGGAAACGGTAATGCGGATTCTGGAGGAGGTCGAGCTGGGGCCGGAATTTCTCGAGCTTGAACTGACGGAAAGCTCCATCATGAGTAACGCCGAAGCGACAATCATCGTTCTTACCAAACTACAGACCAAGGGAGTCGCCATTTCAGTCGACGATTTTGGCACCGGCTTTTCGTCGCTCTCGTACCTGAAACGTCTGCCGATCGACTCTCTCAAGGTTGACCAGTCGTTCGTGCGGGAACTGGCCACAGATCCCGATGATGCCGCGCTGGTCATGGCCATCGTCAGCCTCGCACACACGCTGCGTCTGCGGGTTGTGGCGGAAGGCGTGGAGACCCAGGAACAGTTGCGTTTTCTGCGTTTGCTCAGGTGTGACGAAATACAAGGATATCTGATTAGCAGGCCATTGCCTGTTGAAGGAATGGAACAGTTGCTGGCGGTTCCCAGTCGCCTCTCACAGGATGCCGTGCGTGTCTGAGCTTGTAGCTTACAGGTTGAACGAGAAGAATTCCCTACGCGGAGAGACCCTATGGATGCACTGGTAATAGATGATGAGCCGCAGTTGCGGAGATTTGTAAGCGACGTGCTTCAGGAAGACGGCTGGGAGGTCAGCGAAGCCGAGTCTGCCGAGCAAGCTTTTGAAATGCTCCGGGATCGGGATTGGGCAGTCGTCTTTTGCGATGTGGTCTTGGGCGGGGTCGATGGCTTTAGTGTTCTCAGGAGATTCAAAGAAGAGTTGCCGCAGACCAAAGTGATACTAATGACCGGACACGGTACCGCCGTCGGCGCTTTGGACGCGACGGCTTATGGAGCTTACGACTACCTCCTAAAACCGTTCGGGGTCGATGCTTTGCAGTCACTCTCGCGTGCAGTAGCCGAGAGACTGGCGAAAACCCCGCATCACAGATTGGTTTCCACCAATGTCCCGAATGCCTATGAAACTGACATCGATCTGGTCGGGCGTAGTGAGGCTTTCATTGAAGTGATGAAGCAGGTGGGACGGGTTGCGGGGACCAGCCTGCCGGTGTTGCTGACTGGCGAATCGGGTACCGGCAAAGAGGTTGTCGCTTCGGCTTTGCATCGGCGGAGCCAACGCGCGTTGAAGCCTTTCGTCGCGGTCAATTGCGGCGCCATACCCGCTGAGCTGATCGAGTCCGAATTGTTTGGTCATGTGCGTGGTTCATTCACTGGGGCCGATCGAGATCGGCGCGGTCTCTGGGAAGAAGCTGATGGTGGCACGGTCTTCCTGGATGAAATTACCGAGACGACCGCGGCGTTTCAGGTGAAACTCCTGCGCGCGCTTCAGGAAGGGGAGATTCGGCGGGTCGGTTCGAATCGGACTCAGAAACTGGATGTGCGCGTGATCGCCGCGAGCAATCAGGACGTGGAACTGGAAGTCAAAGCAGGAAGATTTCGTGGGGATCTCTTTTACCGCTTGAACGCTGTCTCTATCGTCTTGCCTCCGCTCAGAGAAAGAAGGGAGGACATACTGTCTTTGGCCAAGACCTTCGCGCAGCAGATCTATTCGTTGAATCCTGCGGTAACGTTCTCGCGCGAGGCGCTGAACTTGTTTGAGCAATACTCCTGGCCCGGCAACATCCGAGAACTTGAAAACGCCGTAGTCCGGGCCGCGGCCATGTGCGATGGCACCGTCCGCGTGCAAGACTTGCCGGAACGAATCAGGAACTTTCACCGCGACCACGAAGCGCTTCCGAATCAGACCGGGGATCACATCGAGCCCAAGGAAGAATGGCCCGCTCTTGCTGAAATTGAAGGGCGATACGTCTCGCGCGTGTTAATCCACACGGGTGGAAATAAGCAAGCGGCCGCGCGCCTCCTGGGAGTGGATCGCAAAACCCTCGATCGGATGATAAAACGGCACCATATTAACCAGGCCGCCGGTCACTTTCCTTCGAGAGTAGCCTGAGTCTGATTTCGCCCCGGCATTCCCTCAGGGGGTGTCTGGCATAGGAGGTGCGAACAACCTCAGGTGCGGCGATATTTCGCTGTGTATATGTAGAATTGGGGAAATAAGCAGCACCGTGCCGCCCCGTTTCCCGTAAGCGTGCCCCTTTTCTCCCCTTCCCGGTTCTGCATTGTTCCTGCTTAAGCGCGCCCGCACCATGCCTTTAGGCGCCCATGTCTGAGGCCATTACTACCTGGGCTCAACGGCCCTTTCCCGATTACCTCGCCTTAGCGAAAGAAGCTCAACGAAAAGACTCGACGAATATGTCATCCGCCCTTCAACAGCCAACAGTTGAACCCCTGGCAACCGGCCTTCTGGATTTCCATTCAAGTGAGGATGACCGTCGCATTCTGATAGTCGATGACGAAGCCCCTGTTCGCCAAATGTTTTCCGTTTATCTCAGTGACAAATATGAGTGCACCACCGCTTCAAGCAGCGACGAAGCGCTAAACCATCTAGCGGTCAAGAACTATGCTCTGGTGATTTCGGACATGACGATGCCTGGCCGCAATGGCATTGAACTCCTCCGGGAGATCGTGGCCCGCTATCCGGCGACGGCGGTGATTATGGTCTCCGGAGTAGACCGCCCGCAGCGTGTTCGCGATGCGCTCCGCCTGGGAGCTTATGACTACCTGATCAAGCCCTGCGAAATGGAGTCTTTGGCAATCTCAGTGGAACGAGCCCTCGATCGCCGCGAGTTGGCGCGCACTGCGCAGCGGTACAAAGACGATCTGGAGCGACGAAACACTGAGCTGGCCGGACGCACTGCGGAACTCCAGCGATTGCAAGCCCAGATCGTTCACAGCGAAAAGATGGCCAGCTTGGGCCAGCTCGCCGCCGGCGTCGCGCACGAACTCAACAATCCGGCCGGTTTCATCTACGGCAACATGGACATCCTGAAAGAGTACGCTCTCGGACTTAGCAGACTACTGGCCGCTTACGAGGAGGCACCGCTGCCAGAGTCCTTTGCGGATCGCGTAATTAAGATAAAAACAGATATCGGCTACCAGGGCATGATGGTCGAATTGGACTCGATAATCGTTGATTGCCTGGAAGGTGCTGAGAGGATACGCGACGTGGTTCAGAATCTTCGCCTCTTTTCCCGTTTGGACGAGGGTGAGGTCAAGAAGGTCGATATCCACGAAGGCATTGATTCCACCGTACGACTTCTCTCGCGCTATTACAGTTCCGGACATGTGCATTTAGTTCGCGAGTACGGAGTGCTGCCGCAAGTGAGTTGCTACGCCGGACAGCTCAATCAGGTCTGGATGAACTTGTTGATCAATGCGGCACAGGCCGTGGGAAAGTCGGGCGAAGTAAAGGTAACAACTAGCTGCGAAGGCGACATGATTGTAGTGGTAGTGGCCGATACTGGATGCGGAATACCCTCCGACCAAATATCAAAGATCTTCGATCCGTTTTTCACCACCAAAGCCGTGGGCGAGGGTACCGGCCTCGGTCTCTCGATCTCTTATGGAATCATCGAGCGTCATCAAGGCATGATCAGTGCTGAGAGTGAACCGGGGGAAGGCACTTCCTTCACGGTAAGGATTCCCGTGTACGCGCCATCCTTAGCTCACGATCAGGCGGTTGATAAAACGATACCGCTTTGATGCGGCAAAAACTAGCAAGGAGAGTTTTTCCATGACTTACAAACTGCTTATTGTTGATGACGAGCTGCCAAATCTGCGTTTGCTGGAAAGACTCTTCCGTCGTGACTACACCTGTCTCACTGCTTCTTCAGGCGCCGAAGCGATCAAACTTCTCGAGCAGCACGATGTGGCGGTTGTGATCACAGATCAAAGGATGCCGGAAATGACCGGCATTGAGCTCTTGCGGCAGACGGCCGACCTTCGCCCTCACATGGTGCGGATCCTGCTCACCGGCTACATGGATGTGGAGGCGCTCGTGGAAGCGCTGAATTCGGGGTTGGTTAACACCTATCTCAGTAAGCCGTGGAGCAACGAAGACCTGAAGCGCAGGATCGTTCGGGCAATAGAGCATTACGAGCGCAACAAAAAGCGGAACACGCTGGTGCTGGCCAACGAGCGTTTGACTGAGCGCCTCAAGCAAATGACGCTTGATTTTGTCCACGTACTGGGCGACACGCTGAAGGCTCATGACCAGTACATGTACGATAGCGGAATCCGAGTTGCGCGTTATGCGGCGCTGATGGGAGAACGGTTGGGGTTAACCGACGAAGCGGCCACTAACCTGGCGAGTGCCGCGACGCTGCACGAAATAGGAGGAGTCAAGGAACCCACTGCGGAAGATCTGCAACTTTCGCCGGCTGGTAGTGATCCGGGATCGCTGCTGCAACCGGAACGGGCCGCTCGAATTTTGTCTCATATCCCGGAACTAAGAGACGTTGCTGAAATCATACGCTTTTACCAGGAGAACTTTGACGGCACTGGCTCGCCTAAAAATCTTGTCGGCGAACAGATACCACTAAGTTCGAGAATCCTGCGCGTGGCGCACGAGTATGACCGGATGACCAGCCCGCGAAACTCCGCACTGACGTTAAGCCATGCAAAAGCATCCGCCGATCTTCTGAAACACTCGGGTGAAGTATTTGACCCGATAGTTGTGCATACCTTCGCTCTGATTGGGCCCGCGGAATTGTCGGATCCCTATTCAATCAAGTTTGGCGATTCAACATCCGATTTTGAGTTTTCAACCAAGAACGAGAAGAGTTTACCAATCTCGATCTAGCCCTACCTTCCCTTAGCTCGTTGCCTCGTTGCGGTACCACTCCAGCACCGCTCAACCACAGAACCATTTGCCGTAGCCAATGGATGCTAAGTTCAACCGGGCCCGCAGCTGCTCAAGGCCGTCAATTGTTTCTATCCGCTGACGCCACATGTTCCGCCTGAGGTAGGTCTGGTTGAACTTAGGATCAATTGGCTACCGCAAACGGTTCTGAGGTTGTGCGGTGCTGGAGCTGGTTGAACTTGGGATCCATTGGCTACGGAGACTGTGTCAGAAGTCGCGGACGCTAACTCAGGAGACGAGAATGGCTGGGTGCGAGTCTGACCAGATTGGCGTTGAGTTGAGCGACTTAGGTCATGACTAATTCGCTTTGGCCGCTGGCTCGC
>JAMQPI010000244.1 GCA_023717565.1 Pyrinomonadaceae bacterium | reverse complement strand
GCGCTACCGCTCGTGATCGTGAAGAGGCAGGCGAGTAGAAGAGCAGCTGTCGCAAGGAAAACACGTCTGGATTTCATGGTTCTTAAGCGCTCCTTAAGTTGGCACTCTCGGTGCCGCTATTTGACGCGTCGTGGCTTTCAGCGTATAAGCTACCGGACGGTCGGTAAGGTATCATGTCGTTCAGGATTTGCGCAATATTCGTTGTGCACTTTACGAGGACTGAGGTCGATGAAAACTCAAAAGAGATCGGTTCCCAACAACGAGCGCCTGGCGGAAGTTTATCGAACGGCCGCCCAGATCATTCTTCGCAAGGGGTACGATGCTACGTCTATTAGCGACATCGCCAACGCCCTCGGTATGACCAAGGCTGGACTCTATCACTACATCAACGGCAAGAAGGAACTGCTTTTTGACATCATGAATTTCGGACTGGACGAGCTCGATGCTGAAGTGGCGACGCCGGCCAGCTCCATCGCCGATCCCAGTGAACGCCTGCGCTTTATTATTGCCAGCCACGCGCGGTTAGTAACCAGAGGACAGGGCGCCATAACGATTCTGGTTGATGAGATTACCGCCCTGACGCCCGCGCAAAACCGAATTATTACCCGGCGCAAGCGCGAATACTTCGACCGCCTCCGCTCCGTTTTGAATGAACTTAAGGCCGAAGGAAAACTGCAGGACGTGGATACCACGGCGGCAACCTTCAGCCTCCTGGGAATGATTAATTGGCTGTCGCGATGGCTCAGACAGGACGGCGCTCTAACCCAGGAAGACATTGCCGAGCAAATCAGCAAGATTGCTCTCAACGGCCTACTACACCCCGACTCACGTACTTCCCATGCACTCTTGAGGGTCGTCAAGCCCACGACAGTTTAGCTCTTACTTCACCGATATTGAATTTGGCCAGCTCCGATCAATTCACCAGGGCCGCGCCGCCCTATTGCCTCCCGGCAAAATAGGCTAAGGTTGCGGGACTGTCGGCTGGTTTCAGAATCGACAGCGGATTCATAACCCTCTCTTTCCACGAATGGACCTGTGATGAGTGTGTCCACCAGGTTTCTCAGGTTCGCGAGCATCTGTGCTTTCGCGACCGCACTAACGACCTTAGCGATTCACCTCTTGCCTGAGCTTTGGGCTGATGCTGATACCTTCGAGGAACAACTTCAACTTCGGCACAATTCCAGCTACGTGCTTCATTCGTGGGTGACTGTTGTCCATTGTCTACTCGTGGTCGTTTCCATGTTTGGTCTGGGGGTTCTGAGATTGTCGGTCGCTCCGGTTCTTATCAGATTTGGATTTCTTGGTTTCCTCTTCTTCGCTTTCATCGAAATTCTCAGAACATCTCTGAGAATCTTTGCGCTTAACAGAACCTGGCGCGCCAACTATGAAGCCGCCACCGATGACGCCGCCCGAATGTCACTGCGGGCCACCATCGGAGCGTTTTCGGGAATCAACGAGTCTTTGTTCTTCCTTTTCTTGACTGCCTTCATCATTGGATTGCTCTGTTATGGTTTCGCTTTTGTCGGCGCCAAGGGTCTCGAGCAGAAGGTCGGGTTACTCCTTCTGTTATGGGCAGCGCTAAGTATCCCGGGATACGTAGATACAGTTAGAGGGACGGAAGTGCTTTCAGCGTATTTCGAATGGGTGGGATCGTACTTTCAGCCGATTGCCCGGGCGCTTCTCGGAGTGTGGTTGTGGACAGCGAGCAACCGTCCGGCTTCTCCAAATCCTGGGTAACAAAGTCTGCAACCAGCTGCTGCTCAGCGATCAACTGCACTCCGTCTGTTACCAGCGAATAATACCCCGCGCGCCTTCCCCGACCGATAGCGCTGCCAGTGCCTCATTGATGTCATCGAGGCGGTAGCTGCGCATCGCGAGTTCGTTGAGTTTCAGCTTGCCCTCCTGGTAGAGCGAGATTAGGTGAGGAATATCACTTGATGGCTGACCTGATCCGTAGAGCGATCCGATTAGACGCTTCTCTTGCATGACGAAAGGGAAGAGGGGAATCGAAGCTAGTGCGTCTGTCCGCGACAAGCCGGTCAGCACGACGGTGCCGCCCTTGCGCGCGAAACCGAGCGCCTGCGCGAGAGTCTCTGGCGCCCCCACTGTGTCGAAGACATAATCAGCTCCTCGCCCGCCAGTCAATTCGCGGATCGCCCCGGGCACGTCCACTATCGACGTCTCGACGGTGTCGGTAGCGCCAAAGTCGCGCGCCAGAATGAGCGGCTTACTACGCGTGTCCAATACAATAATCTTCTCGCAACCGGCGAGGCGCGCTCCCTGCACTACGTTTAATCCCACGCCACCTGCTCCAACGATCACGATCTTGGCGCCCGCTTCAACGCGCGCGGCATTCAAGACGGCGCCAACACCCGTGACAACCGCGCAGCCTAAGGTCGCGAGCGCTTCGAACGGCACGTCGTGCGAAACCGGAATCGCGCCCTCCTCGGCCACCACTGCGTAATCCGCGAAACAGGCCGTGCCATTGAAGTGTGCTACGTCCTGCTGCCGTGCGCGCAGTCGAGTGCCGCCGGCAGGCAGACGGTTGCGATACGTGGTTCTCTCCAGTCGGTCGCAAAGAACTGGTCTCCCCTCGATGCACGCGGGGCAGACGCCGCACGGAGGCGCCCAGCAAAAGACGACATGATCTCCGGTGTGAACGCGCGTTACGCCTTCGCCCACTTCACGTACAATCCCTGCTCCTTCATGCCCAAGCACGAGCGGCGTCCGCGCCGGCCAATCGCCGCGCGCTGGATGCAGGTCGCTGTGGCA
Organism: Pyrinomonadaceae bacterium; assembly: GCA_023717565.1. GTDB lineage: Bacteria > Acidobacteriota > Blastocatellia > Pyrinomonadales > Pyrinomonadaceae > PSRF01. Next base: position 2,991 of record JAMQPI010000244.1, on the reverse strand, counting down.
GACGCCGGCGGCCTTCAACTCGACCAATACCTCGCCTGCACGAGGGGCTTCGAGTTCAGCCTCCTCAACCGAGAGAGGCACGTCTTGCTCCCACAAGATGGCGGCATTAATTTTCATCATATGGATTTTTGATTTTAGATTTGTGATTTTAGATTTGCTGTTTGGCGGTTTGGAGATGAGATTCGCAACTACTCCAAATCTAAAATCACAAATCTAAAATCTAAAATCTACAATGCCTTAGGTGTAGTAGCGCACTAGCCACTCCGCGACGCAGCAGGGTTTGTGGCCGCCCTCACGTTCGACTGTTACGCTCCATGTCGCCTGTGCGCCGCCCTGGATAACTTCCATACCGGTGAGGGTGAAGCGTCCCCGGATGCGCGCTCCGGCAGGTACCGGACTGATGAAGCGGACGCGGTTCAGTCCGTAGTTGATCCCCATCCGCACACCGCCGACCGACACTGCGAGCTGCGCCAACTCACTCAACAGGGAGAGAGTCAGAAAACCGTGTGCAATTGTTCCCTTAAACGGTGACTCGCGGACGGCGCGCTCGGGATCGATGTGAATCCACTGCCGATCTCCGGTTGCCTCGGCAAACTGGTTGATGCGTTCCTGCGTCACGTCGAGCCATTCGCTGACAGCGACCTCCTGGCCGACCTGTTCAACGAGTCGGGCGACGCTTTCAATCTCCTGCACTGGCATCAAAGATTCGCCTTACCTCGGCCTGCCCGCCCAGTCTTGATATTCCTTCAACTCCATCCGGGCGATGGACTCGATGTGAACTTCGTCGGGGCCGTCCGCGAGCCTCAGCGTACGAATGCCAGCCCAGGCCGAAGCCAGATTGAAGTCTTCTGAGACACCGGCCCCGCCGTGAGCCTGAATCGCGCGGTCGAGTACTCGCAAAGCTACATTCGGAGCCACGACTTTGATCATCGCAATCTCTGCGCGGGCAGCCTTATTGCCGACGGTGTCCATCATGTAGGCCGCTTTGAGCGTGAGGAGACGCGCTTGCTCAATCTCGATTCGTGACGTGGCGATGTCGGCGCGAATCGTCCCCTGTTCGGCGATGGGTTTTCCGAAAGCCACACGCTCAGTAACGCGGCGGCACATTGCCGCGAGCGCGCGTTCGGCCATCCCGATTGAGCGCATACAGTGATGTATTCGCCCCGGACCTAAGCGGCCTTGCGCGATCTCGAAGCCGCGCCCATCACCCAACAGCATGTTCGATGCCGGGACGCGCACGTTTTCAAAGACAACTTCAGCGTGGCCGTGCGGTGCATGGTCGTAGCCGAAGACCTTCAGCAAACGCACAACCTTTACGCCTTCCGCATCCATCGGCACCAGGATCATAGATTGTTGCTGGTGGCGGGATGCGTGGGGGTCGGTCTTGCCCATGAAGATCGCCACTCGACAGCGCGGATCGCCCGCGCCGCTGGTCCACCACTTCCTCCCGTTGACAACATATTCGTCACCGTCTCGGTCGATAGTTGAGCGGATGTTCGTCGCGTCCGATGAAGCCACGTCCGGTTCGGTCATCGCGAAGCACGAACGAATCTCACCATTTAGGAGGGGCTTGAGCCAGCGCTCTTTCTGCTCAGTGGTTCCATAACGCACGAGCACTTCCATGTTCCCAGTGTCCGGCGCACTGCAATTGAAGATCTCCGGAGCGAAATCCACGGAACGCCCCATCAACTCAGCCATGGGCGCGTATGCGAGATTCGTCAGCCCCGCGCCAAACTCGCTCTCCGGCAGGAATAGATTCCACAATCCTTCGGCCTGCGCTTTAGTTTTCAAATCCTCCATCAGGGGAACGGCTCCCCAGCGTTCTCCCTGATTGATTTGTTCGTCAAAGAGTCTTTCATTTGGATAGACGTGAGCATCCATGAAGGCCTGAAGCTTTTGATAAGTCTCCCGTGCGCGCGGCGATACCTGAAAGCCGACATATGGGTCATCGTTTTTCATTAACTGACTCTCTCCTTAGCTCCTTCGCGATTCACCACGTCGTAGATGTTACTTCTGAAGATTCTCGAAAACGGTGGCCGCGCCCTGGCCGCCGCCGACGCACATTGTCACCATCCCGTAACGACTCTTCCGGCGGCGCATTTCGCCCAACAGTTGCACCGTCAGTTTTGCCCCTGACGCCCCGAGGGGATGTCCCAAAGCAACCGCCCCTCCGTTGACATTTGTGCGCTCGTCGTCCATACGAAGTTCACGCATCACCGCGAGGGCCTGGCAAGCGAACGCTTCGTTCAACTCGATCAAATCAATTTGATCCAGGCTGAGACCGGCCAACTTCAAAGCCTTCGGTACGGCTACGACCGGACCCATTCCCATAATTTCCGGCGGCACCCCGCCGACAGCGTAAGAGACGAAGCGTCCCAGCGGCGTCAACCGTAACTCTTGTGCGCGATCGCGCGACATGACGACAACCCCGGCGGCACCGTCCGACGTTTGGCTGGAGTTGCCTGCCGTGACTGTTCCTTTAGCATGAAAGGCGGGTCGCAGTTTTGCCAGAGCATCAGGCGTTGTGTCTTTGCGTGGGCCTTCGTCGGTATCAAACGTTACCTTCGTTGCTATATCCTCTCCGGCTTCTTTAGTTTCGACGTCCAAAGTCACGATGCCGTCGTCTTTGAAGAAACCGGCAGCTTGGGCGGCCAGCGCGCGCTGGTGGCTGCGGTAGGAGAAGGCGTCTGACTCTTCGCGCGAAACTTTGTATTTACGCGCCACATTTTCAGCGGTCAAACCCATGCTGAGATAAACGCCTGGATTGTGATCTACCAGATAAGGGTTAGGCCTGAACCTGGTGTTACCGCGCAAGAGGCTCATGGATTCAGTGCCGCCGGCGATGACGCATTCGGCCATCCCCGACATGATGCACTCAGCGGCCATGGCGATGGTCTGCGAGCCAGAGGAGCAAAAGCGGTTGACCGTAACGGCGGGCACGTCGTGCGGTAATCCTGCGCGCAACGACGCGATGCGGGCGACATTCATCCC
>JAMQPI010000239.1 GCA_023717565.1 Pyrinomonadaceae bacterium | reverse complement strand
GACTCGTGGTAATGACCTCGGCATAAACGTCATCCGGGTTGGGATTGAGCAGAGTAGTCGGTGAATTCGGGGCCGTGCGCGTGCGGCGAATGTTGTTTTCGCGGGTTAACGTCACGCCCATCACCAGATCATGTTCGACTTCGCCCGTTGAGAATCCCGCCTGAAAGTCAGACTGGTTGTCCCAAACGGTGTCTTCCGTCAGCCACGACCGCAGTTCGCGGTTGATGACCGTCGAATTGTTACTGGCGAAGCGCGGTGGGCTGGCAAATGAGTCGCGCGTCGAGCGGCCATAGCGAAACTGGTTGCGGAGCGAAAGGTTGTCGTCGAAGTCATGCTCGAACCTCACGGTTGCCAGATCGGAACGCATCTTCTCAAAGTCGCGGCTCCTGAAGCCGTAGAACGTCTCGCGCGGTACCGGCGCCGGCCGGTCGCGGAACTCCACGAGAACATTGTTAGTAGCTGGAACCCAGGGAATCCCGTAATCCGAAATGTTGTTTTGTTGCAGATGAAAGTAACTGAGGTTCAGCCGTGTTGCCTGGCCCAATCCAAAGGACACAGACGGCGCTACGCCCCAACGTTCGTTCTCAACTACGTTGCGGCCCGCCACGCCGGCGTCGTGCGCCAGCAGGCTGAGTCGAAAAGCGCTGTGGTCGCCCAAACCTAATCGGGCTAGCGGGAAATTCAGATCCGCAGTTGCCCGCTTCGTGCGGGACGTGCCTAGATCCAACGTGAAGCCATACGCAGGTCGGAGGCTCGGGACCTTACTGACGAGAATAACCGAGCCGCCAGTTGAACCACGGCCGGTGTAGGCAGTGCTCGGACCCTTCACGACTTCCACTTGCTCGAGGTTAAAAGGATCTCGGGACTGCGGGCCGATATCGCGCACGCCGTCCACGAACACGTCGTTGCGCGCACTGAACCCGCGAATCGTCAGGTTGTCACCTGCGGGAGTTCCTCCCTCTCCTGCAGTCACTGTAATCCCCGGGACATTGCGAAGCACATCACGCAAAGTCGTCGCACCCTGCTGTTCAATCATTTCCTTCGGTATGATCGTGATTGTCTGAGGAGTATTGAGCAAGGGCTCCGTATACTTCGGCGAGCTCAGTTGGATCGTCCCGCCGCCTTTCACCTCAACGGTTTCGGACTGCGCCTGGATTTCCAGTTTCACTAATCCTGAGTCGGCGAAGGTGTAGCTAACGCCCGTGCCAGTGAGAATCTGTTTGAGCGCCTGCTCGTGGCTGTAGATCCCGGAGACGCCCGGCGAGGCGAGATCACGAATTTTGTCATTCTGTAGTTCGACCTTGAGCTCGGTGACTTTTTCGAAGGCACTCAAAACCTCACCGAGGGTTCCCGGTGGAATGTCGAAGCGTTGGGTTTGCTGAGCCTGACCCTGCAAGAACGCCGCGGCGATGCCTGGATCTGCGCCTCGCACGTAGCGAAGTGTGACAGCCCGGCTGCTCCCGGCTGAGTAGGCCACTAGCATGCCCATCGCGCTCACGGTGATTACCCAGTACTGTGGTCCATGTCGCCGTGTCTTGCGCCTTTTCTTCGTGTTGCAATTTTTTGCTTCGGATCTCATGATGCCTTCCCCCATAATTGACCTTCGAATAGCGGGACCTGCTACCGGACACTACCTCGTTGAGGAGAAACGCGAACGGTCCGCGAGTACGATGAAACTGCTCCCGGACAATCAGGCAGGGGCAATCCAACGGACTTCTTCAATGTCAGATTGTTTTCAGGTGCAGCAGGGAAGTTGTGCTAGGATTTGCCTCGCACACCGTCCGTGTTATCCATCGCAAGCTAACCGAATTGGTCGTGCCCTAAGCCCGCGGCGCTGACACGCCGCGGGCTTACGATTTCATTTTCGACTTCGCTGAAATTGAAAGTCGTTTTCAAGAAGCCAAGAATATAGCGCGCCGAGTTCTGAGTTGTCAACGGGTTTTTTATTCTTTTTCGCCGGAAGGGAATTATCTCGGATGAAGGCGTTGAAAGGGATCGAGATTTCCTTATTTCAGGTCCAACCGAGTAAATTAGTGCGCCACCTTGAGAAGAGGTCTAGACTGAGTTATTTGAATTGGACGCTCGCAGCGCCTTGCGAAGTCGGGCACAATAGCTTCGAGACAATTCATGCTCAAGGGCGCGGAGGGTGCCGGGGTTGGTAGATGAAGATGATTAGATTCGTAATACTTGTATTGACCGCGGGATTGCTGGCCGCGAACTGTAATTCTCTCTTAGCGCAGGAGACGCCACATGAACCGTCCAGTATGGAAAGCAAGGACGGGCAGAGCGCACTGAACGTCGTCAAAGATTCGCCCTCTGAGGCCCGTTATAAACTCGATGCCAGCAAGAGTACTTTTATGGTTCGGGCATTCTCCGGAGGTTTGCTCTGGTTCAAAGGCCATGACCACTTCATTGCGGTGCGAGACTTCACGGGAGAAGTTAAGCTCACTCCGCGCTCCATATTGCCTGCCTCGCTTCAGATGACCATCAAGAGCGATTCGCTCGTTGAAACCCGCGATGTCTTTACCGAGCCACAAAAACAAATTATCAACCAGGAGATTCAGGAGATCGTGCTTCACACCGCCCAATATCCTGAGATCACCTTTCATAGCACCAATGTTACCGGAAAGCTAATCGGAGCTGGACAGTTTGAAGCAAGAATAGAGGGTGACTTGACTATGCATGGAGTCACTCGTCGCATTGCCATTCCTGCGCAGGTTACCTTGGGCGCGAATGATCTTCGAGCCAGGGGAGAATTCACCGTTGATCGAAGCGACTTCAAGGTCAATGCTACGTCTGCTTTTCATGGTTTGGTACGCGTGAGAAACAAGCTGAAGTTCACATTCGACATACTCGCGAGTAGCTACTAAGTATCCGGAGAAGGCTTCAGGCATCGTCACCGACCCGGTCTATTCCGCGATCACCTGCTGAGTTCAAGTTGCCAATAAAGTGCAGGAACAACTTTCACCCATCATGCGTCCGGCGATCATAGTGATCAGCGGGTTTAGTTCCGAAGTGGGTAAGACCACGCTCATGTGCGATCTCCTGCGCGCTATTCCCGGATGGGAAGCAATCAAGGTGACGCGCGGACATTACCGATCATGCGGCAAGGATCCTCATGCATGTTGCGTCAGCGATCTGTTGGGTGACGAACCGGTCATTCGCTCGGGTCGGGAACAGAATTATGAGGCCGGTAAAGATACGGGCCGTTATTGGGACTTAGGCGCGGCCAATGTTCACTGGTTGATCGCAACTGATGCGCAGGTCGAATCGGGAATCAAGCAAGCTTTGCGGCGCGTTACCGCGGCTGGAGTTTTTATTGAAGGCAACAGCATTCTGGATTTCATTCAGGCGGATTTTGCAATAATGGTTTCCCGGGCCTGCGGCGGGACGATAAAAAGATCGGCACGTCGGGCTCTGGCTCACTGTTCGGCGATT
>JAMQPI010000211.1 GCA_023717565.1 Pyrinomonadaceae bacterium | reverse complement strand
AACGGCCCTCTGCCCGCCAAGCCAGAAACCGCCTTTGCCATCGGCTAATAGAGATTCGCCGCCGTAAGGGATGAGCAGCAGGCCATCGGACTCTCCGAAACACTTCACACCCTGGCCGGTAACATGGCAAAGCGGCTCACGTACTTCGTACCCTATATGCAAGACCCACAACGAGCCATCAGGATCTACGCTGACGTTCTCAGTCCTATATTGCCCCTCCAAAGCGAAATGAGAAGTAACCACCCCGCCCCTCTGGTAAAAAATTTCATGCCGCCCGCGTGCCCAGAGTCCGCCCGCGTGGTCAGCATGAAAGCTCACGGCGTGGTCAATCGTTCTGCCGTCGACAGCCAGAGTCCAGGGAAGGAGCCGAACGCCGTCGAACCTGTACATGCCTTCGGAAGCAGATGTGAACCAAAGAAAGCCATCCGAGGTTTGCGCAATTGAGAACATGCCGTCGGGCGCAGAACCGTCCTGGATTCGCCATGATGTATGCATGTACTGGGTGAGACGTTTGTTCGGATCGAGGGCGTAAATCGGCGCTGCCCCTGGTAAAAACGGGGCGAGTAGGATCCAGGCCAGCACCAGACCCGGCACGAACACGTTTCGTCCTAGTCTATTCAGCTTTCTCATGTAGCCTCATTATGTTGAGGCGCGCGGTTCTACGCTGTTTCGTAATGTGAACTGTCCTTAATTCTGTGAGCAGCGCGTCGAGCGATCTTAACCTGATAGCTATACACGCTACAATAGATTCGTTTTCCGCGACCACTTATTATCGACTGCAGGTAAAGTTTTGACCGATCTGCCATACCTCAGCTTTGAACTTGTGTACTTACCCAAATATTTTGGAGGCTCTCGCGTTCCAGCTTCCGCCGGCCGGCCACTCCATCGTCGTCGATCTTCCTTGATAAGCATCAAAGGCGCGGGTGGCGAACTCAAAGTTTCACTCAACTCTAAGATTCACCGTCGATGCCAGGTCTTCATACGACTTGTTTGGACCACCGCAAAACGAGAAAAGACCTTCTCGTTAGTGTAAGCTGGACTAAAGCCGACCATGTCGTAGGCGCCGCCGAATCTCTGGTCGCCGCCGGCGAGCGCCTGCAGGCTCGCGTCGTCGCGCACCCAATAGCCATCGAAGTGAGTCCACATCTGCTTTTGTCCCCAACCTCTCCCGGGGCCGAGAAATGCGTAAATGTCAGCCGGTATCGCGACGAGCCGAAATTGTTCCGGGTCGAGCGCTAGCTCTTCGGCCACGATTCGCGGCCCATACCGGATCAGAGCGTTTTCGATGTTTATCCGCGTCAGACCCCAGCGGGTCTCAAGCCCAAGTAGAGAGAGCAGTCCGGTGTCAGGCATCTTTCCTTTTGGCTCCGGCTCCGGGAAGTCCTCTAGCAGCAGATCTTCTACCACGAGAGGCACGAGGTAGCGTGTGCCGCCCGAGGTGATGAATGGGTTGAGCAGATAGAACTTGAAGGCTTCTTTGATCCGATCGGTAGTCCCGGATGGATAAGTGAGCCGCGCCACTTGTTCCTTCGACCTCACCTTGATTTCGCGTTTGAGGAAGGAGGGCTGCCAGCCATAACCCTTGAAATGAGCCAACTGGCGGACCGATTCAGTTCGCACAGGCGCCAGGCCGAGGCGACTGGCCGCTTTCAAAGTAGCTTCAGAGAAGGTGTAGAGCAGGTCATCGCCCAGTTCCGCCGTCTCATGAGGCGCCGCGTCGGCCGACTCCTGCTTTGCTTCCAGGTCGACAGGTTTCTGCGCAAGCTTTGAGACCACCTGATTGAGCCGTGAAAGATCACCTGCGTCGAGTGCTTGGAGCGCTTCAACCTGAAGTTGGGCGCGAATTGCGGTCGTCGGCTTCTTCTCCTGCTCGTTGGCGGGCGCGGCTATAGAGAGAGCCCCAAAATCGCTCTCCCGACGCGCATAGAAATCGCTATTTGAAGGATCGATCCGCTTGAGAGCCGAGAGGATTTCAATGGCCCGGTGCTGTTGTTGCTGGAGCTTTTGCAGCGAGCCGTCCACAAAGACATGAAAGCCAGGAGAGAACGGGTCGATGGGAACGGCGGCGGCGCCCTCGTAGAGGGCTTCTCCATATTTCATCCTTTCCCTGCCGTCTGTGGCCGACGTCTTTATGGAACGAATCCGTTCCGTCAACTCCTGGGATTTTGGCCATTCGCCGCGCTCGATCGCTGCGCGTAGTTGTCTTTCGATCAATGCGATCGAAGCGAGGTCTTCCTTCATTCCCACATAGGCCGATTCAGACAGGATTGACTTCATCAGTTCGCGCGCGCGTTGGAAGTAAAGATCTCTGTAGAGAGTGTCGATTCTGCTTATCTCCACCAATAGGGGTATGTGTTGTGCAGCCCTTGCAGGAGTGCCAGAAGCGCTTTTGTTCATGAACCAAACCTCCTAGAGTTACCCATTTCAGAATTGTGCTGAGCAATAGACATGCCGGAGTGTAGGCGTTGGAGTTCGCCGAACTTTAATGCAGACGGCAAGCAGAGTGGCTGAGGTGTCGAAACTGTCGAAGTCGGTTTCAGCAACCCGAGAAAAATTGCCTCCAAATACTTTGACTGAGCAAGTGGGAATGAAGGCTGATTGAGATGCGGCGGTCACGGCGGATCCGATGTAGACGCTTGGTTCAGGAAAATTGTTTTGGATGAATGCCGAGCTTCTTCATGCGCGATAGCAGTGTCGTGCGATTTAGCCCCAAATGTGAGGCAGCTCCATCGTCGCCACCCACGCGACCCTTACTTTCGGTGAGTGCATGCACGATCTCCTCGCGCTGCTTCCTGGCATATTCGTCAGCAACACTCTTCCTGCCATGTAGGGCATTGATTGTTTCCTTCACAATTCGGGCAATCTCTTCCTGGCCTTGCGTGGTCACCGTCTGCGCTGATTCGTCGTGGCAAACTCTGCGTAATTCTGCGAGCGGCGCCTCGAGCGTTCGGCCGCGCGTGAGAATCACAGCGCGCTCGATGAAGTTTCCCAACTCCCTCACGTTCCCTGGCCAGTCCCATTCGGTCAGTGCTCTCATCGTGGCCGCCGGGATCGTTTCGATCTGCTTCTCCATCTGATGTGCGAACTTCTGCGCGAAGTAGCGCACCAGCAGCGGAATATCTTCCCGGCGCTCACGTAAAGGCGGAATGCGAATGGGAAAGACGTTCAAGCGATAATAGAGGTCGCTGCGGAATTCGCGAGTTGCGATCATGCTTTCCAGGTCGCGGTTCGTGGCCGCCACCAGCCGTACGTCCACTCGCTTCGTGCGGGTGCTGCCCAGACGCTCGAATTCGCGCTCCTGCAAAGCGCGCAAGAGCTTCGGCTGGATTTCCAGTGGCACGTCTCCCACCTCGTCCAGAAACAGCGTACCTTCGTGGGCGAGTTCCAGTCGTCCGATCTTCTGGCTGATGGCGCCGGTGAAGGCGCCTTTTTCATGCCCAAACAATTCGCTCTCGAGCAGTCCTGTCGGGATCGCCGCACAGTTGAGCTTCACAAATGTGGAGTCTTTGCGCCGGCTATGGTCGTGAATCGCGCGCGCGACCAGTTCCTTTCCCGTTCCAGTCTCGCCGATTAGCAGAACTGTGGAATTGCTCGGAGCCACAGTTTCGACGAGTTCGAGGACGTGTCTGAGCGCCGGGCTATCGCCGACGATCTGATCGAAATTCATCTGGCTGCGAATCTCTTCTTCGAGATAGAGCTTCTCCTGGGCTAGCTTGTCTTTGAGTTCGGAAATCTCGCGGTAGGCCAGCGCGTTCTCCAACGCAAGCGCTATTTGACTGGAAACGCCAGTCAGGAAATCAAGCTCATCCTGACTGTACGGATCATGTTCCGCCCGAACCAAAGCGAGCGTGCCCACAACTCCGTTTCGGCCTGAAAGTGGCAGCATGCATGCTGTGCTGAATTGCTCTTTAAGCAGTAGTTGGCTCTGAAAATTTCCACACGCCTGCTCGCGAGTCCCGGCCCACGGCTTACCCGTCCTCAATACATAGCTCGCAATCGTCCCGGCAAGAGGGATCACAGTTCTCTCTTGGAAGCTGCTCCCCTCCGACCGAAAGTCGAGCGAATAGAGATCGAGTTCGCCTTCTTTTTGCCTCGGCAAGAGAATGCAAACACCGTCAGAGTCTATTGCGCTTTTGATTCTCATCATGATTGCCCGGACGAGGCCGCGAAACTCCTGG
>JAMQPI010000200.1 GCA_023717565.1 Pyrinomonadaceae bacterium | reverse complement strand
GGCTGACGAGCGGTCGCTACCAGTCGACGCATCCACAATCGCGAGGTGAATCGAGCGCGAAAGAGGTCGCCGGAGTATGCGCTGAGCACCTGGGCGTTTTGCGATTCAAGAAACTCGGCGACGACTTTCGCTGCGAGAGTAGAGAGCCTCATGCAGGGATCAAGCCCGCCCGCCGTCAGCGGCGAGACAGCCCCGGCAGCATCGCCAATCAGTAGCCCCTGCCTGTTTGCGATGTTTCGCAACACTCCACCCACCGGAATGCGTCCGCCGCGACGCTCAACCTGTTTTGCGCTGCCGAGATCAATAATCCCACTTAGGCTGGCGCGAAATTTTTCCAGAGCTTGAATGGGGTCAAACGTTCCCGGGTAACCACCAACCCCAATGTGCGCCTCTTCTCCATCGTGAGCGATCCACGCGAGATAGCCGGGCGCTAATTCCGGATCCAAAAAGCAATGAAGTCGTGGCGGACCCTCCAGAGGGACGTTGGCAAAAACGTCTTCCACGCCAACGATCCACTCACGATTGGTCTCCAACTGCAGATGTTTCGCCACCCGCGAGTTGGATCCGTCAGCACCGATGAGGTAACGGGTTTTCACCCAACTCGAGGAGGAGCGGCTATCCAAACGAACCACAAGTTGATCTTTGAGGACGGAGTGTCCGGAATAGCGAGTCTCAGGCATCCACTCGACACCCGCACGCAAGCAATGGTCGAGGTAGCGCGTGTAGAGACGCCCCATGCGGCCAATGCGGAACTCGTCATGCGGACTACTGAGTTCCATCGAGCGGCGCGCCGGCGAATACAGGGTGACGTGCCGCACAGGCGGTCCGAGACACTCAGCGGGAATATCAAAATCCTCGAGCGTTCGGCGCACGAAGATGCCGGTGGTGTGAATCGATTGTTCGAGGCACGTTTTTCGATCAACCAGCAATACTCGCAATCCTTGCCGGCCAAGGAGACGTGCACATTGCAAACCTGCCAGGCCGGCGCCGACGATGATGACATCAGAGGTTTCCATGGAATCTGGCCTTGAGCCCTGCTGTAAATGCAGGCGCCTAAATGTCATGTCAGTTCCGTGAGCGCTAGCGATCGGGTCCAAGACTCAAGTTAAGAGTTGACCCTGCAAATTTGATTGACTGCTTGGACCCGGTCGCTACCGCTCGCGGTTCTGACATGCTGTTGACTGAAAAGCGCTCACTAAGCAAAGAGCTTTGCAATGCAAAGCTCCAGAACAAAAAAAGGGTTGGCACTCCCCGTTAGCGATTCCGCATCTGCTGAATTAACGTTTCCATGTGATTGAGATAACTCTCCAAAGCTCGCCGACCGGCCGCATTTAGTTTGTATTCGGTCTTAGGGACCCGGCCGTCAAAGGACTTCGTGCAAGTGATGTATCCGGCATCTTCCAGCTTGCGCGCGTGGACACTGAGATTTCCATCGGTTGTGTTCATCAAGCTCTTCAGGTCACTGAAGGTCAGAGACTCGTTGGCGGCCAGAGCGCTGACGATCCCCAGGCGAAGTCGTTCATGAATCAACCGATCCAACTCGGGCGCAAGACTGCTGGTAGCCGCTCCTTTCAGTTCACGGAGGCCGCTCGCAGCCTGATTGTGCTTCTTGGGTGTTGTCTGCTTTAGTGCGGATTGTTTAGCCACCGTACCTCCTTGCGATAATGACACCAAAAACTATGTGCAGCCCACCAAAGCCGGCCGCCAGAAACCAATTCGCCAGAGCTGGCGGAGAAAACAGCGTGACGGCGCCCAGGGCCATAAAGCAAAGACCCATAATGGGTACGATGCGCACGGAGAACATCCCTCCGGTGACGACGCCGGTTCCGTAAAGCAACAACCAGACGCCGGGGATGGCGTTAGTCAAACCCGCCTGGTAGAGCACCACGGTTAGTAAGCCGCCTACGAAGATCGGTGGTGAGAGACTAAACGCCACCTTGCGACCAGGCCCTGACAGAAGCGGCATTTGCGCTGCCCGCGCTTTTCGATCCATTGACCAACCGGCAATCAAGAGTGCAACCACGACTTCGGCAATCCAGACTGCCAGCCAACCCTGGAAGGATGACTGCCGCGCGGCAATGAGGACTGAGATAAGTGCTGTGACTCCAATCGCAACCTGACCCCAGCCGGAAATTCCGGTGAAGGCTGAGGCGCGCTCCATCGTCTCGCGGATGTAGCGCAGATTGTCCATGGCGCGTTCGTGCAGCGCCGGTGGCGGTTCTACTTCAGGGGTAACCAATCGGATCAAGCTCATCGCGAAGCATCATAGGCGCTCTAATCGAGCTGTGTCAAGTACTTTGCGAAGCAAAGCATGACGTGGTGAGTGCGGAAAATGAGCGTCAAACTCCTTACCGGCTTTGCCGCCCGAAGCCGTAACGCAAGATTCGCTCGATTGGCTTAGGCAATAGAATCACTAAGTAGCAATAGAACCCCTAGGCAAAGGTCAGGGCTTCTTGAACAAGGCTGGCCTGTTCTGATTGGTGGACTGCGTATGAGCCGGTGGCGGGGCTGGCTGAGGCCGCGCGTCCGACGTAGACCGGGCGTTCGCATGCCGACAGAAGTTTTTCCAGACGCGGCTCAACGAAGGTCCAACCGCCCATGTTCTTCGGTTCTTCCTGGGCCCAAACGATTTGTTTCGCGTTCGGATAGCCGGCGATCACCTCGCGCAAACGCTGCATGGGAAATGGATAAAACTGTTCGAGTCTCACGATCGAGATACGCGTTTCCTCTGACTTCCGGCGCGCCTCCATGAGATCGTAGAAAACTTTACCGCTACACAGGACCACTCGCTCGACTGCGGACGAATCCTTGATTTCAGAATCGTCTATCAGAGGGTTGAACCCACCATTAGTAAGCTGATCAAGCGACGATGAGGCGGCGGGCAGACGCAACAGGCTTTTCGGCGTCATCACAATCAAGGGGCGCTCCCCACCCGGTCTTACTTGCCTTCGCAGCAGATGGAAGTACTGCGCCGGCGTCGTGGGGTAACAGACCAGCAGGTTATTCTCGGCGCACATTTGCAGGAAGCGCTCCAAACGCGCGCTCGAGTGCTCCGGTCCTTGTCCTTCATACCCATGCGGCAGGAGCATGGTCAGTCGAGACGTTTGCCTCCACTTGGTCTCAGAAGCCGCGATATATTGATCGATGATGGTCTGGGCGCCGTTCCCAAAATCGCCAAACTGCGCCTCCCAAATAACCAGCGCGTCGGCAGCTATTACCGAATAGCCATATTCGAACCCCAACACGCCTTCTTCTGATAGAGAGCTATCGAACACTTCGAATCGCGCTTCGGGATTTGCCGGGGAGCGTAACTCGGAAAGCGGCACCCAGCGCTTGCCCGTCTGTGTGTCATGCAAAACAGCGTGGCGTTGGCTAAATGTGCCGCGGCCCGAATCCTGTCCGCTCAAGCGCACGCGCGTTCCGTCGATAACCAGCGAGCCGAAGGCCGCGGCCTCGGCGAAGGCCCAGTCGATGGGTAGTGTGCCTTCACCCATCTTCGCGCGTCGAGCAAGTTGTCCCACCATCTTCGGATTGATGTTGAAGCCTTCAGGCACGACGGCAATCTTCTGTGCGACGTTCTTGATCACCTCAGCGTCGACACCAGTATCGATAACTTCCGATCCGTCCATCTCTTCAACCGGAGGCGCGGGTTGCGTAGGTTCTTGCAGAGAGACGATGCCTTTAGCGCGGGCAAGAGCATCTTCATAACGCCGCACGCGTTCTTCAGTCAAAGCGTTGAGTTCGGCCTCGTCAATCACCCCTTCCTTGATGAGTCTCTTCGCATAGATTGCCCGAACCCCGGGGTGGGCTTTCACGCGGGCGTACATCAGAGGCTGGGTGTAACTCGGCTCATCAGTTTCGTTATGTCCGAGTTTGCGAAATCCGACCACATCAAGCACCACGTCTTTATTAAACTCTTGCCGGTATTCCAGGGCGATCTGAAGAGCGCGGTAAGCAGCTTCCGGGTCGTCACCGTTAATATGAAAGATTGGCAACTGGGTCATCCGGGCGACGTCTGTTGAATAGATCGTCGAGCGACCGTCCTCGGGCGAGGTCGTGAAACCAATTTGGTTGTTGATGATGATGTGAATCGTACCGCCGGTGCGATAGCCTTTCAGGTCGGCGAGATTCAGCGTTTCCATCACCACACCTTGCCCGGCGAAAGCGGCATCGCCGTGCAGCAATACGGGCAGCGCCTTGTCGATTACCTGATCACGAGTAGTGCCCAGCCTGTCGCGCAAGACATCCTGCTTCCCCCGAACCATTCCTTCCACGACCGGGTCGACGGCTTCCAGATGGCTGGGATTGGGAGAAAGCGTGAGACTTACGGTCCTTCCGCTGGCTGTCAGACGTTCTCCAACTGCGCCCTGGTGATACTTGACGTCACCTTCATCGGCCGGGAAGGACGGATGAATCGACCCCTCAAACGAAGCAAAGATGCGCTCGCAAAACTTGCCAATCACATTCGCCAACACATTCAGACGCCCGCGATGGGCCATGCCCAGCGTGATGTCTTCGACGCCCCGATCCCCGGCATCTTCAATCAGGCGATCCAGCAGGGGAATGATGGTCTCGCTGCCCTCGAGTGAGAATCGCTTCTGCCCTAGATACTTGGTGTGCAGAAAACGTTCAAACTGTTCGGCGGAAATCAGTTTCCACAGAAGTTGTTTCTTGACTTCGGCGGACAGCGGCACCGGACTGACAAAATGCTTGCGGATCTGCTCGCGAATCCAGGTCTTCTGTTCCTTGCTCTGGATATGACGATACTCAGTGGCGACCTTTCCACAATAAGCGCGTTGCAGGATGTCGAGAATCTCGCGGAGCTTCGCGCTTTCCGTGCCCGCCAACCCCCCGGTAATGAACACTCGATCCAGATCCCAGATGGTCAGTCCGTAGGTTTCAATATCCAGTTCGGGATGATAGAGCATCGGCATCGCGTGGAGCGGATCTACATCGGCAATCAAATGCCCACGCACACGGTAAGCATTGATCAGCTCTATCACACTAGCTTCTTTGATCGTCTGTTCGCGTGCATGATCGCCGGCGGTGAAAAAGGGATTGCGATCGAGACTCCAGCGAAGGGGAGGATAGGGAATCCCCACGTCATGGAAAATCTTGTTATAGAACTCGTGTTGTCCAGCAAGGAGCTCGTGGAGCCTGGCGAGGAAGGCGCCGGATTCCGCACCCTGAATGATGCGATGATCATAAGTGCTGCTAACCGTAATCGCCTTACTGATGCCCAATTGCGACAGAGCTTCCGGCGCCATGGCCTGATACTCAGCCGGATACTCAATCGCACCAGTGGCAATGATTACCGATTGCCCGGACATCAGTCGCGGTGTGGAGGCAACGGTGCCGATTGTTCCGGGGTTGGTGAGCGAGATGGTCGTGCCCTGGAAATCCGCCAGCTGAAGTTTTCCCTCGCGGGCTCGCTTTACCACGTGGTCGTAAGCCTGCAAAAACTCGGAGAACCGCAGCTTGTTAGCATCCTTGATGTTCGGGACCAATAGAGTCCGCGTGCCATCCTTTTTCTCCAGGTCAATCGCCACACCCAGATTGATGTTTTCCCGGCGCAAACGCGCCGGGTTCCCATCGGCAACTTCATACGCATCGTTCAATTGCGGGTAGTCATCCAGGGCGCGCAAAATCGCCCAGGCAATCAGGTGAGTATAAGAAGCCTTGCCTCGATCGTTTTCCGCCAGGTACTTGTTGATGATCCCCCGGTTCTCATCCAGAAGTTTTACAGGTATCCGGCGCTGCGAAGTGGCTGTAGGAACCGAGAGGCTCGCTTCCATGTTTTCGACGATCTTAAGAGCAGCCCCTCGAATCGCAACCGCTTCGGAATGACTCTCAACGCCTGGAGCAGGCGGAGTGGTAACGCGCTCCACTGCTGGAGCTATTG
The DNA here is from genome assembly GCA_023717565.1 of Pyrinomonadaceae bacterium. Lineage (GTDB taxonomy): Bacteria > Acidobacteriota > Blastocatellia > Pyrinomonadales > Pyrinomonadaceae > PSRF01. The sequence goes on along the minus strand of JAMQPI010000200.1, from coordinate 10,409 downwards.
CTGCGGTGGCCGTCGCCTTACCGTCTACCTTGGCAGGAACGGGAACTCCAGAGGGATCTTTGGCGAATGTCTCACCCACAACCTGAGGAGTGGGGGCAGTTCGTCCGTTCTCGGCTGCGGCCGCCCCATCCTCTCCCAGTAATTCGGTAAAATACGCGCGCCATGATTCATCAACCGACTCTGGATTGCTGCGGAAACGTCCCAGCAGCCCTTCAACATAAGTCGCGTTGGCGCCAAAATTCTCGGCTATTAACTCAGACAGGTCGGTCGTGCTTCTCTGCTCCAACTTCTTTTCTTCCTTCCCCTTAATCGCATTCGGATACCTTAGAGAGTTTCAAAATTTGTCATCGTGATGGCGTGGTTAGACGATAGATTACCACCATCCGCATTCCAATGCATATGGCATCATATCTCGGTCACAGCGCTGAACCTGCGCTATAATCCGGCGCGAATTAGCGGCCAGTCATTACAGTTACACCAGTCCTTTACGTTTTCCAGCAAATAAAACCAGTTGGAGCGATCCCTTATGTTTCTGAACCGACTGTGGGCAAAACCATCCGTTGTGTTTCTGGTTGCCGCGATCGTAGTGGCTGCTCTAACTGCGACCTGGTGCTTCCTGGGCGATCACCCGGTTACCACCGTGATACTCGTCCGCCACGCCGAGAAGAACATCGAGCCAGACAATCCTAACCCGGCGTTGAGTCCCGCTGGCTTGGAGCGGGCGCAGACTCTGGTCCATATGCTGGGCGGGTCGGGAGTTAGCGCGGTCTATGCAACACAGTACACTCGAACGCAATCGACGGTAGCCCCTCTTGCTGAGCGCCTGGGACTCAAGGTCAACCAGGTAGATTCGAAAAACGTGGATGAACTGGTCCGGCAGATCAAAACTAACAATGCCGGTGGCATTGTGTTCGCCGCCGGGCACAACAATAGTGTCCCCGCAATTATCGCAGCACTCGGCGGCGGCACGTTTCCAATTATTCCTGAGACTGAATACGACAACATGTTCATCGTGACCGTACAACGATTCCGTAAGACCAGGGTCCTCAAACTCAAGTACGGCACCCCTTCTCCGCGGCAATAACCAAGCCATCAAAGTTAGGAGACGAGGATGAAGAAAAAGACCGGCGCGAACCGCGAAAAGACAAGGCCAGTTTCGGCAGTAGGGAACAAGGGCCTGAACCGGCGCAAGTTTGTGAAACTCATTCCCGCGCTTGGCGTTGCCACCATAGCCAGTCCTCAACTGCAGATTATTTCTGCACTCGCGCAAACACCTTCGCCTACCCCAACGCCTTCACCCTCGCCGTCGCCTGGTCCTCTGCGCGTAACGAAGGAAATGTTACGGGGGGCAGAACAAATGTTCGGGATTGAGCTGACAGACGCTCAAAAACAAATGGCTCTGCAGAACGTGAACTCAAATCTCGAGCGGTACGAAACATTGCGCAAGATAAGTGTGCCCCTGGACACGGAGCCGGCCACTCTATTTCATCCGGCCTTGCCCGGGAAGAGGTTCAACGTCAAGGTCGCCACCTTTAAGCTGAGCAAGATCGAAAGGCTTAACTTCAGTAACATCGAAGATCTGGCTTTTGCACGGGTGACTCAGCTCGCGGACTTGATTCGCAACCGCAAGATTTCCTCAATCGATCTCACCAGGATGTATCTATCGCGCTTGAAGCTTTACGGACCAAAACTCAATTGCACGGTAACGCTCACTGAGGAACTCGCGCTGGCGCAGGCCGCGGTAGCCGACCGTGAAATCAAACAAGGAAAGTATCGCGGACCACTGCACGGTATTCCCTGGGGTGCCAAGGATCTCTTCGCCACCAAGGGCATTCCAACCACTTGGGGAGCAGAACCCTATCGGAACCAGGTAATCGATTATGACGCCACCCTGGTAACCCGCCTGCAGAATGCCGGCGCGGTGCTGGTCGCCAAGCTTTCGATGGGCGCACTGGCGCAGGGCGGTCGCTGGTTCCAGGGAATGACGAGAAATCCATGGCAGGTGGAAGAAGAACGAACTGGATCCAGCGGTTCATCAGCGGGACCGGCATCGGCAACCGCCGCCGGGCTTGTTGGGTTCTCAATAGGAACAGAAACGCTGGGTTCAATTGTTTCGCCTTCCTCGCGTTGCGGTGTTGTGGGCCTGCGGCCCACTTACGGTCGAGTCAGTCGTTTTGGCGCGATGGGACTCAGTTGGACGATGGACAAGATCGGTCCGATCTGCCGGGGTGTTGAGGATTGCGCTGCGGCCTTGCAAGCTACCTATGGACCAGACGACAAAGATCTGACGGTAGGAGATGTTCCGTTTAATTGGTCGCCCGAGACACCGCTTAGTCGCTTGAGGATTGGATATCTAAAGGAGGAGTTTGATCAACAACAGGACGCCGAGCGAAAGGCAATTTACCTGGCGGCCCTCGACGCTCTGAGAAATGCTGGCGCCAAACTCGACCCTGTAGAGTTGCCCAAATTCTCGACGGCCGCATTGCGTATCATCCTGGTGGCGGAGGCAGCGGCAGCCTTCGATGATCTCACCCGCAGCGGCGGCACTAACCAACTGTCCGGTCAGGAGCCGGGGGATTGGCCCAATACCTTCCGCAGCTCGCGCTTCATTCCAGCAGTTGAATACATCCGGGCTCAACGAGCACGCACGCTCCTGATGCGAGAGATGGACACGCTGATGTCGAAGTGGGACGTTTTTGTTTCGCCCGCACCGGGCAGCGCGAGTCTTCTGGTTACAAATCTCACCGGGCATCCGGCGGTCTGCGTTCCCTGCGGTTTTCCCAAGGGGTTGCCGCAGTCGATCATGTTTACTGGCGGACTTTACGACGAGGGTGCACCGTTGCGAGTTGCATTGGCATTCGAGCGCGCCACTAACTGGCACCAGATGCACCCCAAAATGGATTGGGCGTGACGAAGCTTGAGGCGCAGGTGGCTACTCAATTACGGAAGGGAAGATCGGATCACTTGTCATTTCTCATTTGACATCTTTCATTGTTCATTTCCTGAGAGTGGACCTTTCATTGCCTGATTTCTGTGGGTGTTGTTTGTTGTGAGATTTGAGGAAGGACGCTTCTCGGTTTTTAGATGACAAATGTCAAATGACAAATGACAAATTATCCGGGCCCTGCGACTCCCCGTTCTGACCGGAGTCCGTCGCCAAACCTTGAATTAACCTGGGAAGGTCAAGAACCAGACCGACCGTACCGTCGGGCAACTCAGTAGCTCCCGCAATGCCCGGCCAGCGTGACGAGTGACGACCAAGATTGCGTACCAGAACTTCCTGGCTCCCCCCCACCTTATCAACAACGATGCCAACGCGTTTCTTTTGGTGTTCGTCGCCCCGGCCACCTTCTTCGGGAAACTCGCAAGTGATGACATGCACTGAATCGGTGGACACTGTTTCCTCAGCTGGCTGTCCCAACAGTTCACGCAAGCGCACGACAGGTACAACTCCGCTTTCGGAGCGCAGCGCCTCTTTACCTTTGGACTTCTCGATCTCATCGGGGGCGATCGCTTCAATCTTGATTACGTGTCTGCTGTCTATGCAGAACCTGCTGCCTCCCGAGGCGACCATAGTCGAACCGAGCAGACCAAATGTTGCTGGTAGACGAATCTCGAAGGTTGAGCCTCGCCCTGGTTGGCTGGAGACTCGCAGCTCGCCTCCCACGTGTTCGACTGCTGTCTCTACAATGTCCAGCCCCACGCCACGACCCGAAATACTTGAAGCTGAAGACAAAGTTGTGAACCCGGGGCGGAATATCATGCGCACGCTGTGATCCATATCCAGGAGGGTGTCTGTGCCGATTACGCCCAGCTTAATGGCCGCTTGCGAAACAAATGCCGGATCAACGCCTCGACCATTGTCCATTACGCGCAGGCAGGTTTGCCTGCCCTCGCTGCTGACTTCTATATGCACCAATCCACGTTTTTTTTCTGTCGACAGTGCTTGTTGCTCAGGGGTTTCAATCCCATGATCTACGGCGTTGCGGACCAGATGGATGAGGGGATCCGCGATCGCGTCGCTCAATAGTTTGTCGAGTTTCAAGTTGGCGCCGACAACCTCGAAATCTATTTTCTTGTTGCTTAAGCGAGCGGCCGCTCGACCTGCTCGAGCTGCCCGTTGCAGGACCGGCGCCAGCGAGACCATCCTGAGTCCGATTAGTTTCTCTTCCACACTCAGAAAGGATTGTCTGATTTGCACGTCTAACCTTTCGAGCTCTTCCTGTACTGCGTTATTGAAGTGCGGCTGTAAGAGCGTTAGGTCGAGGGCTTTGGCAGTGGCGCGGAAAAGGTCATGCGTGGAGGAGATTAACCGGTCAAGATCATCAAGGTCAGTACGAATGAAATTTGAGAGAGAGACAGCTGGTGTGAGTTTCAACCCCGCTACCATGGAGCTTGCGGTCCCCCCCGACAGAGTCTGAGCACTTGCGAAGCTAGGTTCTGTTTTATCGACCGACGTTTCCGTTTTGCCAGCGACCTTCCTGATGCTCAAACCGGCAAAGCTCAAATCCGGGTCTGCCACATCCAGTTTGGAACTTCCCGCGAAGAGAATCTGAAAATTGATCTTATCAGCCCGCTCAGCGTCGATCATCGGGGCGGTAGCAATAACTTCTCCGCGCGCTGCAAGTCTTTCTTTCAATCTGGAAAACTCTTCATCGAAACTTGTGATATCGAAACTGGTGGTAACGACATAAAGGTCGTCACGCTCCTTGACGGCCTGCTCCAGACGCCCCTTCTCATCGCCGGTCAACGACTGGGAAATCTCAAAGGGTAGATTGTCGAGCACCGAACCGATATCCGGACGCGTGGTGGCGGTGTTTCCTTGTGCCTGAACCTGGATGCGCTCAAACAATGCTCGACGGGACGGCTCGATGACGCCCGAGGAAGCGAGATGTAAACTCTCGAACAAGGCGGTGGCCGCACTCTCGCACGTGTCGAGAACCTCGTCACCCGCAACCACTCGACCCGCGCGAACGGCACCGAGCAGACTTTCAAACTCGTGGGCAATCTCGCTCAAACCCTCCAGGCCCAAAGATGCGGCGGAGCCCTTGATCCGGTGGATGCGGCGGAAGATGCGGTCTACTAGTTCACGTCGAGCTCTCCGGTCATTCGCTTTCTGGCGCAGCTCGTCCAGGTCGACAAAGATCTGCTCGATCAGGTCTTCTGTCTCGGCGAGAAACTGGCGCTGGCTTTGATCCACGATTGAATTACTCCGAAGAGGCAGGAGGCTCGACGTCCTCGTCGTCCAAGTTTTCGTCGGATTCCTCCGTTAGCTCGACGTTCTCCTGTGGCTGCTGCTCGTCGAGATCGCGCTTGATGGCATCAAGGATGCCGTTGATGAATTGCGTTGCTTCGTAGGTTGAGAAGCGGCGGGCTATTTCGAGCGCTTCATTGATAGCCACAGTGCGAGGTGTTGGTTCGTAGAGGAACTCGTAGACGGCCAGGCGGAGAATGTTGCGATCGACAACTGCCATACGCGCAATGCGCCAGTGTTCCGCCCGCGACCGTATGCGTTCGTCCAGGGTCTGGAGTTGGGCCAGCGTTCCGGCTGCCAGTCGCGTTGCAAAATCGCGCGCCGGTTCTTCCAGATCGGTGTCACCCAACTCCGCCCAATACGTCCGCACCACCTCGTCCGGGGGCGTTTCAGCAACATCAGCCGCAAAGAGCATTTGCAAGGCGCATTCGCGCGCCTTACGTCGCGAACCCATAAATACATCAGGGATGAAGGCTGAAGATGAAGGTGCTATTCCGGCACGTCTTCAACTTCATCCTTGATCCTTCATCCTTCATCCTTTTCGAAAAGCTTCCTTGTAAAGATTCACCAATTCCACTGCTGTAGTAGCGGCCTCAAATCCCTTATTCCCCAATTTGACGCCGGCACGATCGATCGCCTGGTCCAAATTATCGGCAGTTATGATCCCGAATACAACCGGCACTCCGGTTTCCATCCCAGCTTGTGATATCCCTCGGGTCACTTCGTTGGCGATGTATTCGAAGTGTGGAGTCTGTCCGCGAATAATCGTTCCCAGGCAGATTACCGCATCAAACTTTTTTGAACCTGCAACCTTCAAAGCCAACAACGGGATTTCGAAAGATCCCGGCACCATGTAAACCGCCACTGCCTTCTCCGCAACGCCCAGACGAGCGAGCGCATCCAGAGCTCCATCGACGAGTCTAGAGCTGATGAAATCGTTCCAACGGCTCGCCACAATCGCAAACCGGAATCCCTTGCCGTTGAGTTGTCCTTCGTGAATAACAGGCTGCAATGCGTTTTCCAGCGCTCCATCGTCGCAAATGCCAAGGCCTTCGCAGTATAGGGGATGGGAAAGCGAGCATCAAGGTGCAGCTTGGTTAACCCGAGTGTCGGAGCGATAGATCAGTGCAGGCGCTCGATTTCACGCACGCGATCGTATATGTCGCGATAATCGGCCTGCATAGTGACCAGCGTGTCATTGAAGATGCTCAACCGCCGAAAGATGTCCCGCAACAGCGTGCGAATCTCGCGCGACTCTCCGCGCAAGAACTCTTGCACTGCCTCCAAACGCTGTTGCCTTTCCTCTAAACGTTGTTGGCCTTCCTCCAAACGCTGTTGTCCTTCGATCAGGCGTAGTTGTCCAGCTTGCAGTTCAGCAATATCCGCATTCACTTTCTCCCAGATGGGGCGAGTGTCGTGGAGGCGCTCGTCCACCTTCTGCTCGAGACCGCTGAGGCGCGAATCTAGACGTTCTACAGCCGACTCGAGATGTTCGACTCTCGAATCGAGGCGCTGTACCGCCGCAAGAATTTGTGTGAGTTTATCGCCATCCGAAGATGGCAAGTCTTTTGTGAGGTCTTCACTCATGAGGGTTCTCCTTTCTGACCCGAATTCTAACACAGACGGTACGCTTAGGAGGTAACTTCTAACATGAGTACGACGAGAGAAAAGTCAGGTTCCTTTGAAAACGGGCGGGCGCTTTTCCAGAAAGGCACGCGTGCCTTCGCGCATGTCCTGGGTCGCAAACAGACTAGCAAAGAGTTCCGCTTCGAGAGCCAGGCCCTCTTGCAACGGAAGGTCCAGGCCATGAGTTACAGCTCTGAGGCAGGCACGAACTGCGAGTGGGGCCAGTTTGGAAATGTCCGTCGCCAACGATTCTGCGGCGGTAAACACATCAGCTGGATCCGTGACTTGATTGATTAGCCCAAACTGATAACCCTGCTCGGCTGAGAGTATCTCACCGGTGAGCATCACTTCGAGCGCGCGTTCATATCCAATCTCGCGATGAAGTCGTTGAGCAACACCGGAGGCGGGGAGCGCTCCAAGTTTCGTTTCCGGCAATGAGAATTTCGCGTTCGTCGATGCGATACGAAGGTGGCAAGCAAGAGCCAATTCGCAGCCACTACCGGCTGCGATGCCATTGACTGCCGCAATCACGGGCAGAGGGAAGTTTTCGATTTGATTGCAAACTGCCTGACCAAGTACAACGGCTGCGTGGGCCTCGTTCTGATCCATCGCCGCCAGTTCCGTTATGTCGATACCCGCGGAGAAGGCGGTGGCGCCCGCGCCGGTAAGGATTACGGCGCGCAAGTCGGACTGTTTCTCGAATTGCTTGAACGCACCACTCAAGTCCTCCCGCATGGCTTGCGAAAGCGCGTTGAGCTTCTCGGGACGGTTCAGGCGGATGATAGCAATCGCATCGCGTCGTTCGAGGAGGACTAAGGACATCTCGCTTGATTTAGATTAGCTTCATCGGCGTAGGATTTTTCGGATCCTTCGTATAGTCGTAGAACCCTCGTCCGGACTTTCGCCCGTACAGACCGGCCAACACCATCCGCTTCAATAGCGGTGGCGGCGCGAACCGCTTTTCGCGAAACTCATTGAACATGATCTCGGCGATGTAGTACGTCGTATCCAAACCTACAAAGTCCCCGAGGGTAAAAGGTCCCATCGGATAACCGAGTCCAAGCTTCATCGACGTATCAATATCTTCAATCGAACCTACACCCTCTTCCAAAGCACGGATAGAGTCGAGCATGTAAGGCACTAATAAACGATTCACGATGAATCCCGATTTGTCTCCAGCGCGCACCGGCACCTTGCCCAAACGCCTGGCAAACTCGACAGCTTGCTCATAGATCGACTCATCAGTCAGGATTGTGCGCACGACTTCAACCAGCTTCATCAGTGGCACCGGGTTGAAGAAGTGCAGACCGATAAAGCGCTGTTGCCGCTCCGGGGAAGTCGTCGTCATCATCTCGGTGATCGAAATCGACGAAGTGTTGGAAGCGAAGATCGTCTCAGGCTTACACAGACCATCCAGCTGCTGGTAGGTTTTGCGCTTCTCTTCAAGGTTCTCAATGATCGCCTCGATGATGATGTCGCAGTCTGAAAGCTCCTCAAAAGAAGTAGTGCCCGATAGACGGTTGCGGATCTCTCCCTGCTGCTCGGCTGTGATCGTTCCCTTTTCCGCGAATTTGGCCAACGACTTCTCGATACCCCCAAACCCCTTCTTGATCAAATCGTCAGATACTTCGCGCACAACGGTCTCAAAACCTGCACCGGCCGCAACTTGAGCGATGCCTGAGCCCATCAATCCACAGCCCAGCACTCCTACTTTCCTGATTTCCATCTCTTATGGTCTCCTCTCTTTTTTATTAGCTAATCATTGCGTGGACTTGTCCGGCGCTTGCGGCGTAGTCGTATCTATCAAACCACTGTAGATTGATCCCTGCCTCTTCAGCCACCACTCGTAATCTGTTTTCCACGAATCGAAATCCTGTTGCAGCACTCGCACTTCCTGTTGCACGTTGCCTGGGTCAGCCGCGGGCGACGGGGAGGGAGATGGTAATGGGGTTGGTGGACTCTTGAGTTCTTTCCCGCGGATCAGCAGAGCTTTCAATCTTTCAGTTAGCTGGGCCGACTCAGAATCAAAATGCGGAATTGATCCGAGACTCTTGATTGCGTCATCAATGCCGGTCGCGTCTCCATGCAGGGATCTGTTCAGAATTTCCTGAGCGTCGTTCATGGTCTTTGCAAAAGCCACGAAGGCGACTGCTGTGCTGTTTGAATCGAAAACCATTTGCTCGCTTAGCAAAGGCGGCAACGGATCTCTGAAGTGCTGCGCCATTTTCAGGAAGCTAACCGCCACCAGACCTAACGCAGCCACCCGCAAGATATGCCAGGTGATAGCCACACCTGTTTTCTCACCCGGCCGTCGATACTCCACCACCAGCGCCAACGCCGCGCCCGAGGCCAGGCCACCAAGGTGGGCCGCATTATCAATCACACCGCGCCCCAGGTACCCAATGAAGAGATTGATAACGATGATTGGAAGCATGCCGGTGCCAAAAGCACGTTTGAACCCTTCCGGCAACTCATTGCGGAACTTAATTCCAAAAACAAAAAGTACGCCAACCAATCCAAAGAGGGCGCCGGACGCTCCCGCCGAGGGAACATCGGCGGTCTTGAAGAGAAAATGACCCAGACTCCCCAACTGCGTGTCTGTACTCATCACCGTCAGATAACTAGCCACCACTCCGGCGATGCCCGTAACTACCCAGAACACGACAAACCTTGCCGACCCGTAGAGTTTCTCTACATATGGACCAACAACCCAGAGGCTATACATGTTCACCAGTAAGTGCGGCAGATTGACGTGCACGAACATTGGTGTAACAAAACGCCACCATTGATGTTGTTCGTTGATCAGATGATTGACCTTCGCGCCATAAGCAATCAGCACCGACCAGGAAAACCCCGATAAGCCAGTGGACGTCATCCCGCTGGACTGCCACATCAGCAGGAACACGAAGAAGTTTGCGACCAACAGAATAACGGTGAACTTGTAGGGCCGGTCTAAGATCGCGCGCGCAAAACGGATCGTCTCGCGGTCCACACCAGGCCGCGCCGGAGCATTTGATTTGGTGGTTGACGCGCCGCAGACTGCACAGTCAATTTGGCCGGCACCTACAATCGCACCACAGCCACGACACATGCTGGGCCGGGCTTCGTTCGTCCTGTCTGATTTTCTTTCCTTCAAGTGCTCAAACGCTAACAAGCGTGATGCTTCAATCAAAAGCATCACGCTCAAGAATTGGTAAACTGAGATTAGCCCAAAAGTAGTGCTACGCGCCGCAAGATTGGCTAGCCACCTATTTCCGCCAAGAGACTTACCAGGTCGTCGGCATGTTCCTCTTCCATCGCCAGAATGCCTTCCAACATCCTCCTGGTGGTGGGATCGTCATTGCCGGCGTAAGTGATCATTTCCCGATAGCTGTCGATCGCAATACGCTCAGCAACCAGATCTTCCTTGATCATGTCCAGAAGATTCTCACCTTCGACGTACTCGGCATGGCTCCGCGTTGTCAATCCATCCGGATCAAAATTTGGCTCACCGCCCAGCTGCACTATCCGTTGGGCAATGAGATCCGCA
>JAMQPI010000162.1 GCA_023717565.1 Pyrinomonadaceae bacterium | reverse complement strand
CATTAAGATTTGACGCGGGTGCCTGGCTGACAAGAGCCGTTGACCAGACAGAACCATTTGCCCGTAGCCAATGGATCCTAAACTCAACCAGCTCAAGTACCGCTCAACCACAGAACCATTTGCCCGTAGCCAATGGATCCTGAACTCAACCAGCCCAGCGGATAGCAACACTCGACCCAGCGTTGAGTAGCTGCGAGCCTGGTTGAACTTAGGATCCATTGGCTACGGCAAATGGTTCTGTGGTTGAGCGGTACTCCACTGGTCGCGATCCCTCGGTGTGATGCTCACTCTTCCTCTGTCCTTAGCTTCTCAAGCACCGAGAAATCCTCAAGTGTGGTCACATCGCCCGCAACTGACCCGCTGGTAGCAATCTCGCGCAACAAGCGCCGCATGATCTTGCCGGAGCGGGTCTTGGGTAGCATATCGCTGAAACGTATCTCCTCAGGCCGTGCCAGCGCGCCAATCTCCTTGGTCACATGAGCGCGCAAGGTCTCCTTAAGCTGATCCGATGCAGTGTGAGTGCCTTCCAGAGTTACAAAGGCGATGATGGCCGACCCTTTCAATTCATCAGGACGTGCCACCACTGCTGCTTCGGCAACCGCCGGGTGCGACACCAGCGCGCTTTCCACCTCCGCGGTCCCCAACCTGTGGCCGCTGACATTGATCACATCGTCGATGCGCCCCATGATCCAGAAGTAGCCATCCTCATCCACCCGCGCGCCATCACCGGCGAAGTAAATACCGTCAATCTGCGACCAATACTGCTCACGGTAGCGTTCATCATCGCCCCAGATCGTTCTCAGCATCGCAGGCCACGGTCGTTTGATCACCAGGTAGCCTCCCTCATTTGGGCCGACAGACTTGCCGTCTCTGGTCATCACGTCGACCTCGATTCCCGGAAATGGCTTCGTAGCAGAACCGGGTTTGGTTGGAGTGGCTCCGGGAAGCGGCGTGATCATCATCGCGCCGGTTTCTGTTTGCCACCAGGTGTCGACTATTGGACAAACTCCCTTGCCAATTATCTCGCGATACCACATCCAGGCTTCGGGATTGATTGGCTCGCCGACGGTGCCCAGCAAACGCAGACTGCTAAGGTCGTGCCTCAAGGGCCAGTGCTCCCCCCACTTTATGAAGGCGCGAATTGCAGTAGGTGCGGTGTAGAGAATGTTCACGCGGTGGCGCTCGACGATGCTCCAAAACCTATCCGGCTCCGGATGGTTGGGGGCGCCTTCGTACATCAGCACGGTCGCGCCGTTTGAGAGTGGGCCATAAACGACGTAAGTATGCCCGGTGACCCAACCAATGTCCGCAGTGCACCAGTAGATGTCCTCATCTTTGAGATCGAATACCCATTTCGTTGTCAGGTGAGCCTGCAGCAGGTAACCCGCGGTCGTATGCAGAATGCCTTTCGGCTTTCCCGTTGTTCCTGATGTGTAGAGAATGAAAAGCGGGTGCTCGCTGTCCAACTCCTCAGCCGGACACTGGTCGTCAACAGTCTCCATCAGCTCATGCCACCAGTAATCTCGTCCCGCTTCCATATGGACCTCTCCGCGAGTGCGCTGGACGACGATGCAGACCTTTACAGAGGGCGTTCCTTTGAGGGCTTCATCAACCGCGGGCTTCAATTTCACCTCATTGCCACGTCGCCACCCGCCATCCGCCGTTACCACGACCTTGCAGCTCGCATCATTAATGCGATCGATCAACGCCGCGCTGGAGAACCCGCCAAAGATAACTGAGTGAGTAGCGCCAATTCGCGCACAAGCGAGCATGGAGATGGCCAGCTCGGGAATCAGCGGCATATAAAGCGCAACGCGATCGCCAGTCTGAACTCCCGCGCGCTTTAAGACGTTGGCGAAGCGGCAAACTTCTCGGTGCAGCTGCTGATATGTCAGTGTCCGCGTGTCGCCAGGCTCGCCCTCCCAAATTAGTGCGGCCTTGTTTCGGCGCCAGGTGGCGAGATGACGATCGAGGCAGTTGTCGGAGATGTTTATCCTGCCCCCAATGAACCACTGAGCGTGAGGTGGTTCCCACTGCAAAACCTTGTCCCACTTCCGGAACCAATGAAGCTCCTCGGCCATGCGAGCCCAAAACTCTTCCGGATGCTCGTGAGCTTCACGGCGAAAGCCTTCCAGCTCCGCCATCGATTTGATGTACGCCTTTTCAGCGAACTGGGCCGGCGGCGGAAACACGCGTTCCTCATGGGAAAGTGATTCGATATTCGTGGTGACAGGTGACATAGGTGCTGGCGATGACTCCTCAGGAAAGTTTGCAGGGCGAACGATTGAACTAACGTCTATGGTGTCGCTCTGTGTATCACAAAATACGCAGAATCGACAATGAGATAGACATAACTCAAACGACAACGAGCGCCGGAGCGCTCGTTGATTGAATTCAGCTAGATGAGGTTTCTATGAGGGCTACTAAGAGAGACAGCGGGCTGTGGTAACCAAACTAACCAAAATCGAGTTGCAGAGGCGCCAGGCGTCGCATGGTGGAAAGCAACTTTTCAATGTCGAAAGGCTTGTCGAAAAACTCATCCGCACCCCGGGCGTAGCAGGCTTTTTGGGACTCGATGTCGGTGGCGGAAGTGATGACCACGACTTTCGACTGTGGCACGTGCGTTTTGATGTAGTCCAGAATCCGTAACCCGACGTCTGGAGAGTCGATGGTTGGGGGAAAATGCAAATCTAGAATTGCCACATCGGGTTCGTATATTTTGGCGCGGCGCGCGGCAGTCGGCAGGTCATTGGCGGTCACGACCTCGTAATCGTCACACAGAGTCCAGAAGAGTTGCTTCGTAATGGCCTCGTCATCATCCACGATTAAAACTGTTGGCTTCATTTGGGACGGCCCTCCTTAATCAGATGACTCCAATAGCAACCGGCGTACCTTCCGGATCTATTCATCAGACAGTTGAGCAATAGTGAGAATTGCTTAGAAAAACCGCCCTGCCGGCAGTCTTGTGTGTGGCCTGGTGAACACAGATCGGCCCTGACTATGTCTACTGATGTCTACGGTTGAGGTGAGGGTTCAGGCGGAAAGTCCTTTTCGTCGATCTCATCGATGACCTTAAGTTCGGCGCCATACTTTTGATAGCCACGGAAACGGATCTCATTACGGCTTTGGACCAACTGGCGTTTATTGACTGCGCTGATTAACACCTCCGAGCGAGTCGGCAGCACAAATCTATTCTCTCCAATGGTCACCCAGTCGTAATCGATCAGAGTGCTGGCAGCTGTGATAGGAAAGTCCGGAGGGATCTCGGTAGCTATTTGTTCAAAACGAAGAACCCGGTTGGTTTCTCGATCGACCCACATTCGCCCGCGCGAACCAGCATTTGCTGAGGAAGTTTTATCAGCTGTCAGCGTCAGGTGTGAGTAAGGCAGCTTTACTTCGTATTCATAAACAATTGTGCGTCGGGTTTGCAGGAGGTCGGTGTCGACTGGCTTAAAGGCGGTTCTTGCCTCTGGCTTGAAGATGTCCGCTAAAGCAGAGATGTACTCTACACCGCTGGAGCTCGCCCCTGGACCTACATACTTGCTGTAGTCTCGGCTTTCTTTTACTTCCGGTCCCAGGGGCATGCCATTAACCGCGAGAACTTTGTATTCCTCGCCGACGTTGGCGCGGTAGCTTACGGCGATGCTCAGGTTATCCAGCGGGATCCAGTTGCTGGTATTGCCGTAAGCGGCAGTGCGCTTGATAAGTTGCTTAACGATAAAGTCCGGCATCGCTTCTGCAGCCGCCAACGTCGCGACCCTGGCGCGGGCAAGCAATTCGTTAGCTTCGGCCTCAGAGGGAAGAGCAGAAGCCGTCGGGTTGGTGCGTCGCCGCTCAGCTTCATCCAGGGTCCGTCGCAGCAGAGCGTCATTGCCACTCTTGGTCGCTACCAGCGAGCGCAAACCAGGTGTGAGCGGAAAGCCTATGCCGCGGGTACGAATCTCCTCGACGATTTCGTCGCGCTTCTCAGGATGCTGTGGTAACTGGTAAACAAGGCTTACGATTTCTTTGCTGGTTAACGGCCGGTTCTGAACCTGCGCCTGGGTGGAACCGGACCAGACACAGACAGCAACAATCGCGGGAAGAACCCTATTGAGAAACTTGTACATCTGCGAAATCTTTCCTAAATCGGAACCGGCTGACCTGAGTCCGATGGAGCAACATTACTCCGTGGTTGCCTCGGGACCCTGAATCAGCTCAACCGAGCGTGTCAGAAGACAAAAGCGGGGCTAGAAACGGTTGGGCTTCCGTTGGTGGCGGTTAGCGTGAGCAGTTACTTACCTTCGCGCGTCAACTTGTCACAATTGTCGCACACCGGTCGGTTGTCAGTTCCCTGGCGGACATTCTCCGGTTCTAACCTGTTGCGTTCTTGACAGCGGTCGTTGTTGTGAAAGACCTTGCGGTCTGTTTTCAATTCAGAGTAAATCGGCGCTACTCTAACCATGGTGATTCTCTCCTGAAATTTCCGGACAGTTAATATGAGCATGATAATGGCTTTACCGCTATCGCGCTACCATCCAGTGGTGCCTCCACCCGTGGCCCCCGACATCATCGACCTGATCTGTCTGCATTATTACAGACATGCGAACTCGATGACCTGTCTCAATATCTCCACGCATCGATCAAGCTCATCGATTGGCACAAACTCGCCTGTTTGATGGGCTACTCGGATATTACCGGGACCCAAGACCACAGCCTCGGCTCCGATCTCGATCATCTGAGCTGCTTCGGTTCCGAAGGCAACTGTGCCGGCTTTTTTCCCCGAAAACCGCTCCAGCAACTGAACTATTTGCGATTCGGCTGGGACTTCGAAGCCAGAATCAGCACGGTTCGCAATTACCTCGCACTCAAAACCGAAGTCGAGCGTCCTCTCTTCTTCCAACGCCTGCTGCAGCAGGTCGAGCGCATAACTGGACGGCTGACCGGGGATTGGCCGCCACTCCAGCGTCAAGCGACATTCACCCGCAATCACGTTTTTAGCGGTACCGCCGCGAATCA
>JAMQPI010000134.1 GCA_023717565.1 Pyrinomonadaceae bacterium | reverse complement strand
CCAGGATCATTCCGCCCCTCCGAACAGCGCAGGGGTTGTGGCGTCCCGTGTTGCTATAAACATCGCACCCCTCGCGGGGTGAAGCCCAAGCCTACGCTAGCACGACACACGTCAGGCTTCTCATCTGAGTTTTGACACAGTAAATCATGAATCCCGACTCACCACCGCGAATGAAAAATAGAACAAGAGTCGTCAATTTGATTCGAACCGAATCTATTTTCGTAGAGTCTCCGTAGCCAATGGATCCCACATTCAACAGCTCAACCACAGAACCATTTTGGGGCACCAGCGGATGATAGCACTTGACCGGGCCTTGAGTATCTGTGGGCCCTGGTTGAACTTAGGATCCATTGGCTACGGCAAACGGTTCTGTGGTTGAGCAGAGCTTGAGGTGGTTGAACTTAGGATCCATTAACCACCGTAAACCGTGAGTTGAGATCTTATCCTGAGGTCCTCAACGCCCAACCGGCGTGCTAACCGCGTGCAACTCCTGCAGGGAGCGAACTCTCACCGGCTCATCCTGCCCAAATGATGCCAGCGCTTCAACAATCGCCTGGGCGCCCGTCATGGTCGTCACGCACGGCACGTTGTACTGCAACGCCGCGCGGCGAATCGCCTGTTCGTCAAAGTGAGAGGAGCGACCCAACGGCGTGTTGATGACCAATGCCACGTCTCCTCGTTTGATGTGATCTACGATGTTTGGTCGTCCCTCATTAACCTTGAAAACCGATACGACTTTCAGCCCGACTTCCCGCAATCGTTCAGCCGTCCCCAGAGTAGCCATAATTTCAAATCCCAGTCGGGCCAGCTTGCGAGCGAGGATGACCGACTGTCCTTTATCGGTGTCGTTGACACTGAGAAACGCCGTTCCATCGCGCGGGAGTGACAACCCGGCACCCATCATGGCCTTACCGTAAGCCTCTCCGAACGTCTCGCCGATACCCATCACTTCGCCGGTCGAATGCATCTCCGGTCCCAGGATGGGATCTACGCCGGGAAACTTTACGAACGGGAAGACGGGGGATTTGATGAAGAATCGACTGACCGTGAGATTCTCAGGCAGAGCAAAATCAGCCAGGGGAGTGCCGGCCATCACCAAAGCCGCAACTCTTGCGATCTGAACTCCAGTGGCCTTAGAAACAAAGGGCACGGTGCGCGAGGCGCGAGGGTTTACTTCAAGTACGTAGACCCGGTGGTCCTTGATGGCAAACTGTATGTTCATCAGCCCACGGACGGAGAGCGCCGTCGCCAGCGTGCGGGTGTAATGACGCATAGTTTCTATGTGCGCAGGATCGATACGAACCGGCGGCAACACGCATGATGAATCTCCCGAATGAATGCCCGCCTCTTCTATATGCTCCTGGATTCCGGCAATCACACACGCGCTTTCATCAGCGAGCGCGTCGACGTCAAACTCAGCAGCCTGCTCGAGAAATTTGTCGATCAAAACTGGTCGGTCCGGCGTAAAGCCGACTGCCGTGCGCACATAGTTGTCAAGACTCTCGTTGTCATAGACGATGGCCATTGCCCGGCCGCCCAGCACGTAACTTGGTCGCACTAACACCGGGTAGCCAATCGTTTCGGCAACCTGCTTGGCCTCAGCAACAGTTGCGGCCATTCCGTTGGGAGGTTGCGGAATACCCAACTTCAGTAACAGTGCCCCAAACCGTTTGCGGTCCTCGGCGAGGTCGATCGATTCTGCGGTAGTGCCGATTATCGGTACCCCGGCCCGGTGCAGACGCATCGCCAGATTCAGCGGAGTCTGACCTCCAAACTGAACGATGACGCCTTCGGGTTTCTCCACATCAACGATGTTCATTACATCTTCGAAGGTTAGCGGTTCGAAGTAGAGACGGTCAGACGTGTCGTAATCGGTGGACACGGTCTCGGGATTGCAGTTGACCATGATCGTTTCGAAGCCGGCATCGCGCAGAGCAAAGGACGCGTGACAACAACAGTAGTCAAACTCGATTCCCTGCCCAATGCGATTGGGTCCCGAGCCCAGAATCATTATCTTGCGCCGGTCCGTGGGCGCTGCCTCATCTTCTGATTCATAGGTTGAGTAAAGGTAAGGCGTGAAAGATTCAAATTCAGCGCCGCAAGTGTCCACGCGTTTGTAGACTGGAACCACGCCCAAACGCTTGCGATACGCACGCACCTCGTCTTCCGACGTGGCGGTCAGATATGCCAGCCGGCGATCCGAGAGGGCCGCCTCTTTAAAGGTACGCAAGAGGTCTGCGGGGATCTCTTCGAGTTTCTTTCCTTCAACGGACCGTTGAATCTCCATTACATCTTGCAGCTGTTCCAGAAACCATGGATCGATTCGCGACAAGCGGTGGATCTCCGCTATCGACCAGCCATGTTGCAGGGCATAAGTAATGTAGGAAAACCGCTGGGAGTTGGGACGAGCCAGCTTGCGTTGCAACTCATCGTCAGACACGTCCTCAAGGCGCAAGGGCTTCACGGCCTCCAGCGAC
>JAMQPI010000131.1 GCA_023717565.1 Pyrinomonadaceae bacterium | reverse complement strand
CCAGGATCATTCCGCCCCTCCGAACAGCGCAGGGGTTGTGGCGTCCCGTGTTGCTATAAACATCGCACCCCTCGCGGGGTGAAGCCCAAGCCTACGCTAGCACGACACACGTCAGGCTTCTCATCTGAGTTTTGACACAGTCTCCGTGACGAATGGGACATCCTTCTTTTCCCTTCCGACACCAATCTTTTCCAGACTCTTTTCGGGTACCCACGTGTACTCGCTTCCAGTGTCCACCAACAACCGGGGTATGACAACGGATCTGGAGCGATCCACCGTGTTTTCTATTTTGCATTTTGTATAGAAGGTTCCCATGTGTTTGTTACCAGGTCATTATCAAGGACACTCGAAGAATGGCGCAACAGTGAAGCGGTATGGTCTTAAGTGAGGAGCAGCTATTCAGAACTACTTTGATCGCCATTGTAGTGCCCAAGCTTCCGGTAGAGGGTCTTGCGGCCAATGCCCAGCGCGCGAGCGGCGTGCGATTTGTCACCTTTGGTGTAGTCGAGAGTAGCTTCGATGGCCTGGCGCTCGATCTCTTCCATCGACGAGGGCACCGTCACCTCAAACGTAGTCGTGCGGCCCTCGCTGGCTGCACTGGCGCGCTCGACCTTGATGCGGTCCCGTCCTTCAAGCACGGTCCTCCCAATTGCTTCCGGAAGATCCTCAAGCTCGATCTGGCGGCCGGAGGCGATGATTACGGCCCGCTCGATCGCATTCTCGAGTTCCCGAACATTGCCGGCCCATTGGTACGTCATTAAGGCCTGCAGCGCATCTTTGGAGATGCCCGAAATAAAGCGCCCGGTCTTCTGTTTGTAATGCTCGAGGAAGTGGATCACCAGTGGGTGGATGTCTTCAGGGCGTTCGCGTAGTGGCGGGAGTACTATGGGAAACACCGAAAGCCGGTAGTAAAGGTCACGGCGAAAAGTGCCTTGTTCAGTTGCCCGTTCGAGGTCCACGTTGGATGCGGCAATCACGCGGACGTCAGCCTTTAGCACTTCATTTCCGCCGACGCGAGTGAACTCACCATCCTGCAAAACGCGTAGGAGACGAACCTGCGCCGACAAACTCATCTCACCCACTTCGTCCAGAAAGAGCGTGCCTTCGTTGGCTTCTTCAAACCTTCCTCGACGCCTCGCACTGGCATCGGTAAACGCGCCCTTCTCGTGACCAAACAGTTCCGACTCGAGCAGTGTTTCGGGAATTGCGCCGCAATTCAGTTTGACGTAAGGGTGGTTCTCGCGTCCGGAATTGTAATGGATCAAATTCGCGAGCAATTCCTTGCCGGTGCCTGATTCTCCCTGGATCAGGACAGTGGTTTGAGTGTCGGCCACACTCAGCGCCAATTCCATAGCCCGCCGGATCGCCGGAGTTTGACCGATGATGCGGTCTTCGCCGTAGCGTTCGTGCAAGGCACTGCGCAAATGCATTACTTCGGCGGAAAGCTGATCTCGCTCCAGTGCTGTGCCGATCTGATCCGCGATGCCCTCGACCAGAGCCACCTCGTGATCCTCAAAGCCGTCGCGAGCTTCACTCCAGACCAGCCCTAACAGGCCAAACACATGCCCACCGACGCGCACGGGAGCCACGAGGGCCGCTCGTCCGCCCAACGTCGCATTGAAAATCAGTCGAAACGGAAATGGAAGATTCTTGTCCAACAAGCGAAATGTCTTGCCCTGGGCCAGCACTTCCATCGCTGCGGGAAACTCAGTTACGTCGAGCGATTGTCCGTGAGCATCAATCAACCCCTGAACGGAATCAGTGGTCGCATGGGGCGCGGCCTTGAATGCGGCCAGACTGATGCGCCCGCCCTTGGGATCGAGTACCCCGAGAGCTGAATAGTCGGCACCGACGAGGGCGATGGCCCGTTCCAGAACCAGCGATGAGACTTCACGAAAGTCGGAGCGGGCGTTAAGAGCGTTGGCGATTTCCAGCAGCGCGCGTTTCGTTTCGGCCTCGCGCTCCTTATCAGTGTAGAGCCTCGTATACTGGTAGCCGACCGCGATCTGCCGGGCGACAGACTCCAGAAAAGACACTTCGTCATCGAGCCAGGCTCGCGGGGTTCGCGTAGTGTGCATTCCTACCAGACCCAGCACGTCGTCACCCAGAACAACAGGCACCACGAGCAGGGAGCGGGTGCCCAAGCTCGCCGCCAGAAATCGTACCTTTTGATCCAGACCTGGTCTCGAAGTATCGTCAAGACGGATGGGCTTGGTTATGTTTACATGTTCAGAGAGTTGCTTGAGATCGAGCGGAATGACCGTGCCCAGGCTGGAAGGGACGTCAGTTGAGGCCCGCCATTCATGGCTGATTCGTAGTTCACTCTGCGAAGTCAATTGAATGACATCGCAGCGATCCACGTTCATCATGCGCCCCAGCTCAGAAACGATAACGTTCAAGAACCTGTCGAGGTTAATCGTGGTCGGAAAAGCCAGCGCCAGGCGAGTGATAATAGACTCACGCGCCTCATGCATCTTAATCTTCCGCTCGAGCGAGAGGGATTGTGCAGTATCTGACATCTTAGGCAATCGTACGGCGGCGATCGGAACCAGGAGTAATCTGAGCGCAGATCATAACGAACGGGAGATGAAGTTGCAAAGCAGGTCCGTTCTGGCAATGACAAAAAGGGGAAATGCTGCCTTCTCATCCCTCCTGATTCCACCTTCTGCTAAACTGTCGTCCCATGTCTCTCGAATTCGCTGTCCAATACCCATGCGTCCTGCGTGCGCGGTACTCCGAGAAGCACCTTCGCGAGTGGGGGCGCTTGAGTAATCTGCACACGATCCTCACCACGGGAGACACCAGCGCACCCTCAGATGACAAGCTCCGCTGGGTAGAGAATGCCAGTGAGGAAGTTGAGCTCATGCAAGCGGAAACGGTTGTCTGCCCAAACTGTCCCTCCTGTTTGCCGATCACGGCGGCTGGCGAAGGCGAGTCAGTAGGATGCCTCGGCAGGATCACCTATCCCATCGAAGCGCAGTTTGAGAAGTTTTTGGCCGATCGCGTGCAGCTCTGTGTCGATACGCTGGATCAGGAGGACCAACCTCGACTGCTTCACATACTCGTCGATCCTGAATCGCCATTTGATGGCGAAGCGACCAAAGAGCTGCGCCGGGTGACCACCGGAGAGGGATTGCGGTTCTACGAACTGCGGCTGCCTATTCGGTTGACGAGAGAAGCGGTGGGAATTACGACTGACAATATTTTCGATCTGCTGGCCGGGTTTCGCTCAGATGACAACGAGCTGACAACCTACACTCGCGAATTTCCTTTTGCGGCTGCGGCGGATTATTACGACTTCCTTGACCTCATCCTGCGCAATGACATTAGCCAATCAGAGATCAGCCGGCTTACCGCGCGCAGCAAGAACTACTTGCAGTTTCTTCGCTTGCTCGCGGCTATAGAAAAGGCTGAAGCGCTGAACACACGAGTGCTGGTAGATTAGGTTTAGGTTCATTCTTCCAGCGCGGATTCATCCAATTGGCGCAACGTGTCAAGAAGTAAGTTGGTGTTGCTCAGCGCCTGAATGGTGACCGGGAATGTGGTGGCTGACTTTTGAAACTCAAAACTACCGTTAGTCATCTCAACTATCCGACGGAATCCCGCCACGCCTTTTAAACCAGTTGACTCTGCATCGACAATTCGTCCCTCGTTGAAGTACACGTGGCCGGTCCTGGCGTCACCCGTTAGTACCAGCTCGCCCGTCAACTTCGCATTCTCGAGAACCTGGACGGCATCGAAGACGCTGATCACTGCCAGGTCGCCCGAGAGCGTCGCGTAAGTTCGCCCCGATACCGAATCCGCTGGAGCCGCCGCCGGGCTTAGATCCGGACGTCGGGCCCGACGAATGGCTTCCAGGCCGCCGGCGATGTTAATCCTGGGATCGAGCTGCTTTGCCTCTAGCAACCGCTCGTGGGCCGTGTTGAAGTCTTCTCGCTCGATGTAGATGCTTGCCAAACCCAGACACTGTCGCGCTGCTTCCTCGGTTTGCTTCGAACTGATGGAGATTTCCCGCAATCGTTCGCGTAGGGGAATCGACCGCGGATTGAGCTCAAGGGCACCGCGCAGTCGCTCCAGGGCCTTTTCCGGAGCTTTGTACTTAATGAACAACTCGGCATCAAGGATGGCCGTGTCGACTTCACTTACGTGCTCTGATTCTGACTGAGAATTGACCATGTCGATAGGATAATGCAGGGAACCCGGT
>JAMQPI010000112.1 GCA_023717565.1 Pyrinomonadaceae bacterium | reverse complement strand
GATGTCGATGGGATGCTTCGCGAAGGTCGTGAGTATGCGAAGATCGCTCCCAACGTAGTGATCAAATGCCCCCTCACTCGCGCGGGACTCAAAGCCACTCATACACTTTCCAATGAGGGAACCAAGGTAAATGTCACGCTTTGCTTCTCGGCCGGCCAGGCAATTCTAGCCGCGAAGGCCGGAGCTTCTTTTATCAGCCCTTTCCTGGGGCGACTTGATGACATTGGCCACGACGGCTTGCTTCTGTTGCGCGAGATAGTGGAGATCTACGCCAACTATGACTGGAAGACCGAGGTCCTCGCGGCCAGCCTGCGCCACCCGCTTCATGTCATAGAGTCAGCACGCATGGGCGCAGATATCGCGACAATGCCTTTCAAAGTCATCGACCAATTATTCAATCATCCACTAACTGATAAAGGACAGGCGCAGTTCTTGGCCGACTGGCACAAGAGCGGGCGCAAGTGAATCGATGATCACGGTTCGAGCCCACAAATACGACGGCTCGCAACATCGCACCTGGCAGGCGACGCTACTACGACAAGAGGGGCCATTGCTGGTTCTCGATGGAACCTTCGACGAGGAAATCAAACACGACCTGCTGGGAACCATTGCCTCCGGAACAAGGAGCCTTGAGTACTATTGGCTGGACCGTTGGTACAACATTTTTCGCTTCGCTGAACCGACCGGCGAATTGAGAAGTTACTACTGCAATGTCAACGTCCCGCCGGCATTCGATGGTCAGGTTCTCAGTTACGTCGACCTCGACATGGACATTCTGGTCGAACCGGATCTTTCCTACCGGATTGTTGATCTGGAGGACTTCAAGGAAAACGCTGAACGCTTCGGCTATTCCGAAGACGTTCAAACAAATGCCAGACAGGGACTTGAAAGACTCGTAGAACTAATCGAATCGCGATCGTTTCCCTTTGATTAGTAGTCTCGGGACAATATGACTTCAAAGCAGCAGTCCAAGCAATCTAAGTCCAAACTCGAAGCGCTCAAAGAGCGAGCTCAGCAGGCCGAGATCGGTGGCGGTGCCGACCGCGTCGAGAAGCAGCATGCTGCAGGTAAGATGACGGCTCGTGAACGAGTTGATTTTCTGCTGGACGAAGACACCTTCGAGGAGTTTGACAAACTCGTCGTCCATCGCTCGCGCGACTTTGGTCTCGACCAGCAACTCTATCCCGGTGACGGCGTGATCACCGGCCACGGTTTGATTGATGGTCGTCGTGTGTTTGTCTTTGCCCAGGACTTCACTATTTTCGGCGGTTCGCTTTCTGAAACTCATGCGGAAAAGATTTGTAAGGTGATGGACCTGGCCATGAAGGTTGGGGCTCCGATCATAGGCCTCAATGACTCAGGAGGAGCCCGCATTCAGGAAGGTGTGCTTAGTCTGGGTGGATATGCCGACATCTTTTTGCGTAACACGCTGGCGAGCGGAGTCATCCCGCAGATAAGTTGCATCATGGGGCCTTGCGCCGGGGGAGCTGTGTATAGCCCGGCAATCACCGACTTCAACATAATGGTCAAAGATACGTCCTACATGTTCATCACCGGACCAGACGTTATCAAGACCGTCACTCATGAAGATGTAACCAAGGAAGAACTCGGAGGCGCGATGACTCACAACCGTGTTTCCGGTGTGGCACATTTCGCTGCAGATTCAGATGAACATGCTCTGCGGATGGTCCGCGAACTGCTTTCATTCATTCCTTCAAACAATCTTGAGGATGCGCCGGCGGTGAGCTCCACTGACTCTCCGCAGCGAACCGAAACGAGACTCAACACGATCGTTCCGGAAGCCTCGAACCAGCCGTATGACATTCGCGGCGTGATCAATTTGATCGTTGACGACGGCTACTTTTTCGAAGTGCAGCAGCACCACGCGCCCAACATCTGCATCGGGTTTGCCAGACTCGATGGCCGCTCCGTCGGAATTGTCGCAAATCAACCCGCATACCTCGCCGGCGTCCTCGATATAGACGCCTCCGTCAAAGCGGCAAGGTTTGTTCGCTTCTGCGACTGCTTCAACATTCCCCTGGTGACCTTCGAAGACGTACCCGGATTTCTGCCGGGAGTTTCACAGGAGCATGGCGGGATCATTAGACATGGGGCCAAGTTACTATATGCGTTCGCGGAAGCCACGGTTCCGAAAGTGACTGTGATAACGCGAAAAGCATACGGCGGTGCCTATTGCGTGATGGCTTCAAAACATATTCGCACCGATCTGAACTTTGCCTGGCCTTCGGCGGAGATTGCGGTAATGGGACCCGAAGGCGCCGTGGGCGTGCTCTACAGGCGCGAACTAAATGAAGCTAAAGACAAGGAAGCAGCGCGAAGGGCGCGAATTCTTGAACTTGAAGAGAAGTTTGCCAATCCTTACGTGGCCGCCGAGCGAGGTTTCGTTGACGAGGTTATCGAACCATCCCAAACACGGCCCAAGCTGATCCGCGCGCTATCGCTTCTGGAAAACAAGCGCGACACCAATCCTCCACGCAAGCACGGCAACATCCCGCTGTAGCTTCTCAACTACCGCAAGTGGTTCTGTGCGCTTGCGGCGGACCAATTGGCCAGGAACTGAATCACCTCCATACCAGTTTGTTCATAGTACAGGCCCAAATTATGGGAAACCCCCGCTAGTACTCGGTACTCGTGCCGCAGCTTTAGCCTCACCAATTGATCGCTGAATACTGTCTGCCAGGCCTTGGTAGGATCCTGGTCCCCTACTATCAACAGAAGGCGCACCCGTCTGTTGGCCTTGTTGGCATTCTTCTTCAGCAATTTCGTGAGAAGTTCGTTAGGCGCGGGAGCATAACTGGGCTTCTCATCGGGGCACGAACCCAACAATGCGGCGGCCCAGCTACTTGCCGAACAAAACAGATCGGGATGCTTGAGCGCCAATCCCATGGCTCCGCCACCGCCCATTGAGAAACCGCCGATCGAACGAGCCATGCGAGATTTGATAGTTCGATACTTCGCATCGATGTGCGGGACCAATTCCTTGATGAAAAATGTCTCGTACCTCAGCTTAGGGCACGACTCATTGATGTAGCCGCTCATGCCTCCGTTGGGGAACACGACGATTACAGGTCCAATCTTGTTCTTCTCGATTGCACTTCGAACCAAGCTGGAAAATCCTTCGGCGTCGGAGTTTTCATTGCCGCCCGCTCCGTGGAGGAAATAGATCGTAGGATAACGTTGCTGGTTCTCGGTGTAACCAGGCGGCAGATAGACGTTGAAGCCGACTTCGACTCCCATCGACTTACTTTGTAGGCCCGAATGCTCAACACCGGGGATCTTGCGATCGTCCCGGTTATTCCAGTTCGCAATGCTTTGAGAGAACTGTTGGCCGTGTGCCAAGCCAGATTGCTGCATTACAGGAGCGCTCAGAGCGAACGGTGGCAGGCAAGCGATGTATAGAGAAACTAGTGCCGTCATCCGCAAACGCCTGAGATCGTAGTGAGGGTCATCGGTCATACGTTGCATCGATCGCGGCACATCGAGGCCAGTGTCTGTTGCGGTTCGATTAGGATGCTAGTCCGACGCGTCTAACGAGGGCTGCGAATCGCGGGTCCGAGCGAAGGTTGTCGAACATGGGTTCCACTTTTAATCCAATCAGCGCGGTGAAGCGTTCCTGATAGGCCCTGTCCAGCCATTCAAAGGCCCGATCTTTGTCACCCAGTCCCACATAAACGGTGGCGATCAGGGCCGGCCAGTTTTCCTGACCCTGAGGTAAGCCTTGCAACTCTTTCACGATTTTCAATGCCTCCGCTCGGTTTCCCGCGTGAGCTTGGACATATCCCATGAGAGACAGATAGTAAGGCTTCCGACCGGACGCGTCGATGGCTTTCTGAAGTTCTGAAATCGCTTCCTGATACATCGCTTTCTGAGCATATGCGCGCGCCAGTCGCCAGCGTGCTACTACGAAATCTGGTTCTCGGGCAAGCGTTTTCTTCAACTGCTCAATCGCGCGGTCAGGCTGTCGCGCGTAGCAAAAGATCAATCCCAGGTCCGTGTTGATGATAGGAGAAGATGGGTCAAGCTCAACCGCCCGTTGCGCTTGTTCGATGCCTTCGTCGAACCTGCCCATCACACCCAGGTAGAGACCGTACCAATGATGTGCCGTTACATAGTTGGGATTGAGCTCGATGGCCCGCCGGAAATGGCTTTCAGCGCCGGACCAGTCCCAATCGAAGACGTAGTTCAAGAAGCCCAGCGAGGTGTGCGCTTCAGCGAGCGTTTCGTCGATGGCCAGTGCCTTCAGTGCCGCCTCCTTGGCTTTTGGCATCGCTTCCTTCGGAGGCAGGACGCTGTAATCACCAACTCCCATCAGAATGTAAGAGTCCGCTAATCCGGCGTAGGCCTGGGCGTAGCGCGGGTCTTTAGCAATTGCCTCTTCAAAATATTCGATGCCTTGCTTGAGCCCTTCTTCAGTCCGCTTGTTCCAGTAGTAGCGCCCTTTCAGATAATACTGATAGGCCTCAACATTATCGGTATAGCGCCTGGCCAATTGCCGCTCGCCTTCACCACTGAGTTCGAGCTTCAAACCCGCAGCTACGCTGCGCGCGATGTCGTCCTGCAACGCAAAGATGTCTCGTAGTGCGCGGTTGTACATCTCGCCCGTCCACAACACTCGGCCATCATCCACACTCACCAACCTCACTCCGACCCTCACCGATTCGCCGTCTTTGCGGACGCTTCCTTCTAGAACGGCTGCGACACTCAGCTGCTTGCCGACTTCGCGAGGATCAACCTCCTGCCCCTTGAAGCGAAAGACCGAGCCGCGCGAGATGACTTTTAATCCTTCAACCTTCGACAGGGCCGTAATCAAACTGTCAGTCATCCCATCGCTGAAGTAATCATTCGTCGGATCACCTGAGAGGTTCCTGAGCGGAAGCACGGCAATCGAACCGACTGGTGCAGACGGGACTTGACTACGATTGTAGTAGCGACTGTAAGCAAGGAGAGCGGCGGAAGTGACTACCAACACTCCCAGCACCATAACCAACGCTGTCCAGGAAAATCTTCTGACCCGAGCCGAGTACGGGAATTGGACAGTCGACGGAGATACAGAGGTTTCTGCGATGCGGAAGGCGCTGTCTTGATCATCCACCGTGGAGTCGATCACTCCCCTTGGGTACTCGACCTGCCTTCCTGGGGAAGCTGGAAGGAACGCCTCCGCCGACACGTCCTCGTTTTCCCTCACCTGTGTGGTAAAGACGTAGCCGCGGCGCGGCACAGTCTTGATGTGAAACTGCGAGTCGTCCTGCAATGCCACGCGCACATCTTTGAGGCACTTGACCAGCGAATCGTCTGTGACGAAGGTGTCGGGCCACACTGCACGAATCAGCTCCTCCTTGCCCACTAATCGACCACTGTTCTCGACCAGGTAGGTAAGCACCTCGAACGCTTTGGGGCGGAGTTTGACCTCTCGTTCTTGGTGCAACAGACAACCGCCCAAGAGGTCGAGCTTGAAGTCCCCAAAGCAGTAGACCTTGTGAGGGTGCTTATGCACGGGAGCTTCTGTCCCAGGGTGTCCATTGGGTGATCTTTCCACGATTTTTCCCCGAAGTATCCTTGAACTTTCGTTACTCGACCGCGGGTCGGCTGGTAGTTTCGAGGCGCTCTGACACTGAGTTTCCGCCCCTGCTGATGTAGGAGAGCTGAACGAGCGGACGGCCACGCATTATATGTCACGTCACATCGTGAAGGCCATACGCAGCAAACCAACCTTGAAAGGTCTTAAAGCGATTGAGCTATTTCACCCCGGATTCTCGCTTAAGCGGTTAAAGGCGATGCACGGCCACCTTGCCGTGATGAGAGACAGTGAGGTTAGTGGGAAATACAGCTAACCCTTGATGCCTCCGAAATCCAAAGACGGAAGAAACTCTACAGCAAAAGGAGTCAACGACAATGTTCAAACCTAACCGGAAGGCGTTTCTTAAATTAATGACTCTCCTGTTTGCAGGAGGGCTGGTGTGTTTTGGCGCGGTCAATATTTATTCGCGCAGGGCCGAAATCCCAGAAACGAACCAACAAGAAAAACAGGTTGAAGAGAGTGAAAGCGACAGAGGAAATGATGCCGAGAAATACCTTTTCGTATGGGCCGGCGACCAGGCACGAACCAATCCGGATTTCCTCGCCGTCATTAACTTCAACGAGCATTCGCGAAACTATGGAAAGGTGATCACTACCGTCCCTGTTCCAGCTCCTGGGGCGGCCGGCAACGAACCGCATCACGTTGGGCTCTCACGCGACGGGCGAGTTCTCGCGTGCGGGGGATTGTTGAGCGTTCTCCGGGCCCAGAATGAGATTTTCTTCTTCGACGTTTCAAATCCCAGAACTCCGAGGTTTATCTCTTCGGCCGACCCGCCGATGTCGGCTATTACGGACGAGTTCTACCCACTGAGCAATGGCGGCTTTCTCGTAACGATGATGGGTGGCGCCGGGGGAGCGCATCCGGGCAGAGTTGTTGAATTCAACCGGGACCTGCAGTTGGTCAGCGAGCATCCGCAGATGCCGCCCATGGATGGCTTCAATCCCCATGGCATCTCTGTTCGCCCGGAACTCAATTTGATGGTCACCAGTGATTTCATTTGCCCTTCGACAACCCTGCACGTAATGCCCGGCGACCTGGATCTCCGCGGCAGTGTCCGCGTGTGGAATTTCAGAGAGCGAAAAATCCTGCGCACCATCGCGCTTCCTAACCCGGCTGGAACTATCGATGTGAAATTGATCCCCGATGACAATCGGGCCCGCGCGTACACCGCAGGAATGATCGACGACAAGCTCTATCTGGTCGACACGCGCCGCGGAACGATGCGAGCGGTATTTGACTTCTCGACGATTGCTCAAGGCGGCTGGCCGCAGTTGATGCGCATGACCAGTGATGGAAAACGGCTGTTCATCTCTATGAACACGGCCGGCAAGATCGTGATGTTTGACACGACGAATCCCGAGCGACCGAGAGTCCTAAAGATCCTCGATCTCGGCGCAGCTTCTGGTCCGCACTATATCGCCCTGACTGAAGACGAAAAACGCCTGGTGATCTCGGATTACTTTCTGAACGAAGATGAATTGGGCAAGGTTCACGCTGAGGGCGATCACGTGGTCCACGTCGCGAAAGTCACCAACAGAGATCTCGTTCTCGATCCCAGATTCCAGCTCAACTTCAACACGGCATTCTCAACTGGTCCGGCCCGGCCTCACGGGCTCGCATTCAAATAACCCGACTTCAAGAGGAGATCCCTCATGTGCGCGCATAACGCCATCGAGTCCAATGCCTCAAGACCGATGAACTGGTTGCACGGCAGACGCAGGCAGCTGATGGTTGAGGCTCTTTCTCTGGCCATCGTTTCCTTACTATGTGTTGGCTTCTTGCGGTTAAGCCAGGCGGCGCTTTCCTCACGCACATTTCTAGTCTTCGGTCCCGCGAACTACGTGCGGGAGCGAGGCGCACCAGCGTCCGTCACCAACCACTTTACCGCAGCACGACCCGGCGCTGAGGAGATCCGGCCAGTTTGGAACTATTTGGCGCGTTAATAGATGAGGTCAGCAATAACAGGGCAACTCGAAATCTTAAAAGACCCGGTTCTCATCACTCAGGACCGTGATCTGCGCACCACGAGAATCGCTGCCCGGCAACATGAGCCGTTGAGGAGAACATAATAAGATGTCGTTCAGAGTCAAACCCATCAGCCTAATCCTCGCTACTCTCATGCTTTGGCACTACGGAGGAGTCAGGCTGTACGCTCAAGTCCGCGCCACTCAAAGCCGGCAACCAGCACAAGCCGCCTCGTTGACCCCTCGTCTCAAAGGCATTGAAGAGAATCGTTTCGACTCCTTGCTCTCCGAGCTCAGAGACGTGGTCCGTGACGATGGAGCCAAAACCAAAGCCGCGCCGGAGCGAGGCTTCGCCGGCATCGAGCGCCTCAACGCCATCAAAGACAAGCTGGCGGCTGAAGATGTGAAGAACCAGGAATATTTCGCGCAGCTCGATCAGACTATCTTAGAAAAGAAACTGCCCGCTGAGATCCGCGTGCGGCACGCCGAGTTCGTCCGCCAATACCAATCAAAGTACGACGCGCTCATGACTCACCTGGAAAGCCTAGAGTCCGCTCACAAAACGGCGACCGGCCTGTGGGGCAAGCTGAGTGGCCAGAGCAAGAGCGTCAATTGGGCGCAAGTCATCGAGGGGACCACCGCCTTCCTTGACGCGAACACGCCGCAGCCGCGCCCACGACAACGCTTCGACCCGAACAACCTTCCTCACCGCTCGCTAAAGGCGGAGAAGTCCATCGCGCCTAAGCTGACGCGCGACGAATGGCTCAAGGCGTTTCCGAAAGAAGCCGCCCAGGTTGGGCTAAACACTGTGCCACCATCTGGTCCAACATCTGGCCCACGCGCAAGTGCGAAGACGGGCGACACACTCTTCCCCTTAGCTACCTCGCCGCCCATGCCTGCCGATCTGGCCGAGACCATCGAAGTTAGATTCACGCCAGAGATTCGCCAACTGGCCGACACTTTAGACCGCAACCCCGTCAAGATCTACAACTGGGTCCGCAACAACATTGAGTTCGTTCCCACTTGGGGCAGCATTCAAGGCGCGCAGCTTTGCCTTGAAACCAAGAGTTGCAACGCCTTCGACACCTCTTCGCTCCTCATCTCTCTGCTGCGTCACTCCGGCGTCCCGACGCGCTATCAGATGGGGACGATTGAAGTGCCGATCGAGAAAGCCAAGAACTGGCTTGGTGGTTTTACCGACGCCAACGCCGCCGCCAGATTCGCCGCAAGTTGTGGTATCCCATCCGCCGGAACAGTGGCACAAGGCGGGACCCTACGCAGCATCCGGATGGAACACATGTGGGTAAGAGCTTATGTGGACTACGCACCCTCGCAAGGAGAAGTAAACAATCAGGGTGATACTTGGGTTGATCTCGACCCAAGTTTCAAACTTTACAGGCACACGCCTGGCGCTGATGTAACCGGAGAACTAGCCTTTGATGTTACGGCATTCAGGGACCGTCTACTCGCTACAACGACGTTCAATGCGACTGATCATTCAATCACCAATATAGATCATGCCTTCATCAGATCCACATTTAACACGTCGATCACCAACTTTATTAACGACTTTCCCGGTATTGATCCCCGCACTTTACTACCCGCGCGCGCGGTCATCACGAGTAACTCACCGGTCATTTCAGCCGGCCTCCCTTACAAAATATTGGTTAGGGGCCCGGCTGCTTCAGCATTAATGTCGGAGATAAGACACTCCATAACTGTCTCTGTCTCAGACAGTACTGGCGGAACATCGCTGACCTTCAGCGCATCTCTACCCGAACTTGCCACGAAGAATATTTCGCTGTTTTTCACTTTTGCGACTCAGGCCGATATCGACTTTGTCAGAAGTGTCGCTCCGCCTGAGATTTTCAATCCGAATACTCCCGGAAATGGACAACGCCTTTTGGATGCCATTCCAGCCCAGTTGGTAGGTGTTCGACCAGTTATCCAATTGAACGGTGTCGCGGCTGCTACAGGGAGTCGTGTCGGAATGGGCGAATTGCAGACGGTCACGGTCCATTTCAGTGCTCCAACAGTAAGTACTGCTGACGCCACTCTCGAGCTAGCAGCCTGGGGTCGCTACGGCGTCACGTTAGACTACGCTGGCATTTCTGAGACAACGATCCGGGCAAGGAGTGAGAAATTCCAGTCGCTAGTGCAGGAATATCAAACTGCTAATGGACGAGGACTGAGCGTCAGCCCAATCAACGCTGCCTTTTATGACTTAATTATCTCATCCTGGTTTTTCTCCGTGGACCACGTCTCAGAGTTATTCAGTAAGTCCTTCAACGTTCGATATGCCCGGTACCCCTCCCTCGGGTTCACCTACCCCGAGTTTACAGTCACTTCCACATTTGGCGTTCCAAACCGCTTATCTGCGACGAGTTTCTTCTTAGACGTGGCTCGCCAGTTTCAGGTGGTGACTGCGCTTGACGGAGATGCCAACAGGGAAACGGGATTTAACATAACAATCGGCTTTCAATCGTCCGAACTTGAGGGGAGCGTTCTGGCCCGGTTGCTATCAGATCAGACAACACGACCGCCCGGGCTCAGCGCCGCGAGTGCACTTCGCTCCGCGTCAACGCAGGGGATTCCAATTCACGCTATAGACGCTGTGAATATCGGCACAGTGTTACCGAGGATTGCTGACAGCTTCCCCAAGAACGCCATTTCCGATGCCGTTAATGGTGGCCGGGTCGTGATCGTACCGCAACGACCGCCAGTGATTGCGGGAGTATCAATTAATGGCTATATCACCATAGACCCTCAATCGGGAGATGGGGCTTACCTCATCGGACGGGCAGGCGCTGGTTTAAGAAGACCGTGTGATCCTCCCCTTACTCCTGCTGCCCAAACAATGTGCGCTTACATCTTCTATCAACTCGATCAGATTGAGTTGTTTGCTTCAATCGTTCTTTTGTTTGCCTCACTGCTCGGAGTCGTTGCGGCGGTTGTTGCAGCTATCACTGCACTCGTGGAGGCAATCGTCGTAACCGCGGGCATCATCAGCGCTACCGCAGCCCTAGTGGTTCTGCTTGCCGCCCTTGTGGCCCTCACTCTAGTAGTGGTCAACACCATTTGCTTCTTAAGTTGTGTAACAAGCGGAGGACAGACTCCCCCCAGTCAAGCGTGCGAACCGTTACCGAGTAGTGGATGCCAAGGCTATCTGCTACGACTCTCGCTCTTTAGCGTGGGCCTTGATGACCTTCCAGACCTTCTAGACATTCTATTCTAACGGGCACGGGCTAAGGAAAGCTCAATGCGTCTCAGGTAGATCAGACTAGGCTGGCGGCAGGAGCCAGTAATTCATTATAGACATCAAGGCATTGAGGAGAATAAGACATGAATTTACACAACCACTTTGCCGTCACTCCTGCGATTATACTTGTCACTCTCCTGACTCTTTTTGTTGAGCGAGTAGCATTCGGTCAGTCACCGCAAATCACGAACGGTGTCAACTACCTCAAGACCACGCAGAACGCTGACGGCAGTTGGGGCGGGACGCCGACCTCTATTAGCGGCATCTTCCCGACCACGATTGTTGCGCTCGACGCTCTGCGGGCGATTGAGTCGGGCGCCTCGACGAACCAAACGAACGCCATTGCCTATCTCACCGCTCAAGAACTCGAGGTCACTCCATTCATCGCGGCGCGCGTCATTTCGCTCGCGGGCACGAGTGTGAGTGTGGCTGCCGACGTTGACACACTCATCGCTCGGCAGAATGAGGACGGCGGGTGGGGGACGAGTGAAGGTTTCGAGAGCGACACGCTCGACACGAGTCTGGCGCTGCTGGCTTTGAAAGCCGCCAACGTCAACGCTCCGTCGACACTCGCCGGCGGCCTTAATTATCTCGCCCTAAGACAGAATCTGGACGGTGGATGGTCGCTAACGTCCGGCGACACGAGCCAGGTCTTCTACACATCATATGCTTTGCAAGCTCTCAACAGTCTGCGGCTGCAATTCGGCGCTACTACCTTTCAGACCCGGGCGCTCGGTTACCTTCGTACCAACCAGAGCCTGATTGACGGCGGCTCCGGCAGTCCCACCAGCACTCCATTCGAAACGGCCCTCAGCCTGCTCGCGATATTCGGCTCAGGACAACCCTTGACGATCGCCGAGGGACGCGCCGTAACTCTCCTCAACGGCACGCAACAACAAAACGGTAGTTGGGCCAACGATGCTTATTCGACCGGCTTGGCGCTACGGGCGCTCAGCTTCCCGCAGGACTCGGACGCCGACGGGATGTCGGATGAATGCGAAACGGCCAACGGTCTCAACCCGAATAATCCGGCCGACGCGGCACTCGACAACGATGGTGACGGACTGCCGAACCTCGAAGAATGCCGTCGCCGTTGTCTGAACCCGAACAACCCGGACACGGATGGCGATACTTTGAACGACGGTGACGAGATAGCCAACGGCAGCGATCCGTGCGATGCGTCGAGCCGCAACCGTGCTCCCACGGTCACTTCACAGCCGGTCACGACGGCGCGCGAAGGTGAGGCCTACAGTTATCAGGTGCAGGCAACCGACGCCGACAATGATCCGTTGACTTACACACTGCTGCGCTCGCCCGCCGGGATGTCGATTTCGGCGACGGGGCAAATCCAGTGGACGCCGGCTTCGAACGAGACGGGCCGATTCACGGTCGTCATCAAGGTGAGCGACGGGCGAGGCGGTGTCGGCTTCCAGCAGT
This sequence comes from Pyrinomonadaceae bacterium, assembly GCA_023717565.1. Classification (GTDB taxonomy): domain Bacteria; phylum Acidobacteriota; class Blastocatellia; order Pyrinomonadales; family Pyrinomonadaceae; genus PSRF01. The sequence goes on along the minus strand of JAMQPI010000112.1, from coordinate 5,805 downwards.
ACGGCCTGGCCGTGCTGGCGCAAGGAATTGATCTGACAGTCGCGGCAGTGGACATCAGCGCGTTGACTACCAACTCGCAGTCGCTCGTCGTCACCGGCAGCGTCCGCGTCGAGATTCAGAACCTGGGCGGGAGCCTGTTCGCTGGCGACTTCCAGACATTGCTGTTTGAAGACCGCAACGATAACAAGACCTATCAGATGGGGGTGGACCTGCAACTCGGCATGGCGAGATTCTCGGGCACCATCGACAGCGCCGGCATGGTCCAACTCGACGTGCCGGTATCAGGCGTCGTGTTGTTCCGCGACCAGCTGGTTTATGCCTTCGTAGATAGCGGGCAAACGGTCACCGAACTCAACGAGACAAACAACGTGGGAAACAGCGGCGGCGGGAGCATGTTTCAACCGCCCGTCAATCAGTTTCAGCCGAAGGTGAAGTGGGTCCACAACCCGTTAGACGGACTAAACGCCTCGATGTCGCCCTACGTAGCGCCATTGATTGACACCAACGCCGACGGACTTATCAACGAACGGGACATTCCCGCCGTCATTTATAGAAGCACCTTCGGCTTGAGGGCACTGCGCGGCGACACCGGCGCTCTCATCTGGGAGTTCAGGGAAGGTTCAGGCGTGATCTTCACCCAGGGTCAGAACCTGGCAATCGGAGACCTCGACGGCGACGGCGTGCCGGAAATCCTGGTTCCCGCATCGAGCGGGCAGATTTATTGTCTCAACAACAACGGAACTCTCCGATGGACCAGCCCCCCACGTAACGCCACCGCCAGCCCGACCATAGTTGACCTCGACGGCGACGGGCATGCCGAAATACTCTCGGCCTCGACCGTCTTTAACTTCGACGGCACGATCCGCCGGGCCACTCGCAACCCCGACTACCGCGGCGGCTTAATCGCTGGTGGGACGCAGGCGGTCGATCTCGATCTCGACGGCGTGCCGGAGATCATCTCCGGCGCCGCCGCCTTTGATCGCGACGGCAACACCATCTGGTGGTGGCAGACTCAGGGCAGCGGTCCCTTTACGTTTGTCGGCACACTGGATCGCGGCGCAACGACGGTCACCATACCCAACTTCAACTACATCGTAAATGACGGCTACACTGCCATCGCAAACCTCGACGACGATCCTAACCCGGAGATCATCGTTGTCGGCGACAGCGGCTTCGGCAGTGCCGGTACATTTGTAGACAGCCTCATAGTTTTTGAACACGACGGGCGAATTAAGCCACCGTTTCCCATTGGCATCGAACTGCAAATTCTGAATCAAGTGAGTTGGCACCCCGGGCCGCCGACTGTCGCCGATGTCGATGGCGACGGTCGCCCGAATATCGTCATCCCGATGGGCAAAACAGTCAGCACCACCACCGCCACAAACGTTTCCCAGTCGATGCTGCTCGTATACGAGCCCGACGGTCAGCTCAAGTGGCGGCGCGAAATGCTCACCGTTGAAGGGGCGTTCGGCCACGGCGCTCCCCCGACGCCCGCGTTTGATTTCGACGGAGACGGGGCCGCGGAACTCGTCTATCAGAGCGCTCAGAAGCTCATTATTCTCAACGGTCGAAATGGCCAGACGCTCTACGAAATCGGCGTCGGGCGCAACGGCACGACGTCAAGCGTGAGCCCGGCGATCGCCGACGTGGACAACGATGGTGTCGCCGAGATCGTCGTCAATGGCACATCGATCCCCGACGGCTCTCCCGTCCGCACGGGTGTCCTGGTGCTCGGCGATACGAGCGGCAACTGGCGGAACGCTCGTCGCATTTGGAACCAGTGGCTATACCACATCACCAACGTCGAAGAGGACGCCGGCATTCCGCTCATCGCCGCCAACAATTGGCAGACCCTAAACAACAGTCGTACGCAGCTTCATGTCGACGGTGTCGATCCGACGGCCGCGCCCGATCTCACGGTCTCGAGAGTAACCGTCAATACGCAAACCTGCCCAGCGGGATTAGCTATCACGGCGCGCATCGGAAACGGCGGCAGTCTCCACGTCGCGGTGGGGCAGCGCGTAAGCTTCTACAGCGGCGACCCAGACGCAGGCGGCACGCTGCTCGGGACTCGCCAGACAACGCGCGCACTCTATCCAGGTGAGTTCGAGGACGTGACGCTCACCAATGTGAACCCGCCGACGTCCGCGCCGGTCTTCGCGGCGGTCAACGAGCCGCCCATCGAAACGCTGACGCAGTCCAATAACCTCGCGCGCCTGCCGCACACTTGGGCGCAAGCGAGCGGTTACTGCCCGAACTGCTCCATACTCTCCAACATCTTCGTCTATCGCGGCATTGACGGCGTGATCAGCCCCTTCATCTGGGAAGAAGCGTTCGCGAGCGCCATCCCCACCAGTCCGCCCTTCTACGAAGTTCGGTTTCAATTCCCCGTCAATCCCACTTCCGTGACTTTGGAGAACGATGGTGCAAACAACGCCGGGTTCCTGACCGGCACGCTGGACTTTTCGAACGGCTTTAGCACCCCCTTCTCGTTTGACGCGAACGGCGAAGGCACCGTCAGTTTTCCCGCGCAACAGAACGTAACATGGGTCCGTCTGACTGGCGCGACCACACGACAGCGGGGACCGAGCGTTTCCGAGTTCATCATCCCCGGCTCTTATACCGAGCCTCTGTTCCGCATCAACGAAGGCACCGGACGCTCAGGCAACAACAAGGCGTCTTCGGGCGTGGCGACCTGTGACCCCTCCGTTAACCAGGCACCCACCATCACGTCAGCGCCGGTGATTACCGCCAGCACCGGCACACCCTACAGCTATCAGGTGCAAGCGGTTGACCCAAACAGCGACCCACTGACCTTTTCGCTCGCCACCGCTCCGACCGGCATGACCATCAACACAGCGGGCCTAATCAGTTGGTCACCTACCGCTGCCCAGGCCGGCACCGCTGCAGTTACGGTCCAAGTCTCCGACAACCGCAACGGCTCTGCTGAGCAACCGTTCACAATCGCGGTCACTGGCCCAGGCGGGAACCAGTCGCCGCTGTTCACTTCCACGCCACCGGTGGCCATCGCGCAAGGCCAGACCCTCCAATACGACGTCACCGCCACAGATGCAGACGGGGACGCAGTTCTCTTCACTTTGCGCCAGGCCCCGGTCGGTGCCACGCTGGACCAGTTCTCCGGTCGCCTCCTGTGGACGCCGACTGTCACACACACCGGCACTCAGTTCTTCACCGTGGTGGCCGAGGACGGTCGAGGCGGGAGCAGTCAGCAGTCCTTCGCCGTCGCAGTGAGAGCCAGCGTGGACATCGATCCGCCGCTTGACCAGGACGGCGACGGCTACTTGGTGCCCGAGGATTGCGACGACGCTAACCCGAACGTCAACCCCGGTCGCGTGGAGATCCCCGGTAATGGTCTCGACGACGACTGCAATCCCGAAACGCCCGACACACTGCCGTCGAGTGCGTTGACGTGCTCCCTCGTGAGCGACCAGCGCAGTTACAACTCCAACTCGCTGGCCCAACTGACAGCACGCATCAGCAATACGACCGCTGCCACGACCGCCAACGGCCTACAGGCACAGATCAGCGTGGCCGACTCCGCGGGACAGGGCGTGTTCGACTCGACACTCCCGCTCAACAGTCTCGCGCCGCGGGCCGCGTCCCGCTCCGTCGTCCCCTTTAATACCGAGGCGCGGACACCGGGCCAGTATCAGTCAGCGCTCACCATCCGCTACGGGAACAGCACTGTCTGTCAGGCGCAGGCCACCTTCTCCATCTTGTCGAGCGCGACGCAGGGCACTGCTCTCACCGGAACCGTGACGGCGACGCCGGCCATACTCAACCGCGGCGAGACCGCCACGCTCGCCTATCAGGTCAGCAATGTCGGGAACGTCGATCTGGCCGCCCTGAATTTGAATCTGCTCGTCGTCAAGGTGAGCGACGGGAGCGTGACTCAGACCTTCAGTGAACAGACCACGCTGAATCGCGGGCAGGCTTTCAACACCAACAGGATCCTGGACACGGCGGCGATGAACCCTGGGGAGTACTTAATTGTGCTGCGCGGCGAGACCGGGGGCACGACCCAAACAGTGGCCTCCGCTCCCTTACGCATCAATGCGTCAAGTATTCATTTCAGCGCTGCCGCCTACGTCATCGCGGAAAACGCCGGCATCGTGCAAGTAACTGTCCAGCGTAGCGGCGATACGTCCGCGGCGGCTACGGTTGAATACCAGACGACTGACGACAAGGCTTCAGAGAGGAGCGACCACACCACCTCGCTTGGCACCCTGCGCTTTGCCGCCGGAGAGTTATCGAAGACCTTCGACGTGCTGGTTAATGACGACTCGTTTGCGGAGCTAAGTGAGCCGTTGAATCTCTCGCTGACGAACCCGGTGGGGGCGGGCTTGGGTATTCAGTCCTCGGCATCTTTGACCCTCATGGATTCCGGGCGCACAGGAGCCAACCCGTTGGATCACGACGCGGCGTTCTTTGTCCGTCAGCACTATCACGACTTCCTCAACCGCGAGCCGGACTCTGCGGGGCTTCAATTCTGGACCAACCAGATCACCCAGTGTGGCACGGATGCGCAGTGTATCGAGATCAAGCGCATCAACGTCTCCGCAGCCTTCTATCTTTCGATTGAGTTTCAGGAGACCGGCTACCTCGTTCACCGCACCTACCGCGCAGCCTACGGTCGGCTGCCGCGCTACCGTGAGTTTTTGCGCGATACGCAGGAGATTGGTAGAGGCGTCGTGGTTGGTCAGGGTGATTGGTTAGGGCAGATCGAGGCGAACAAGCAGGCATTCGCCAACGAATACGTTGCCCGCAGTTCGTTCCTCGTGCAATACCCGGCGGCAATGACGCCCGCGCAGTTCGTCGATGCCCTGAACGCGAACACCGAAGGTTCGCTCACGCAGGCAGAGCGCGACCAACTCGTCGCCGATATGGTCGCGGGTGTGAAGACGCGCGCGCAGGTCTTGCGGGTCGTGGCCGAAAACTCTGCGTTCAATCGGCGCGAGTTCAACCGCGCGTTCGTCTACATGCAGTATGTTGGGTATCTGCGCCGCAACCCGGACGATGCCCCCGACAATAACCTCGACGGCTTGAACTTCTGGCTGGCGAAGCTCAACCAGTTCAACGGCAATTTCATTCAGGCGGAGATGGTCAAGGCGTTCCTCGTCTCCGGTGAGTACCGCGAGCGCTTTGGTCAGCCATGAATGATTGATTCGGTCATGTGAGGTATCGTGAGGAACGGCATGATATTAGCGCGGGAACGAAGAAGGGTAAATCCAGCGCTCAGGGTTCCGGTGCATAGTAGCCCTGGCGGTAGATCAGCTGCAGCTTCTGTTTGCGGAGTTCCGGATTTGCGATCTCCATTCTGATCCGCCGGTGGGAACCGTCATGCATCTTGTTCTTTGGTGAATAAGCAATAACGTACTGGGAGCGCAGCTCCTCCTGGATCTGCCCGAAAGCCTTCGCCAGTTCCGTTTCATCGCGAGGGAAAAAGGCGCGACCGCCAGTGCTATCTGAAATCTTTGTCAGCGAGTCCTGCTCGACCTTATAAAGCTCCGGATCTCCGATCCCAATACTGTAGACAGCCACGTTGTTTCTTACGGCGGCGTCGATAGCATCGCGGCGTTTGATGGTGCTGCTCGTATCATCTCCATCACTAAGAAGAATCACCGCACGCCGGGAGTTTTCGTCTCCCTGCCCCAACACTTCACTGGCGCTTTCCCATACCGAGTCCCAGATACTGGTCCAGCACAGGGGATCCTCCTGCACCGGCTTCTCCTGGTCACAATTAGGATTGTTAGCCGGCAGCTCAACCTTTAGGCGATCGATCGC
>JAMQPI010000091.1 GCA_023717565.1 Pyrinomonadaceae bacterium | reverse complement strand
CAATTTCAACGGCCAGTGACTGGTACAGCGTAGGCGTGATCCTTTATCAGGCCCTCACCGGACGGCTTCCCTTTTCCGGAAGGTTCTTTGAAGTAATGATGAACAAGCAGAGCTTAGATCCTCCCGCGCCCGCAGAACTCGTTCAGGGCGTCCCCGAAGACCTGAATAATCTGTGCGTAAACCTGCTCCGTCGCAAGCCCGAAGATCGACCCGCCGGTCGTGACGTTTTGAGAATCCTGGGCCACGGTGTAACCGGACCTCTAAAACAGCCTTTCATGCCCGCCGCAGTGTCGTCGTCGCTCCACAGTGTTCCCTTCATCGGTCGCGAACGGCATCAGCGCGAACTCCTCGACGCTTTCACTGCCACGCGGCAGGGTCAGACTGTGACGGTTTACGTCCATGGCGAATCGGGTGTGGGCAAAACTGCATTGGTGAGGCATTTTCTGGACGATTTGACAGCGCGCGAGAGTGACGTGGTCATACTCGAAGGACGCTGCTATGAACGAGAATCGGTACCCTACAAAGCTCTCGATGGGGTAATCGACAGCTTGACCAGGTATCTCATGGCACTTCCCGAGGCAAAGGCGGAAGCCTCGATGCCCCGCGATGTACTTGCGCTGGCGCGGTTGTTTCCCGTCATGCTGCAGGTTGATTCCGTCTTTAGTGCTCCCCAGCGCGAACAGGAGATCCCAGATCCCTTCACGCTGCGACGTCGCGCCTTCGCCGCGTTGCGCGAACTGCTGGGTCGCATTTCCGATCGCCAACCACTGGTGCTCTACATTGATGATCTGCAATGGTCTGATGCGGACAGTACCACGCTGCTGGGCGAAATCCTTCGCCCGCCAGATCCCCCGCCACTCCTGCTGGTGGCCAGCTTTCGCAGTGAGGATATCGAGGCCAAGCCCTTTCTCAGAACACTTCTCAATAGCACCGGCACGGCCAGCCGGCGGGAACTACGCGTCGCGACTTTGAATAAAGAGGAAGCGCGGGATTTAGCACATCGTTTGTTAGGTTCAAGTTTGCCCGCGATGGCCCCGGTCGTGAATTCGATTATTCGCGAAGCGAGGGGAAACGCTTTCCTGCTTGAACAACTAGCCAGCTACGCCTCAACGAGCGCCCAGTCAGCGACTACGGGTATCAGTCTCGGGGTTATGCTCGATGCCCGGCTGCGCAATCTGCCCAAGGGAACGCGTCAGTTTGTGGACGCGCTGGCTGTTGCCGGGCGACCGATTAACCCGGAAGTCGCTTACCAGGCGGCCGGATTGTCCGGCGACGAGTTGCCTTTGATAAGTTCCTTGCGTGCGGCTCAGTTCCTCCGAAGCGGCAGCACCAATTACACGGTCGAGCTTTATCACGATCGCATTCGGGAAACCCTGGCAGCGCAACTCGATCCAGCAACCGTGATCCAGATTCACCGGCGCCTGGCCCACACCCTGGAAGCGCGCGGCATTGACGACCCTGAGGCGCTCTTCGAGCACTACATGGGTGCAGGAGAACGTGTACGCGCAGCCACTCACGCAGGAGTGGCAGCCAAAAAAGCTGCCGATGCACTGGCATTTGACCGGGCCGCGGCTTTCTTCCGCCGGGCCCTGGAGCTGGCGCCATCAAGAGGCACGGAGCTAATCGACCTCAAACGTGGCCTGGCTGAAGCACTGGCCAATGCCGGCCGGCCAGCCGAAGCCGCGCAGGCCTACCTCGACCTGGCCCAGGACACTTCGGCATCTCGTAGCCTGGATTACAAACGCCGAGCTGCTGAACAGTTACTGATGGGAGGTCACATCAATGAGGGCCTCGAGATCATGACATCGGTATTGGCTGCCGTCGGCTTCACTTTACCCGCTGGTCCAAAGCGAGCTCTGCTCTCGTTGATGCTAAAACGCATCCAGATACGGATGCGCGGACTCAACTTCACCGAGCGCGATGCCAGCGAGATTTCCCAGGCAGACCTGTTTCGTATCGATCTCTGCTGGGCGGTGGCGGCCGGCCTGGGAGCAGTCGATCTCATCCGGGGCGCGGATTTTCATTGCCGTCACTTGCTGCTGGCATTGCGCGCCGGAGAACCTTTCAGAGTGGCTCGGGCCATGGCGTTTGAAACTGCCCAGACGGCATCGCGTGGAGGACGCACCAGAAAACGCGCCCTGCAAATTGCGCAACGGGCCGAGGAGCTAGCCCAGCGAGTCGGAAATCCGCATGCCATTGGTCTCTCAATCTGGGCCAGCGGTGTGGGCGCCTACCTGGTCGGCCATTGGAAAAAAGCGGCGGAACTCTGCGAGCAGGCTGCCGAAATCCTGCGGGATCAATGTACGGGCGTTACCTGGGAATTAACTATTGCCAATCGTTTCATGCTCAACGCGCTGATCAACCTCGGGCAGATAGCGGAAGTTTCGCGGCGGGTACCGGTTCTGCTGGCAGCAGCTTTGGAGCAGGGAAATATCTTCGGCGCGATGGATCTGCGTACCCGTTTGAATCTCATCTGGCTGGCGGCCGGTGACCCCAACGGCGGGCGCGCCGAAGTGATCGAAGCCCTGAAAGCCTGGTCACATGAAGGCTTCCATCTGCAGCACTACACTTCAATGCACGCACTGGCCCAGATAGAACTCTACACGGGCGACTCCGAAGTTGCCTGGAAGCACATTCAAGGTCAATGGAAGACGCTGGAGCAGTCGATGCTGCTTCGGATTCAGGTCCTTAGAATTGAGGCAATGCACCTGCTGGCGCGTGCCGCTTTGGCTTCCGCGGCCACAAGCAATGAAAGGAAACATCGTCTAAAAGTGAGTGAGAACATGGCTCGGCGCATCGCTAAAGAGAAGATCGCCTGGGCGCAACCCTTTGCTAGCCTCGTGAGAGCTGCTATTGCGCATCAGGAAGGTGAATCATCCAAAGCAGCCAATCTCTTGTCTGAAGCTGTGGAGAACTTTGACCTGGCGGATATCGATCTCTACGCGGCAGCTACGCGTCACCGGTTGGGCGAAGTTGTCGGTAACGAACGCGGACGGCAACTCATTGCCGAAGCCGACACCTGGATGCGTAAACAGGAAATCAAGGACCCCGGTGCGATGATCCGCATGCTGGCGCCCGGGTTCGACTAGGAATTTGTGATTTTTGATTTTTGATTTTTGATTTCCTTGATGGCTAATTGAATTTCCAGGTGACCGCGGCCACGGGCCGGGGACAACTGTTCCTGAAATCTAAAATCTAAAATCGCAAATCTAAAATTTGATTATGGATACACTCAACACCCTTACCTACGAAGTCACTGGCGCCATCGCGCGCATTACACTCAACCGTCCGGAACGCGGCAATGGCATCACGTTCGAGATGCCGGCCGAATTGGCGGCGTGTGTGGAACGCGCCAATCTGGATCCACAGGTCCATGTGATAGCGCTGACAGGAAACGGCAAGGGGTTTTGCGGCGGCTATGATCTGGTTGTCACTGCAGAGCAAAGGTTCGGCCTGGAGCAGGGACTAACCAGTTGGCCATCAGGTTCGCCAATGGATCCGAAAGTCCAGCTCGCCAACCATGATCCTGACGCCACCTGGGATCCCGTGCTCGATTACGCCATGATGAGTCGTAATGTCCGTGGATTCATGAGTCTCTTCCACAGCGACAAACCAGTCATCTGCAAAGTCCAGGGGTTCTGCGTAGCCGGCGGAACCGACATGGCGCTCTGCTGCGATCTCCTGATCATTGAAGACCAGGCCACCATTGGGTATCCTCCGGCGCGCGTGTGGGGCATACCCGCAACCGCGCTCTGGGCCTACCGCGTCGGAGTGGAGAAGGCGAAACGTCTGCTCTTCACCGGCGACTGCCTAACAGGAAAGGAGGCGTTCGAATGGGGTCTGGCGACTGAGGCGGCGGCAAGCGAGAAGCTCGACGAACGATTCGAACGACTTCTAGGACGCGTAGCGCGTCTTCCTATTAGTCAGCTGGTAATGATGAAGCTCTTGATCAATCAAACGGTGCTGGCCCAGGGCCTGAATACGGCGCAGGTCCTGGCTACGATGTTCGATGGCGTAGCCCGCCACACTCAGGAAGGTTATGCATTTCAAAGACGAGCGGCCGAGGTTGGTTTCAAGCAAGCCGTCAAAGAACGAGACGAACCATTTGCCGACGGTGACATATGATCTTCAGCAGTCCTCACGAAGCTCTAACGATTCCGGAGACCTCACTTGCAGAGTACGTTCTGCAGCGCGCTCCGGAGCTTGGCAACAAACCGGCACTCATCGATGGGTCCGACGGGCGCACAATCACTTACAGCGAATTGGCCCTGACTATACGCAAGCTGGCGGCTGGTTTCGCGCGCCAAGGGTTTGGCAAAGGCGATGTTCTCGCAATTTACAGTCCCAATTCCCTTGAATACGCTTTGGCGTTTCTCGCGGCCGCAATGCTGGGCGGCGCCACTACCATGGTTCCGCCTTTGTTTACGGATACGGAAGCAGAAACGCAACTCAGCAACTCGGGCGCTAACTATCTCCTGACGATTCCGCAGTTGCTGGATAAAGCCAATCGGGCGACCGCAGGCAGCAACATCCGGCAGATCTTTGTTGTTGGCGAAGATCTTGCCTCTTTGCTGCAATGCGATGCCCCACTCGCCGAAATCAAGATCAACGGTCGCAGCGATCTGGTAGCTCTGCCCTACTCCAGCGGCACTACCGGCTTGCCCAAGGGAGTGATGCTGACGCATTACAACCTGGTTTCCATGTTGTGCCAGCTTGAGGCCAGCGAAGCGCTCACTCGAACAGACACGATGATCTGCGTGGTACCGATGTACCACATGTACGGTTTGCACGTGGTGGTAAACCTGGGGCTCAGCCAGGGAGCCACCATAGTGATCCTCCCACGCTACGAACTGGGGCAATTCCTCGGAACACTTGAGCGTTACGGAGTCACGGTAGCGCCGCTGGTTCCGCCACTAGTCCTGGAACTGTCTCGCGTTCCGGAGGTGGAGCAATACGATCTCTCGAAGCTGCGATTGATTCATTGTGGCGCGGCTCCGCTCGCTCCTGAAGTGGCCCAGGCGTGTTCTCAGCGTTTGGGTTGTCTAATTCGATTCGGGTATGGACTGACAGAAGTGAGTCCACTTTCTCATTCCAGCCTGCCTTCAATACCTGACAAACCGGGCTCTGTCGGATACTGCCTGCCTGATACTGAATGCAAGATTGTTGACTACGATACCGGCGCCGAACTCGGTCCCAATCAGGAGGGCGAGATCTGGATCCGCGGACCACAGGTTATGAAGGGCTATCTCGGCAACAACCATGCAACAAAAGAAATGATTGGCGAGGACGGATGGTTACGTACTGGTGACATTGGTTACGCAGAGGAAGACGGTCGATTGTTCGTCGTTGATCGTTTGAAGGAACTAATCAAGTACAAAGGACGCCAGGTGGCCCCGGCGGAGCTCGAAGCAGTTCTGCTTTCCCACCCGGCAATCGCTGACGCTGGTGTAATCCCGAGTCCGGATGCGGAAGCCGGCGAAGTGCCAAAGGCGTTGGTGGTGCTTAAAGCCGCCGCCACCATGGATGAAATCATGGAGTTTGTATCGGCGCGGGTCGCCCCGCACAAACGAGTCAGGCTGGTGGAGTTTGTTAGTGAGATTCCGAAGAGCCCGGCAGGGAAGATATTGCGACGGGTGATGGTTCAGCGCGAACGTGAACGAACTACACCCACCGCTTAAGCCACTCAAGACTCATATATTCGCAGGGTGGGAAGGTTTACTTCCCACGGATGAAGGCGGAAGGATGAAGGATGAAGTAAGGACAAAAGGCATTCGAATCACCACGCTTTCCGCCTTCATCCTTCCGCCTTCATCCTTGGAAGTAAATCAGGCTCCCGCGACAGCTTTCCGGGGGGAATGAATCTCTAATAGTCCCGACCGGATAATATCCTGGTGCAGTTCGCCGTTTTTGTCGGTGACCATCGTCGGCTTGAAGTAACTAGCGAAGCGGGATTCAACTCGAAACGCCGGAGTGTACATGTGATCGAGTGGTTCCGTGCTGCTAATAAAAGTACGTGGCTTCGGACGGTCCTTTATCCACCCAAGTCCGGTGAAAGAGGTCGACAGAGGTTGTGAACAGGTCAGTAGATCGCTCCCCAGGGCCAGCACCATCTGCATCTTAGTCAACTTGGACCGATACAGTCTGGCGAATCCGGCGGCGTGCTTCACCACGCGGCCATGAAATCCTCTCAGGCTCTGCAGGTCGTCAACAAACTTCACAACCTCACCGATGTCATCCAGCGGCCTCTGGATGACGGTCGTACCGTCCATGTCGCGAAGCTTGGTATCGGGGAGAATGGTGCCTTTTTCCACACACTCGTAAAAATAAGGCGTCCCGAGCAGCGGAATCGAGAGCGTGATAAAAGATGGAATAGTGATCTCCGGAGTGCTGGTTATGAACTCCAACTCGCGTCGCAGATCAGCAACGCAGCGAGTGGTAACATCGAGCATCAGCCCGTAAGCAAAGACCACTCCCGCGTTCAGCGACTTAGTAACCATCTCAACTTGTGGCGACGATGTGTTCTGCAACTTGTTGAAGCTGCGCAACCAGTCGTTATCAAACGATTCAAGTCCGCTAAAGAGCAGTTCGCATCCGGCATCTCTCACGAGTCGCAAATTCTCTTCGCTGCGGTAGAAGTCGTTGGTGACCAGCGCGCCCCAATGCTGAAACTGGCCCGCCCGGCGCATTTCATCTATTAGACCCACGCGGGCGCGGAAATGATTTCGATCGCTGCCATAAAAATTGTTGTCGAGAAAGAACATCCTGCTTCTCTTGCCCGATGCGACGATCTGCTGGCGGATGTAATCGAGGCCGTAAGTTTGATAGGGCCGCCCCTCAGCCGTAAGCGCACAAAACGAACAGCGGAAATTGCAATAGCGGGTTGTTTCAACATAACCAATGCGTCCCAACCAGTAAGCCAGGTCGTAGCGCGGGAGCATCTGCTTCGCTACATATCCGGGACCGAAGGCTTCGGCAATCACCTCACCCAGCTCTTCGACATCTCCGAGACAGGCGTAGTCAAAAACTTTCTTCGATAGCAACGGCAATGCCCGGACGGCTGGGCCACCCGCAACGACAATTACTCTTGGATTCTTGCTGCGGGAGTACGCGGTGAGATGCAGCATGCGATCGAAGCCATTGGTGAGACCGGTGAGGACCAGCATGTCGGGCCAGGCAAGCAGACGTTCATCTTCCAGGGGGCCACTTGCTAATTCCGTGTAGCAACGAACGTCACAGGATTCGCGAGCGAAAGCCCCCGCCAGATATATCGGTCCGACTGCCTGAGGTATTTTGTTGGTCCTGCGAATTGGTTGTCGCGAATCATCAAAGTAGCAGTTCACAATGAGGACACGCTTCCGAGGCAATGCTACGGGATTCCGTAGGGGCTGCATCTCCTGCATGAAGTCTCCTGTAAAACAACCCGCCTGGCTTTTAGTCTACTGGTTCTTATCTTTTTTCGGTGGCCCCAGTCGACTGCGGAAAAGCACATTTGGCGAGGGGTGTCGGTTGGAAAGGAGCTAATCGGAGAACGGGCGCTACTCTACTCTCTAACCCCAGGTTACGCAATGCTGTTTCCCTGAGCTTTCGAGGGGCCGGTCATTCACTCCCAGTGTTCAATAGCCGGGTAGCGTTCTGACTCATCGAAACACTACCTGGGCCGCGCCATAGCCGCCAGTGAATCTCTGGCAAATCGTTTTTGCAGCATGCGAGCGAGCGGATACGCCAGCTTCACCAGGAAATGGTTGGGTCGGGAAAAGGCGAGGATGTCGTACCAGACCGTGTCGTCGGTTCCGCGCCACTCAATGGTGAACCGCTCCTCTCCCCGTTCTACGTGACTCGATAGTGTTCCGTAGGCAAAGCCAAATTTCTTCACCGCTCCTTCTTCATTGATGAGGTACACGACTCGGCAGGCATTCAGGGACCAGAATCCGAAATGGCGCGTGAGGATAGCAACCACCGCACCCACTTCGATTGGCGTTTCCGGAGGCACCATCCGCACCCATCCGAGGTCAAACTGTTTCCAACTCTGCAGCGCCGCAACCGCACCGTCGTAGACTTGCTCTCCCTTGCCTAGCTCGATGCGATTGCGATCGACGATGTAACCTGAGGGGAGTTCGCCCGCGGTAGCAGCAACCTCAGGGTAAGAAAACGGCAGCTCATGTTGGGAAAAAATAAACTGTCGGATTGCTTCAGGGGAGGGTTGTCGAAGGAGGAACATTGGTTTAGCGATAGTCCTACTTCTTCGTCTCTTTGTCTCCTGCAGAAGCAACGCGGGCGCGCGGGTGATGTTTATCGTAAGAAGAACGCAGATGGCGATCGGTAATATGCGTGTAAATCTGTGTCGTAGAGATATCGCTGTGACCCAATAGCGCCTGGACCGACCGGGAGTCAGCGCCATTCTGCAACAGGTGCGTGGCAAAGCTGTGACGCAACGTGTGGGGCGAGATGTCCTTGACCCCTGATTTGGCTGCGTAGCGCCTAATCATGGACCAGGCAAACTGTCTCCTCAGAGGTTTACCCCGACTCACAAACAGGTAGGGAGAGGTCGTTTTCCCGTAGGCTGCTTTAACCGTCAGGTATTGCTGCAACCAGCGAATCGCACTCCTGCCGATGGGGACACGGCGCTGCTTGCTTCCCTTTCCATGACAAACTAACAACCCTGAATGAATATCCACGTCAGCCTGTTTCAAAGATACCAGCTCCGTAACACGCAGTCCGGCTCCGTACATTACTTCCAGCAGCGCCCGGTCCCGGATGCCCTCCTCAGTCGAAGTATCGGGCGCGGCAAATAATCGGTCGATTTCGTCTTCGGTGAGAAATTGCGGCAGGTAAGCAAAACGCTGCGGCGTGTCAAGATCCTCGGTCGGGTGTCTCGTGATGTGACCGTCGAGCATGAGGAAGCGAAAGAATCCGCGGGCCGCGCTGACGGCTCTGGCCACTGAAGAGGGCGCAAGACCCTCCCTGGAAAGCTGGGCAATCCAGTGCCTCAAGTCCTGTCTGGTTAACTCATGGACAGGCTTGGCAGAGCTGGTGGCCCATCTATCCAAACGCGCGAGATCTCTGGCATAACTCTCGAGTGTGTTACGCGCCAACCCCCTCTCGACTTGAATGTAGGCAATGAATTCTTTTATCAGATCGCGTTGTGGAGTTGTCTTTTTCAAGTCGTTACGATGAATCAATCCCGCGAAGTATGCTTAAGCTAGATTCAAAAAGTTCAGAGTTCGACCTTTAGGTTGCGGTCTGACGCTGCGGACAAGCTAAAGCTCGAACTCTAAACTGCTTGAAGTCTTAGACAGCTTGAACTCAAAGGATTATAGACTCAAAAAAGTTGTGTGGCTTAGTTATTCGTAGCGGAGGCACTCGATGGGGTCGAGGCGCGAGGCTTTGCGGGCGGGCCAAACTCCAAAGATCAATCCCACGCCGACCGAAACGGTGAGACCCGTGACCACAGCCCAACTGGGAATCGACGCGGGCAAGCTGGGAATAAAAAACATTACGATTCTGCTGATTCCGACTGCCAAAACGACTCCCAGAATCCCGCCCAGAAATGTGAGGGTCATCGCCTCAAACAAGAACTGACGCACGATGTCTCTCCGGCGTGCGCCTAACGCTTTACGCACGCCGATCTCTTTTGTGCGTTCCGTGACGCTGACCAGCATGATGTTCATCACACCAATTCCGCCCACCAGTAATCCCAGGCTGGAAATCGCAATCGCAATTAGGCCGACCATCGCCGTAATGCTGTCGAACTGTTCGATAAACTTGTCTGCCGTCTTGATGTCAAAATTATTGGGGTCACCGAACTTCACGTTGCGTCGCCGCCGCAAGATCTCCTCGGCTTGCGTCAACGCTTCAGTCACTTGGCCGGATCGTCCGCGGATCACCATGAGTAAATAACCTCTTGCCGGTGCTACCTTCTGCGCGGTGCGGAAAGGAATGAAAACGGCATTGTCTTCTTCGTTCTCGCCGAAGAAACCGGCCTTTCGCTTTTCCAGCACGCCCACGATCTCAAAGTTGAGTCCGCCCATCCGGACTTTCGTGCCGGCAATCTGATTCTGGCCTGGGAAGAGTGCATCTGCCGCGTTGACCCCAATAACCATCACATTGCCCCGCTGCTGATCATCCAGATCACTGATGAATCGGCCTTCCTTGAGAGTAATGTTGCAAACATCGGCGTAGTTTGACGATACGCCCTGCGTATTACCCCAGCGGTAATTGTGTCCCTGGTGGGTGATGTTGTCGTCAAAGGGTCCGCCACTGTAACCGACGTTTGGCGCCACCAGTGCAACTTCGTCTACTGCACTCGCTTGCGCCTGGATGGTCTCCGCGTCGTCTACGGTCAGGGGTTTCCTGGTCCGCTCTGAACGGTCCTCACCTGTACGCGGGCCAGTGGAAAGGTGAAACGCATAGATATTGTTGGTGCCATAGTCTTCGATTATGGCCACGATGCTCTGCCTGAGACCTGTCAGGATCGAAGCGATCGTGATGGCGGTCATCACTCCAATGACGATTCCTAAGACCGTCAAGAAGCTGCGAAACTTATGCCCGCGCACGCTGTCGAGAGCCATTACCACAGTTTCTCGCAAGACACTCTTTGGAAACTTTAACTTCATCTCAGGTGCAGCCGTTTCGCCTTAGGTAGCTTGGGTTAATGCCAGAATCGGATCGAGCCGGGCCGCCTTGAAAGCGGGATAGATGCCGGCCACCATCCCGATCGCCGTCGAGACAATCAGAGCGAGCAAGATATAGGTGATAGTGATGGTCATCGTGATGGAGGCCAGCGTAGTGATCAATTGCGTCACGCCCCAGGCCAACAGCAGTCCGAGAATGCCACCCAGCGCGCAAAGAATTGCCGACTCGATCAAGAACTGCAGCAGGATCTGTTTGCGCGTGGCGCCCACGGCCTTGCGCAATCCCACTTCAAAGGTCCGCTCAGTCACGCTTACCAGCATGATATTCATAACCACAATGCCGCCTACGATCAGAGTAATCAGCGTGATCGGGACGACCACGGTCGCGATGCTGCCGGTAAACTGATCGATCTGTTTATTGAGATCCTCAACATTGACAATGCCAAAGTCGTCCTCTTCGTTTCCCTTTAAGCGATGCTTGTTTCGCATTGCCACCCGGGCATCTTCAATGGTGGACTGAAAGGTCTCACGGTTGTGGCCCTTACCATGAATCTGCAGACCGTTGCGACCGAAAATCTGCAAATGAGTTGTCACTGGAATGTAAATGTGCCGATCGAATGAATCTCCGAAGAACGCCCCTCGCTTCTCTTCCACGCCCACTACGCGCATCGGCAGTCCACGGACTTTCAACGTCTTCCCAATCGCATCGGTGCCCGGGAAAAACTTCTCCTTGATGTCGCCGCCCAACACACAGACGAGAGCTGAACGCTGGACCTCATCGGCGGAAATGAACCTCCCCTCCGCGATTGTCTTGTCTTCGATGTCCACCATGTTTGCGGTCGAGCCGAAGACCAGGGCGCCGGGAAACTCGATCCCGTCCTGCTTCAAATCGACTCCGCTACCTACCTGGGCGCCAACCTCCGCGCAGGTGCGGCAATGGTCGCGCACCCATTCGTAGTCATCCCAGTTGATTCTCTTGTTGCGCCGGTTTATGCGTTCGAATTCCTCGTCAGATAAGCGGCCATGAAAAGCCATCCGGGCCATCATGAAGTGATTACTGCCGAGGACTTTCTGCATTTTGTCGACCACGTAGGTGTTCAAGCCGCTGATCGACGCTCCCACAACGACGACTGAAGCGACGCCGATGATTATTCCGATCAGGGTCAAAAACGCGCGCAGTTTATGGGCAAAGATCGATTGGAGAGCAATCTTGAGGGCGTCAGAATAGAAGGAGAGAATGGCTTTCATTTGTGTCTGGGCTCCCGGCGCGTAAAGCGGGCAACAGGCTTTACGACAGATTAATGAAGAAAGTTTTATCTACCTTCTTCCCAAAACACGGAGCTTCTTCCACACCTGCGGTGGGAGACCCCAATACGTTAACGAGGAAACGTGAGGCTTATTAACATTTGGGGTCTTTGACTGTGGGGGCAAGTACTCAATTCGTTAGTTGAGTGTGGTCGCTATCGCTCCCGGTTCTCTATTGAGTTTGCCAGTCGGTTGGTCGGGCGGCTTCAGCGAGAATCTGTCCGCCCAGCGAATTCGGCCAGTTACCTGCATCACCACAAACAGGGTGACGACGGAGCCTATGGTGATGGCTAAACCGGTGAACCCTTTCAGGAAAAACGCATAGGAGAACATCACCAGGTAAATGAACTGGGCCAACGCAGCTTCCCGGCTGGCGAAGTGCATGCCAACCACTAGCCGGAGGTAGCTAACGACCAGGAAGACCGAGATCGCGGCTGAGATGGCAAAAGCCAGGTGAATTGATACGTGGTCGACAAGATAGGCGAGCAGCAGGTGGAACGAGAAGAACGCGGCCGCCAGGAAGAAATAATTCATCGGGTGCAACTCGATGCCGCGCATCGTGGTGATGATCAGCATGAGGAAGAAAAAGAAGAAAAGTGAAACAGGTGCGAAGAGACTGATCCTTCCCGCAAGCGGACCGGGCTGCAACTTCTCCGGCATTACCATGGCAATCTGATATCCCGACAACAAATTCTTGTAAGACCAGGTCAGGTCCCAGCCGCTGTTTGTCTCCAGCTTGTGGGAAGGCGATAGCGTGTTGTCGGGAAAGTCGATGTCCTTGAAGTTTGTTTTCATCTTGAGGCTGAAGTCGCGCACTTGCGCCACCTCCTGACCTCCAAAGCTATAACGCCACTCATTTAGTCCCTGCGACCTGTACCCCACTGCCAGCTGAGCGGTCTTTCCCGCCGCAACTTTGATCCTACCCAATGCCGCCCCGTCGCTACTGGTAACCGGTACGGCGTTGCCATCTACCTTGAATGTTAGATCGTCGTACATTGCCTGGGCCGTGGGAAACTTCAGATAAAAGTCGACCGCTTCCTCTTTGTCGCTCGTGTTGCGGATTCCATAGAGACCAGAAAACCCGACTTTATAAGTGCTGTACCAAAGCAAACCCTTCTGCCGATGCTCAAGCTCGAGCGCCACATCAATCGCACTGCTCTCCAACGGCAACGGCGTGGTCACCGATTCCTGGATCGTTTTAGTCGTTTTCTTTCCGTTCTCAACCGTCACTTCAGACCTCGGAACAATTCGAGTGAACGAGGCGCTGGGCGGCGCCTGGTTTTGTGGAGTACCCCAGGTTGACGCCACCCGATTCTCGGCTTTGGCATCGAGCGAATAGGTGCGGGTGAAGATTGTGCCGCCGAGTATGGCCCAGGCAACTGACGTACAGACGAAAATAAATCCGATGGCAATCAATCGCTTTGTCATAACCGTACTCCTAAATAGATCGGCTCGTTGGCTTAACGCCTTAGCTCGGCTTCCGTTCGAATGTTTCTAGAATTCTTAGGCGCAGAACCAAGCACGACAATGTGGCTACCCACAGTAAGAGGTTGTGAATAGCAACATGTCCGTGACGCGCGCTGCATTCCTCGTTTGAAAACGCTAAGAAGAACTTCAACATTAATCAATCTGCAACTAAGGTAACCTGACGCGGGAGTTCAAGATTGAGGTCCGGAAAAGAACCGCGGCCGAAGAACACGTGCCGGGCAAACCGGTTCAGTACTGGCAGTCGCAAACTTGCGCAGGCTAGTTCCATTAACGCCGGCTGACGAGCGGTCGCTACCAGTCGACGCATCCACAATCGCGAGGTGAATCGAGCGCGAAAGAGGTCGCCGGAGTATGCGCTGAGCACCTGGGCGTTTTGCGATTCAAGAAACTCGGCGACGACTTTCGCTGCGAGAGTA
>JAMQPI010000069.1 GCA_023717565.1 Pyrinomonadaceae bacterium | reverse complement strand
TCAGGAGAAGCAGAGTCTGGCCATCCTGCCTTTCCGAAATTTAAGCAACGACCCCGCGTCGAGTTTTTACGAATTCTCTCTGGCCGACGCTGTCATCACTGAGTTGGCGCGCGTGCGCTCGCTCGTCGTCCGTCCTTCGTCGGTCATCTCCAGGTATCAGGGTCAGCAAGTCGATCCGCGGGAGGTGGGCCGGGAGTTGAATGTCAACGCTGTTCTCACTGCGGGATTCATGCACGCTGGTGAGCGATTTCGGGTGACGGCGCAACTCCTAAACGTTGCTTCAGGTGACATCATTTGGAGCGATCGAATTGACACTTCCGCGGCCGACATCATCGCCGTCCAGGACACGATTGCCCAACGCATCGTTGAAGGTTTGCGTCTCGAGCTCAGCCACGCGGAGCAGGCCGGCATGGCGAAACCTGCCACGCAAAACGCCGCTGCTTATGAGCAGTATTTGCGCGGACGAGATCTTTTTGCCCGTTTCATTTTTCGCACGGTCGCGCCGGAAGACTGCAACGCTGCTATCGAACACTTTCAACGAGCTGTTGAGCTCGATCCGAATTTTGCCCTTGCTCACGACGGCTTGGGAGCTGCTTACGTCAACCGGGTTTTCAAGGGTCTGGGTGGAGCGGAGGACTTCGAACGGGCGGAAGTGGCTTTTGGCAAGGCGTTGGCGATTGACCCGCAGTTGATCGAGGCTCGCATGCTGATGGTATTTGTTTACATGTGGCGTGGACAGAAGCAAAAGGCCCGCGAAGAAGTCGCCCGCGCGCGCAGGGAGGCGCCGGATGAAGCCGTGGTGCACTTTGTCAAAGCCACTTTGCACCGGTTGGATGGGGAGTACGGGCGCGCGCTACGCAGTTATGACCGCCTGGTGCGTCTCGACCCGGCGGCCCACGTAGTTGCGAGCTACAACCGGGCCATCGTTCATATGTACATGGGCCACTTCGACGAGACGATGCGAGAACTCGATAACGCCGGAGAACCGGAGAATCCTCTGGTGGGAACGTTCAGGTCGCTGGCGTTGTATTACACCGGGCAGACCGACGCGGCCGCCAAACTGATGCAGCAGGTGCTAAGCCGCCGTCCAAACATGCATGGCGTGCGACCCTTCCTGGCGATGTTCCTGAGCGCCCAAGGGAAACATGACGAGGCGCGGGCGCAACTAACGGACGCGGTGATTCGAAATGCAGAAGTGGATCCGGATATCGCATATGCGGTGGCCTCGGTCTATGCGATTGAAGACCTGCGCGATAAAGCTTTCGAATGGCTGTCCCGTTCCATTGCTCTGGGAAACGAGAACCGCCCGTGTTTTGAAAGCGATCCCAACTGGAGCACCCTTCGCGACGACCCCAGGTTTGCGGAGTTGATGGCTCGACTTCGGGCCACGCATTAAGCGCCGCAAGAATAATCCTCAAAGAACTGGGAAAGACTTCGCCGAGCTGCAAGACACAGGTGTTTACTTACCATTCCGAGCCTGAGCCGCTCTTCTTAACTCGGCCCATCAAACCCGAAGATTCTAAGCGGCCTTTCCATTCGGGAATTCGAGCTTCAATGGTGCCAAGGGTTATCAACAGTACGTCACCGCTCAGTTTTTGAAGTACATCCACGTTGACTTCATTCTTTCGGCTCCAAATCTCGGCCAGTGATTCTCCCACGGTCTCCGCCAGAGACGGGTCTGTTGTGGGGTCTAAGATCACCTTCGTCAGCGCATCTTCTGCTTCCGGCTCATCATACCCACCCAAATCCATTGCGGCATCGTGTCGATCACCAAACTCCGCACTCGTGTTGTTGAGAACACCTATCAGTCCCTGAGGTTGTTGCATAGTCTTCTTTGCTCCCCATGCTCGATTACAATTAATAAGTCAATCGTCCAATACGACCTCTTGCGGCTTTCGGCCCTTCATGCGCACCGTCAACAGTTGATTCTGTTCCGATGTACTCGACAAGGAGATTTCCCATTCTCCGTCTTCGATAGAACCGTTCGGTATGCTCATCGAGGAAACAATGAAATGGTCCGATGATTCATTCACACGCTCTGGCATGAGCTCTTGCCACTTGGTCGCCAATATCCTACTGATTTCCGCTCTTAGACTTGGCCACTCCTGCACCACTCGTTCGAAAAACAGTTGTTGCTGTCGCAGATCATCCCGAGCGTTGCCATCGACAAATACTTCCACCACATCAGAAGTTGGAGCAAATACAACTTTGCCTTCCCAGTACCCCAACTGATCGCCCATGTATAGCATCGGACCAAACACCGGATCGTTCGTTCGAGTCCGCCTAAATGGTTTGAGGGCAGCATCAACTATTCGCATTCACAAGATCTCCACCACCCGTGCGAGCTAAGAATCGGCATGCCACTTATCTATCAACTGGTCGATAGGAGCAGTGTTGACCTTAAGCCTGAGGGTCGAATCAAAGGTTAGATCCTGGACGGGTATCTGGCCCAAATGCGCTGTGGCCCTGGTTGAGAGATCTTCCCATGAGCCTTTCAGCTCCGACTCCTCAATGTTGGGCAGGAGAAATACTTCATACGTACTAGCATAGTTATCAATGCCATCATCAAAACTGCTCTCCAATAGCAGTTGCATCTGCCGATGCCATAGAATCAAGATCCTTGGGACATCATAGAATTCACGGTAGATAAACTTTGCGGCACCTTTGTTCACAGGTTTGGATACCAAATCCCTCGCCATGAAGGTACTCCTATATTTGGCAGGATATGATTCTTTTCTAAGGTTGAGATATCCACATCTTCAATGACTTTGCTTATCGGCGGCAGTGGATCGTTCCTGAATAAGTGCTCGCGCAGTAACACTAAAGCGTCTTCCTGACTATAGGCTGTAACGCCGCATCCACGTTGAAGTCCGGCGTAGGACGAATATCGACTAACGTCAGCCTCAGAAACTTCAAACTCAAGCCAATATCTTCTTAAAAGATTCATTCGGGACCCGTCCCAGGGATGCTCTTTTGATTTCTGATCTCGAATGCTGGATATTACACTCCGAGAATGACGAGTCGTAAATACATATCGAAGATAATTAGTCTGGTGCTGCTCACTGCGCTGGCCGCAGGAGCGGTTCCAATTGCCACAGCCCAGCAACCCGAACGTGATCGAAGGGTCGTCGTTCAACCTGGTCAAGCGACGACAGGTACTCCGGCACCGGTTCAGAGTCCGAGTCCAACTCCGAGCCCAGTTCCCGCTGCTGCGCTTGCGCCAGGCTCCACTCCCACGCCGCCGCGCACAGCCAGAACTAGAACCATAGAAGAGTTGCGGGCTCGCATCGCAGAGGTGTTACAAGAACCGGAACTGGCGCCGGCGATGGTTGGAATCAAAGTAACTTCGCTCGAGACGGGGAAAGTCCTGTTCGAAGAAAATGCGAGCAAGATGATGCGGCCGGCGTCGAATATGAAGCTCTACACTGTGGCCGCAGCGCTTGATCGGCTTTCGCCTGACTATCGATTCGTGACGTCGGTGTATGCTGCCGCTCGCCCTAACGCAAACGGCGTCCTGCACGGTGACCTGACAGTCTATGGCCGGGGCGATCCTTCAATTGCCGCACGCTTCAACAGCGGCGACTACTTCAAAGGGATCAATGACCTCGCATCGCAAATTGCCGCGACGGGCCTGAAACGAGTGGAAGGTGATCTCGTCGGCGATGAAACTTACTTTACCGGTCCACGTTATGGCGCCGGGTGGAACTGGGAGGATTTGCAGTGGTGGTACGGCGCAGAGGTCAGCGCGCTTACTGTCAACGATAACGCGCTGGATTTATCTGTTAAGCCTGGCTCCGCCGTAGGCGCACCCGCGGTGATTTCAACTGGCCCACCCGATCCACTCCTGGTAATTGTTAATCGCGTCGTGACTGGGCCACGGGGAAGTAAACGAGAGTTGGCGTTGCATCGCGGTCTTGGAACGGACTCGCTTGAGATTCAAGGGTCTATCCCGATCGATGACCGGGGTTACACGGCGGGAATTGGCATTTCCCATCCCGGACTCCTGTTTGTGTACCTGCTTCGCTCTGCGTTGGCCCAGCGTGGCGTCGTCTTTACGGGAAAGTCGCGAACTGTTCCAGCGCCCGCATCCGCTAACGGAGCAGCCATACCAAAACCCAACGGCTCGATTGAAATTGCCAGCATGAAATCGCCACCGTTTGGTTTGATCGCTGCTCATACACTGAAGCCCAGTCAGAACCTGTACACTGAGTTGATTCTTCGCACCCTGGGAAGGGTTGTGCCACCGTCACCTGGCTCGCCGGACGTGATCCGGACCAGCGAGGAGGCAGGAATCGAGATCGTCAAGACGTTTCTAAGAGAGGCGGGCGTGAATAACATCGGGTTGGCTCTGAATGATGGCTCAGGCCTTTCACGTAATGACATGATCACTGCTGAGGCGTCAGTTCAGCTGCTTACTTACATGAGCCGGCACCGATACGCGGGTGTCTTTCGTGAAGCGCTGCCAATTGCCGGCGTCGATGGCACGCTCAGGAATCGGATGAAAGGGACCGCGGCTGAGAACAACGTGCGGGCCAAAACGGGATCGCTCAGTTCGGCTGCGAGTCTGGCGGGATATGTAACGACCGCCGGCGGCGAGAATCTGGTCTTTTCTATTATGGTTAATAACTATCCGGTCGACACGGACGTGCGGTCGCTGTGTATTGATCCGATTACGGTATTGTTAGCCTCGTTCGGGGGAAGGTTTTAGTTTGGAGTGCGGCGGCAAGGCTTTGCGCGACGCCGCTTTGGATTCTTGAGGTTATAAGGCTCGCCAATCGGTGTAAGGCTCGAATAAGGCTCGCCAATCCAAAGCGGCGTCGCGCAAAGCCTTGCCGCCGCACTCCAAAAGGAGCACACAGATAGAGATGGCGCCTTCCTTCACTAAGTTTCACGGCTTTGGCAATGACTACATAGTTATCGAGTCTGGGGAGCTCGGCGGCTTCGCGGACCTGGGGGAGTTTGCAAGGCGGATCTGCAACCGGCATTACGGTGCGGGTGCGGATGGAATTGCCGTTGTCAGCCGCGAGAACGATAGCGGCGCTGATTTTCGAGTGCGCATCTTCAATCCGGACGGTAGTGAAGCCGAGTTGTCGGGCAATGGTACTCGATGCGCTGCTGCATATGTTCATCATAAAAAGCTGTGGACCCGTGACGAGCTTCGCCTGAGCACTCGATCGGGTATCAAACGATACTTCCTGGTGGAGCAAGCGGGCCCGGGTAAGTACATCTTTGATTCAGAGCTGGGTCAGCCAGGGTTCACCAGTTACTCGATTCCGATGCTCACCGACCAGCCATTGGAGAAAGTCATAGACTATCCGCTGGCTGTAAACGGAGATCTACTAAACGTAACAGCGCTCCAGATGGGAAACCCAAACTGCTGTATCTTTGTGGACTCGTTCGATGCCCTCGACTGGCGTCGCCTGGGACCAGCAATCGAGAACCACAAGCAGTTTCCCAATCGGACTAACGTGGTGTTTGTACGCGTGGAGGATCGGCACACTATTGAGCTGCGCATCTGGGAACGCGGTGTAGGCGAAACCACCGCCTCCGGAACGTGCTCCTGCGCCGCTGCGGTGGCGGCAATGATCAACGAAAAAACCGAACGCTCCATAGATGTGTTGATGCCTGGCGGCCGGGCGCGAATTCAATGGCGTGAGGACGGAGAAGTTGTCATTAACGCGCCGGCAGAGCTGGTTTATTCCGGCGATTGGCTTAGCTAGTATCCCCAATCCCGTAGGGATCCGATGTTTATTGAGCGTGGGTAAAACTCTGAAATCCCACAACTTCCGAGACTGTGTCAAAACTCAGATGAGAAGCCTGACGTGTGTCGTGCTAGCGTAGGC
>JAMQPI010000062.1 GCA_023717565.1 Pyrinomonadaceae bacterium | reverse complement strand
TGGCAGTCCAGCTTCTTCGCCAATCTGAATGCTTTCGCGAATGGCGTCAGCTACCTTCTCACCTTCATTGCGCATATGGGTCGCATAAAGCCCTCCGTAACGGGCAACGACCCGCGCGAGATTGGTGATTTCATCCGTCTTAGCGTAGGTGCCGGGAACGTAAATCAGCCCGGTTGAGAGACCCACGGCGCCATCTTTCATCGCCTGCTCAACCAACGCCTCCATCTTCTTAGTTTCGTCGGGATTAGGTGCGCGATCATCCGACCCCATAGCCTGACGGCGAACAGAGCCATGAGCGATCAGAGTTGCCAGGTTTACCGCCAGCGGTTTCTCTTTGATCCGTCCGAGAAACTCACCGACGTCAGTAGTTGAACCGCCGCAGTTTCCGGTGACCAGAGTGGTCACACCCATCCGCACGAAGTTCTCGGCCGCCGGAAGATTGTAAATAGACTCGACGTGGGTGTGGACGTCGATGAAGCCCGGGGCCACGATCTGACCCTTAACATCGATTGTCTTTTCCGCTTGTGCCGGATCGATTTTGCCGACGCGGGTTATGCGGCCATCTTTAATACCTACGTCGGCTCGAAACCAGGGGTTGCCACTGCCGTCAACGATGCGCGCGTTAGTGACTATCAGATCATACGTGGGACCGGCGTCGCGATTGGCGTAACTCGAATTTGAGAGACTGGGGACCGTAAGCGTCGCCCAAAGCGCGAAAACGAGAAAGTAGCTACAACAGGATCTCACCATTTGGATGTTCACTAACGCCCGTTCCGCGATCAGATGAACCCTTAAAAACTAATCTTGCCCGAAAGTTGAATCCTTCGCGCATTGTTGGTAACGGTGTCGTTGATGCGGCCGAAAATCGCCGAAGTGATAAGCGCCGTTGGATTATCAAACGACGGATTATTTAGCACGTTTCGCGCATCCACTCGCAGATCGAAGTTGACCCTCTCGGTGACTTTGAATTTCTTTAAAAGAGAGGCATCCCATTGGAAATACTTCGGCGCAACAAAGAAATTGCGTCCCGTATTTCCGATTGAGCCAGGCGCCGGCGCTGTGAAAAGAGCGCGGGTCGGCGCATCAAACCAAAAGTTCCTGCCGCTCTCCAATACTAACTGGCCGCTGTCCCTCGAGCAGCCGCTACAATCAGAAGTAGATTGCACCACATTGCTGACCGTATTTATGCCCGAGTAAACCGTGAAGGGCCTTCCCGACATCAAGATCACCGTTCCCGCTAGCTGCCATCCGCCAATGATGTGATCGACAATCTTGGGCACGTCAGAAGCCCAGGCTTTCCCTCTGCCGAGAGGCAGTTCATAGGTGTAGGTTCCTTGAAAGACATGCCGGCGATCAAAGTCCGACCAGGTGTAATTCAAACTACGGTCTCTCAGGTCAAATGGTGTGCTTGATGCTGACTGAACAGAACCAGTAGAAACGGTGCTGAGCGACGGATCCCATGAGCGATTGTCTTTCGAGGTCGAGAAAGTGTAACCAAATTGGAAACCTAAGCCGGAGCTTATCCGGCGTTTAAAGATTAACTGCAGACCGCCGTAGTTTGAATAGTCGCTGCTATCGAAAACGTTCAAGCCACCCGTGAACTGTGGATACGGCTGGAGCAGATAAGTAAAGCCATTTACATCAAGCAGTCGCCGATTAAGCTGCGCGTTAGTGCAAATTCCCGCCGACACATCCGCCGCTTGACAGGTTCTTTGTGAAGTAACCAAAGCCGCGGACGCAGCGCCGCCTTGGGTGATAGCCGTCGTGTTGAGAGCGCGAAATCTGGCAGTTCCGCCGTTGTTCGCAGCGTTGCCCGACATGATCAGATTGATTAGCGGACTGTTGTAAGTTCCACTAGCCCTGATGCGGTTAAAAGCATCGAGAAAACTAGTTTCGCTAACGCCCGCCACCGAAGCGAATACGTTTACCTGGTTGACGTTGTATCCACCGAGCAGGTGAACCGCATGCTTGCCGATGTAATTTACTTCAACTACATTCTTCCCGATCTCCCTCTGAAAACTTAAAGACCATTCGTGCACCTGCGGAAACTCCAAATCAGGGTCCATGACACTGATTGAGCCCGTTCCGAATGGCGGTGGTTGTCGCAGACTGCTGGGCGTTGATGTAGGCGCCAGCCCAGCAATTACCGGCGCAAGGTTTCGATAAAGACCGCCGCCCTGTCCGAAGGTGGAGTTCGTGGCAGCGACATTGTTTCCCGGTGTGCTTTGGAAGATTGAAGAGCCAAATAAAAATGTGGCGATTCTATCCGACGCGATTCGATAGTTTCCCCGGATTGAAGTCTTTCCGCTCTTGAACGGGTCCCAGGCAAAGCCAACTGACGGCATAAGCACATTCGCATTCTTAAACACGTCGCCATCGACCCATGTCAGAGTGTTTGAGGGGGCCGCGCCTAACTTTACTGGTTGATTCGGAATTAGAATAGGTCGGCCTTCAACGTTGGGATTTAGCTTGGCTTCCCACCGCAATCCCAGGTCAAAGACGAGGTTAGAGCTGAATCGCCAATTATCCTGAAAGTAAAAATCCAACTCGGGATATGACGCGGTGTTGAGCCATCTTGTTCCTGCCGGAGCAAAGGCACTCGGATTACTCGGATCTAAGACAAAAGCCTGCGAGACACTGCCGATTCTCCCCAGCTCGTCGACTATCGTGTTTTGCAGACGCGTCAAGTCGTTAGTATTAATGCTGGTGGCGCTGGCAGTCGGCAATCCAAAGCCGGTGAAACCTGCCGCACCGCTAAAAGTTACCACCGGTTCGATGGCTGAACCAGCAACGTTCGAACGGTCATCAGTGTGGCGACCAAAACGAAGATTCGTTCCGGCTTTAAGAGTATGGGAACCCTTAACGAAGGTTAAGTTGTCAATAAACTGCAAAGTTCGCACACCCCTGGCGTTGTAGGAGAAGTTTGTGTTCGGCGTCGCCGGATTGAGAAACACGAAAGGCAGATTTGGATCCGGATTAGGCGTGGCGAAGGTAAAAAAGAATTTACTGATTCCAAAGATCGCCTCATTGGTCACGGTAGCCGTCGGCGACCAGCGCCAGTTAACAGCCAAATTCTTCGGAGTGCGTGAGGTGTCCACAAAATTCGGCGAACCAGGGAAAACCGGACGCCCGGCGTTTGCCGAATCGCCTAAACTGGTTTGGCTTCCCTGAGCGTAACGGACGTAGAGCAAACTGTTTTCGCGGAGTTTGAAATCGAGCTTCGTGACAAAGTCATACTGCTTCTCGTGTTGCGGAGAAGCAAAATTAAATACCGCCGTATTCAAGCCATCACCGCCGGTAAAATTATTCGGCAAAGGCATCGAGTTAATAACTCCCGCCAGCGTCGGGTCAATTCCAATCCCAGTCGGGTTCGTGGCTATGTTGTAGGACGAAATACACGGCGCATTTGTTGGTGGTGTGGCGTTGCAAGCCGGAAGAATCGGATTTCCGCCGGCGTCAACGGACGCGGTTGTAGTTCCGGCCGGGGAGTTTGCCCTGCCGACAACATAACGGAAGAGACCTTGTCGCGCCGCTTGGGTGTAGACCGTTCGTGCTACCAGAGCAGTATCGTATGCGCGCAGGAGTTGCAGATTGGTAAAGAAAAAAGCCTTGTCCCTCAACCATCGGAACCCTTTTCCGCCCTCGCCAAAGCCGGGATCAAAGAGCGGGCCACCCAAGCTGCCCCCGAAAATGTGCTGAACAAACTGATCCTTAGGTAGTCCAGCAATGGTGACCGGATAACTCTTTGCGTCGAACCTGGGTGAGCGGTAGTACTCAAAGAAATTCCCATGAAACTGATTCGTTCCGGAGCGGGTTACTAACGTTACTTGCGCGCCGCTGCTGCGTCCCAGCTCAGCGGTAAAGTTGCTCGTTACCACTTGGAATTCCTGCACTGAGTCGGGATTTGGGCGAAGCGGAGTGAAGTTTGAACCGCCGGCCGTGGATTCGTTGATGTCAATTCCATCCAACGTGAAATTAAAGGCACGGTCACGCGAACCGTTCACGTTAACGGCGCCGCCGGTGTTTCCTCCGAAAACAACACCGGGTTGGAAATTGAGCAAGTCGAGCGGATTTCTACCTCGAGTCCCGACAATCGGCAGACTCTCCAGTGTTCTTTGTTCAATCGTACTCCCGATGTTGCCGGAGGTGCCGGTCTGCACTTGTTCCGCTGAAGCAATAACCGTCACGGATTCGGTCACTGCGCCGGGCTCAAGCACGACATTGACAATTGCCGGCTGATTGACGTTAGCAGCATTGCCCTTACTCAGAGCCTTTTTGAATCCTTGCCTTTCCACTGCGACGCTGTAATTTCCAGCCGGAACTAAATCAAACGAGTAGGCTCCGCCGTCGCCCGTCTCAGTCGTAAAGGAAACTCCGCTGGCTTCGTTCGTTAGAGTCACAGTTACGCCGACGAGCGCCCCGCCATTGGCATCCTGCACGGTTCCCGCTACGCGAGAGGTCGTTCCCTGGCCCAATCCCAGGGAACTAACGCAGAGCAGTACAAGAATTGAAAGCCAGAGAGTGGGGATGGTGCTTTTTGTCATGGGGAGACTCCTTAAGATAAACGATAGGATGGTGACTGCTGGAAAAAGCCGGCCCTGAACAAGCTCGTTCTGTTTCCCGGAGTGACAGACTTGTCGTTGGCAGAATCAACTAGAACGACCTAACGCTCACGCGTGACGACACCTGTCATCATGCACGGGTTCGTATTACATTTGATCAGAAACGGCGCAAAGAACTTCTTAAACGCCCAGAGTGTTGCCGACGTCAGACGTCGATTATAAGTGCGCTTCTCGAATAATGGTAGCTAAAGATTCTTATCATTTCGATAAATACTGCTGATAGTACATTCGGTGTAAAACTTCACGCGGGTTCTGCACTCGTTCCGATTGATAGTAGACTCCCAGCATGCTCGAGGTGATGTTCGGTTCGTCTGACCCGCAAGCCAGAGGGCTGCATCTTCGCTTCACAACTCCACTCACAACTTATTCAGCCAACCAACTCGCAGAAGTTGTTCCAGTGCTCAAAGCTGCGGAGGCCGCGGCAAAGTCAGGGGCCTGGGCAGTGCTCATGTTGAGCTATGAAGCCGCACCTGCCTTTGACCGCGCGCTGAAGACTCACAGCCCTGGTCCCCTTCCCCTGGCATGGGCGGCAGTATTTGACAACCCAGTAACACCGGCAACTCCGGCAAAGCCGGCAACGCCAATACCGATAGCTCCGGAGTTCACTGCCGGCGGTTACGATCTAAGCGCGTGGGAACCGCAAGTTCGGCGTCCCGAATACGAGGAAACAATCAGGCGCATTCGCGATCTGATAACCATTGGCGATACTTACCAAGTCAACTACACCTTTCCCCTCCGCGCGCATTTCAACGGCGATCCGGGTGCCTGGTATAACACCCTGTGTACGGCGCAAGGCGGTGAGTATTGTGCCTACCTCGACCTGGGGAGATATAAGGTCCTGTGCATCTCGCCCGAGCTTTTCTTCCGGCGCAGCGGTGATTCCATCAAAACAAAGCCGATGAAGGGTACGGTCAATCGCGGGCGATGGGGCCAGGAAGATGAGAAACGGGCTCAGCACTTGGCAGCGTCGGACAAGGATCGAGCCGAGAATGTGATGATCGTCGACCTGCTGCGGAACGACCTGGGCAAGATTTCTGTTCCTGGCTCGGTCAAGGTGTCGAAGCTGTTTGAGGTTGAGCGGTACGAGACTCTCTGGCAAATGACCTCCACAGTCGAATCAACCTTGCGGAGTGAGCTGGGGCTGGCCGATGTGATGACCGCTCTCTTCCCCTGTGGATCCATTACGGGCGCACCAAAGATTCGGACCACGGAAATTATTCGTGAGCTTGAACCCTGTCCGCGTGGTATCTACACGGGCACGATCGGTTTCATACGTCCCGGTGGTGACTGCGTGTTCAATGTAGCAATTCGCACGGTGGTGCTCGACTCCGATACGAAAGTAGCGACGTTTGCAGTAGGCGGAGGTGTTACGATCGATTCAACCGCCGAAGGCGAGTACGACGAGTGCTTGTTAAAGAGCTCATTCCTAACGGCTTCGACCCCACGCTTTCGGCTGTTTGAATCCATGCTGCTTGAGAACGGTGAGTTGTTTCTCCTGAGTAGGCACCTGGATCGACTCAGAGCCTCGGCGAAGTATTTCAACTTCAAGTTAGGAGAGGATCAGGTTCTTGCCGAACTCGATCGCCTCGTCGCGAGGTGTTCGAGCGAGAGATGGAAGATACGATTGCTGTTATCGAAGGATGGAGGCTTTGAAATCGACCCTGTCTCACTCGGCGTTCCCGCGAGCGAACCTCTACGCGTAACGTTGGCGGCAGCACCGGTGGATTCTCAGGATCGGTTTCTCTTTCACAAGACCACCAATCGGACGGTTTACGAACAAGCAGTGGCGCAACGGCCCGATTTTGACGATGTGATCTTGTGGAATGAGCGAGGAGAGATCACCGAGTCGAGCGTGGCCAACATCGTGTTGCTCATTGACGGCGAGCCGTTCACTCCACCACAAGACTCAGGGTTGTTGGGCGGCACGTTTCGGGAGGAACTTCTAGCCGATGGGACCGTTCGTGAGCGCATTATTCACATTGAAGAACTACGACAAGCCTCAAGTTTCTTCCTAATAAACTCTGTGCGCAAATGGATGCCAGCGGTGCTAGTTGATTGACCTGGGTTTTTCACCCCGTTAAGCGGTGAGATGTCTATAGCACGCGACGTCCCAGCGCATCTACGGCGATTCAATGTGTCCCGGTCTATAAACATCTCACTCCTAACGGAGTAAAGAACGTCGAACTCGGCTGGGTCTTCTGATCCTGGTCGGCTGGCTCTCGCTTGAATACTCACTTGTACAAAAGAACCTGCGCCCGCCGACGGCGAAACTCATCCAGCCCAGTGGTCCACGAGCGCACAATTTCCTCCGGTGCTTCGCCGCGCTTGACGCGCTCGAGCGTGGCCGCATTCACCAGCAGTCGCCCGTACGAGTCCACTTTCCATTGCTCAGGATAGAGACGTCTCAACGCCACCGCGATCTCGATTCCGGTGGGTACCGGACGAAAGGTCGCGCGGTCGGTAATCACAACATTTAGCCCCTGACATTCTTCGCCCTTGTATACCGAAGCCGCCGGCTTGAAGCGCACCGGAACGAATCTCACTCCCGGCAGACGGCGTTGATTCAACGCTGCGGCAAGTTCCTGCCCGACAATCCAGGGAGCACCGATGAGTTCAAAAGGCGTATCTGTTCCCCTCCCCACCGAAACGTTCGTCGTCTCCAGGAGACCAACACCAGGATAGAGCGTGGCCTCGGTCAGGCTGCGCATATTCGGGGACGGGTTGACCCAGGTGAGGTTCGTTGCGTCAAACCACATCGCCCGCTGCCAGCCTTCCATCTTGATCACTCGCAAATCGCAATTGATCTTCCGGTCTTGATTGAAGAGTTGGGCTAGCTCGCCAATCGTCATTCCGTGTCGCACGGGAATAGTGTGATATGCGGTGAAGGAGAGGTTGTCCGCATCCGCATTGGGACCTTCGACTACTAGTCCGCCAATCGGATTGGGTCGATCAAGAACAATGACCGGCAAACCGGCCCGAGCGGCTTCCTCCATTACGTAACCAAGCGTCGAAATGTAAGTGTAGAAGCGCGTGCCGATATCCTGAATGTCAAAGACGAGGGCGTCGAGTCCTTTCAACTGTTCTGGCTTTGGCCGGCGCGTCTCGCCGTAAAGCGAATAGATGGGAAGTTCAGTCACCTCGTCCTTCGAATCGGAAACCTTTTCGTCGGCGCTGCCGCGAATTCCGTGCTCCGGCGAAAAAAGCGCAACCAGCTCGACGCCCGCAGCCTTTTTTAGCACATCAATGGTCTGCCGTCCGTCGCGGTCCTTACCTGTGTGATTAGTAACGAGACCGATTTTCTTTCCGGCCAGTTGTTTAAAACCATCGCGCTCCAGCACATCGATGCCGGTCAGTACTTTTACTTCGGTGATGATGGGCGCCGCGCTACCGACTACCGCCTGATTGCTGGAAGCAGCAAATCGGGCCAGATCTCTAGTCAGAGTTTCGTAGTATTGAGTTTGATCCAGCACAGCTCTGGCGGTCGATGCCAGGTGAGTCGTCGCGCCTCCAGCGATAGAAGCTACCCTGCCTCGCAGTGAGGCCACGTCCCCTTTGCCGTCGGGATGCACCCGGTTGCTCAGAAAAATCACAAACATGTTGGTAGCCGGGTCGATCCAGATGGAGGTGCCAGTGAAACCGGTGTGACCGAATGAGCCGAGCGGGAACAGATCGCCTCGATTTGTGGAAAAGCTCGTGTTGATGTCCCAGCCGAGTCCGCGCGTCCAACCGGTCTCAGTAACCAGTCGCGGTCGCGTCATCTCCGCAACAGATAGAGGACTCAGGATGCGAGCACCACGGTACTCACCACCTCTCATGATCATCTGGCAATAGAGGGCCAGATCGTCAGCAGTGGAAAAGAGCCCGGCATGTCCCGCGACTCCACTCATCCGATAAGAAGTTGGATCGTGGACTTCGCCTCGCAACCATTCCTCTCCTTCAGCTCCGGCGTTTTCCGCTGAGTCGCCGAGATAGCTCAGCTGCCCACGACGTTTCTCGGTAGGCGCAATCCGCTTCCTGAGCATTCGCCCCGGACGAAAACTTGTATCCCGCATTCCCAAAGGCACGAAGATGTTCTGGCGCGCAAACTTGTCGAGCGTGGTTCCGCTGACCCGTTGCACAACTTCGCCCAAAGCGATGTAGCCAATGTCGCTGTACACGAAGCGCGCGCCCGGCGGATTTCGCAACGGTTCCTTGATCAATCTCTTAACTGCCTCGTCGTATCCGGTCCAACGCTCTTTCAGATCAAAATCCGGCGCGTAGCCCGATCGATGGGTCAGGAGCAGCTCAATCGTGATCTTTTCTCGTCCCTCGCCTTTCAACTCGGGTATGTAGGTCGACACCGGATCCGCCAGACGTACCTTGCCGCGTTCGACCAGAATCATGATGCTGGTCGCGGTAGCCACGACTTTGGTCAGACTGGCAACATCAAAGATGGTATCCGGCGTCATCGGTTCTCTAACCGGCTCCACTGCGCGCGAGCCGTAAGCCTTACGCCAGACGACTTGACCATTCTTTGCCACTAAAACAACAGCGCCAGGCAATTGGCTTTTACCAATCGAATCGGCAATGACCTGGTCCATCTGCGCGAGGTGCTTGGTCGAAAGCGAGACGGCTTCGGGTTGGGCGCGAGTAAGCTGGGCGAACGCGTTTAGCGATAGACAGAATGAAAGAACCAGGAGGACGGAACTGCGAAAGCGAAGGTCTTGGGTAATTTTCATTGTTGGACAAATAGCGGCGGATTGGGTGGTGCGTCGATGGGTTTGCCTTTTCGCTTTGAGAAGCCCCTCAAGAGAAAATACGTCAGGATCGTGTAAAGAATCACATCGCAAGCAACTATAAGAATAAACAGAGCTGGCAAGTTCTGATCTCTGAATAGAGTTGAGTCAAAAGGAATGAAGCGGTAAAGAATAAGTATCGGCCAACGCACCGGATAGTAAACAAGCCGGTGCAAAATCGGACTTTCAATATAACGCGAGAGTGGGCCAGCTATGATGGTATAGAGGAAAGGAATTGCAAAACCACCGAATAGAGACAACGCCAGCCGCTTCATATTCCGTTTATAGGCTAATCCAGTTATAGGCTAATCCAGCAGAGCAACGATCCATTAAATCACACTAACTACTTCGTGATGTTTCGTGTGATTTCGTGGATCGTTCTTACATCTTCGCTTTCAATTGAATGCCGGTGCCGCGCGGATACAAACCAGGCAACGAGATAGGTAACTTCCCGGTGATGTCGATCTGCCCCAGAACCGCGCGCGCCATTGCCTGCTGCAGACTCGGCATGTCTCCGTAGGCAACCATGTAGGTGCGCAGTTCCGGAAAACTCTGCAGCAAATACGGATTGCCAAAACTGAGCCCAATCAGCGGCCTCTTGCGCGAGATTAGTGACGATAGCGCTCGCGCTCCGGGTTCCGGCAAACCTACACTGCGAACCTGTCCCGTTCGTACGCGTCCATAAAGCGAGGCAATAACAAGGTCCGCGCCGGTTGCCTTTTCAATTACCTTCTGCACATCCGTATCCGAAGAGCGCTCGTCGAGCACCACTGTTTCGACCCTGCGATTTCCGCGCGCCATCTCTGCCGCGAAGGTGTTGGCGATCCACAACCGATCGTCTCCGTTGGTAATGGCCAGGTTAAGAATGCGCGCATCGGCCTTTAGACTGCTCAGCGGTACCAGCTTCTCGTCGTTGCGCACCAGCGTGATCGCGTGTTCGGCAATCTCGCGCGCCAAGGTGCCGACATCGCGGTTGGAAACGATCCGATCAATTTCATCGAGTGGCGTGAGCCGCTGCTTGGTGAGTCCAAGATCATACTTAGCCGCCAGCAACCGGCGCGCAGATTCTTCGATTCGCTTCTCTGTCAA
Source organism: Pyrinomonadaceae bacterium (assembly GCA_023717565.1). GTDB lineage: Bacteria > Acidobacteriota > Blastocatellia > Pyrinomonadales > Pyrinomonadaceae > PSRF01. The sequence continues at coordinate 693 of JAMQPI010000062.1, read as the reverse complement.
CCTGCCACTCCGAACTGCTTCTCGTACGCCGCGAAAAGCAGCATCGGGATCAGCGGGCTTCAATAACATGTCCGCGCCCATTTCCAGGGCCCGCACGGCCGCTTCGTCCTGATTGAAGTAAATGGTCAAGCCACTCATGCTGAGAGCGTCCGTAACAATCATGCCGCCAAACTTGAGATCGTTTCTCAAGATTTTGCCGATCACAGGCGAAACCGTCGCCGGAATTGCAGCACTCTCGGCTATGATCTCGCCGGCCTCATCCGTATCAGTCGGTCCGATTCTTTTGTCCCTCGGTAGCGGCTTGACTGACGTCGGATCGATCTGAGGTAAGCCGACATGGGCGACCATCACCGCTCCTATACCAGCTTCGATCGCCGCGCGGAAAGGCACCAACTCAACGGTGTTCAGCCGCTCACGTCCGACATTAATTTCGGGCAGGCCTCGATGTGAATCAACTGCCGTATCACCGTGCCCGGGAAAGTGTTTTGCGGTGGCGATCACACCGGCGTTTTGGGCGCCCTGAGTGAATGCAGCCCCAAAGCGAGCGACCTCCACCGGGTCTTCGCCATATGAACGCACATTGATCACCGGGTTGGCGGCGTTGTTGTTCACGTCGACCACAGGCGCGTAGACCTGTTGCACTCCCAGAGCCCGGGCCTCACGCCCCGTTACTTCGCCCTGCCGGCGGGCCAG
>JAMQPI010000057.1 GCA_023717565.1 Pyrinomonadaceae bacterium | reverse complement strand
CCGTTTATCTCTCGGGGTTGATGGTGCCGACGGCTCAGTCGATATTCTGGATAGCCCGATCAATATTTCTCCCAACAGTTTCAACAGTTATACGATGCGTGGCTTTCACCTCGTTTCGAATCCCACCTCAGTATTGCGCGGAGCCGAGTTTTTTGCCGGCCTCGCGCGTCCTTCGCTCTCATTCTTTGATCAGAATCAAGGTCGTGTGATGGGCGTGTTATTACCGCTGATGCAGGGACCATCAGGGCGCGTGCGTGCTGGAGTCTTCACTGTCCGGCCCGATCAGAATAACAAGTTGGGCAAAGGAGGCACGGTCTTTCATCTGGACAGCCGCTATGCGCCCAGTGCCAACGTCGCCACTGAAGGCGAAGTGGCCTATGCGAATGGCGGGCTTTCATGGCGCGCCCGACTCGATCTTATACACGGTCCATTGACTGCCTATGGTGAGATCGTGAGGCTCAATCGAAAATCGCCGCTCATCAGCATTGGCGCACACGCCGGTGGTACTGAGACAGAGGCGTTCGCTCTGCATTGGCGTGCCAGCTCGCGCCTAAATGCTTCCTTCAGCTTCAACCATACCGCTGTTGCCCCGCCCGCGGCCGCCGGTCGTGCCGCCCTGGGCCGTACATCCCTGTATGCTAACGCCAGCTACAGACTCGCAACGGACTCAAGGCTCGACTTCGGTTTCTCGCAGCAGCGAATCGAAATCAACGCTCCAGGTGGTGGCTCAGGGTTCCAACTCGAAACCCGCACGATAACGATCGGTCACGATATTCGGTTTAGCGAGAGCTGGTCGAACAATTTTCAAGCCCGACTAAATTCAAGCCGCGAGAGCCGCGCTGACGCCGGAACTGAGGGCGGCTTCAATTTCGACGAGCAGCTTCGCTACTCCTTTAAGAGAGGTTCTGCTACCGGTTTTGTGAGTTATGCACGACAGCAATCTTCCCTTGCAGGGCTCATCATCCGCAACCCGACCCTACTCCCGCCGCTACTACAACGCGCGTTCGCCGAGGATCCGGCGGGTTTTCTGCAAACGAATCGTGACGTCCTCGATCTACTCCTTCCGGGCGTCGAACTCCCGCACACGCGCGGCCTGGAGGCGGGAGTGCGCCTGCAGACGGACTTCTCGCGAATTAACCTGGCGGCAGAGGGACGCTACAGCACTGGGGAAATTCTGGGACGCGAGCAGCGGAATGTTATTGCTTCAGCCAGTGTGAGCATGCGGCTGGATGCCGCCAACTCTGTCCAGCTAACCGGCTCGCGATCTTTTGGCGGCAGCGACTTGATCGGCCAATCTGCGCTAACGGTTTCTTTCATGCATCGCTTTGGTGCCGGCAGCGGTGGCGGACTTCAGTTTTCAAGATTGCTTGGCCTGGAACGTGGGCAGATTCAGGGTCGGGTCTTTATCGATCTCAACGGCAACGGAGACGATGATCCAAACGAGCCCGGCCTCGCAGGGATGAAGGTTCAAATGGATGCAGATCGAACTGCTATGACAGACGAGGGCGGCCATTTTCGTTTTTCAATCAATTCAGGTGCATACCAGGTCAGCTTTGTTTCTGAAGAACTGGGCGTAGTATGGCGGGCCACCACCATCACCGAACAACGCGGTTTCCTCCCAGCGCGGCAAACCCTGAACGTCAGCTTCGGCGTTACTAACTACGGTTCAGTTGGTGGCCGCGTATTCAATGACGTATCGCAAAAAGGTGATCACACCGCGGGTAACCTTCCGGGCGTCGGTAGCGTACGTCTAACCTTGCGTCCAACGATTGGACCCGGTGCGCCGGCCATCGTTCTTGTAGACGGCAGCGGCGCTTATCAATTTCGGAGTGTTGCTCCTGGCAGCTATACGCTCGAAGTCGATTCGACCACCTTGCCCGCCGATTTTCGTGTGCCGGCGCAAACCTCCTGGACTATTGTTGTCGCGCCGTTACAAAGTCTCTATCAGGACATTCCGCTTTGCGCGCAGCGCGCAGTATCCGGCGTCGTTTTCATCGACACGGACGCCAACGGGAAATTCGATCTTGGGAAGGATATGCCCGTGGCAGGAGCGCGAGTAGGAATTGGAACCATAGAGGTAGTTACCGGTATTACTGGGGCATACATTCTCCGAGGTCTTCCTGCGGGAAGAATTGCCATTCGTGCGCGAACGCCCTCAGGGGTCGAAAGTCCCCCGATCAACATTGAACTCAGTGAGGAGCCTGTAACCCGACGAGGGGTAAATCTCCCCGTCGCGAGGTAAAAACCGTACCGCCGCCGAACCCCTTTTTCCTGAACCACATAACGAGTTTTGAACACTTGGCGCGGAATTTTCGCCCTTAGTGCGTCAACGCACAGACAGCCTTTGGACGAAGGTATATTAGTGCCTCAGGTGACCTCGTTACTCCCGAGGCCGAAGCACAGAGAGAGTCGTACCTACCCGATAGATGTCGCCCGTACTTCATCCAAAAGCCCGGGTTAACACCGCCTTTAGCGATCGTCTTTCGGGACGCGAGGAGTTCGTTCATCAAGACTGTGGAAGAGAGCGAACCGTATGAATCGAGAGTCGATCAAAGTCCTCCTCATCGACGACGATGAAGAAGATTACATTCTCACACGGGCACTGCTTGCGAAGGTGAAGTCCAGCGAGTATGAACTTGACTGGGTATCCACCTATGAAGAGGGGCTGAAAAGAGCCAAGCGCAGGGAACATGACGTGTGCCTGGTGGACTATCGCCTGGGCGAACGAGACGGTGTTGAGTTAATTCGTGAGGCCCGCGAAGCTGGACTAACCGTGCCGCTGATTCTCTTCACTGGCCAGGGTAACCACGACGTCGATGTGGAGGCGATGCGGGCCGGGGCCACAGATTATCTGCAAAAAGATCAGTCGCCCTCAGACCATCTGGAACGGACCCTCAGATACTCAATTGAACTCACCAGGGAGCGTCACCGTTGCGAAGGCGAAGTCAGAGCCTACGCTGAGAAGCAAGCCGCAGTTGCGGAAATAGGACGCCTGGCATTGACTGGGGGCGAACTCGAGGATTTGTTTACGGAGGCCGTGTCTTTGGTCGCGCGGACGCTCGGAGTTGAGTATTGCGGACTTTTGCAACTCCTGCCTGAAGCTGACGCATTCATACTGAAGGCGGGCGTAGGCTGGAAAGAAGAATACTTGGGCGGGCAGGTCCAGAGCAGCGCCAGTAAAGAGTCTCAGGCCGGATTCACGCTGCTGTCCGATGAACCTGTGATCGTCGAAGACTTGCGAACGGAGACGCGGTTCAACGACGCGGCGCTGCACGAATACGAAATCGTCAGCGGCATGAGCGTGATTGTCCGGGGAGTGGATCGTCCCTACGGCGTACTTGGCGCGTACACCACTGCGCTGCGGGCATTCCTTCCCGATGATTTCAGTTTTCTAAGTGCCGTCGCTAATGTGCTGGCCGAGGCGATCGCTCGCAAACGTGTTGAAGATGACTTAAGGCATTCTGAATCACAGTTTCGGACGCTCTTCGAGAACGCCCCTGATGCAGTCCTAATCGCCAGTGATCAGGGTGTTTACCTGGACGCCAACCCTGCCGCCTGCGATCTTCTAGCTGTCCCCTACGACAAGATCATTGGCCGCACGATTGATGACTTTACCGAAGAGGATGCCAGGGCAGAGGTATCGCTTGCGTGGGAGGTATTTCTCAAGGCGGGTAAGGTGCGAAGATTGATCCGACTGCGGCAACCGGACGGCAAGGTCTTGGATGTTGACTTCTTCGCAACCGCCAACTTCCTTCCCGGTCGTCACTTTTCAGTGCTGCGCGACATCACCGAGCACCGGAAGGATGTGGAGGGGCAAAGGCAACTGAATGCCCAGCTCGAAAGCCAACGCCAGCGACTGAATGACATCGTGGCGAGCGTGCCAGGCGTGGTTTGGGAGGCCTGGGGACAGCCGGACACTAATGCGCAACGGATCAACTTTGTTAGTGACTACATCGAAACGATGCTCGGTTACAAAGTGGAGGAATGGCTTTCAACGCCGAACTTCTGGCTCACAATTGTTCACCCGGATGATAAAGAGCAGGCAGGCCGCGATGCTGCCGCGGCTTTCATCAGCGGCAAGACTATCATCAAACAGGAATTTCGCTGGCTCACGAAGGATGGACGCATTCTCTGGGTCGAATCCCAGTCTGTGGTCGCCAAGGACGCTCAAGGTCGTCCGGTCGGGATGCGTGGTGTCACGACAGACATTAGTGAACGTAAGCAGGCTGAAGAGGAACTACGTCGGCACCTTGATTTCAACGAGGCCCTCACCACAGGTCTGGGCGAAGGCGTATATGCAGTTGACCCGAGCGGGAGAGTAACCTTCATGAACCCGGCAGCAGAGGTCGCGCTCGGCTGGACGCAAGCTGAACTCCTCGGACAGGGCGCGCATGGGGTTATCCACTTCCAAAACGCAGACGGCACACCAACGCTGGTAGAGGATTGCCCGCTGCTACGAACGCTCAAATCAGGTGACTCAATTAACATTGAGGATGATGTCTTCACGCGCAAAGACGGCACAATGTTTCATGTCTCAATTAGTTCATCGCCGATCATTACGAGCGGACAGCGTGTCGGCGCAGTCCTCGCCTTCCGCGACGTAACCGAACGAAGGGCTCTAGAGGAGGAACTGCGCCAATCGCAAAAGATGGAGGCGGTCGGAAGGCTGGCTGGGGGAATCGCGCACGACTTTAACAATCTGCTCACCGTCATCAACGGCTATAGCGAAATGACTCTTCGGCAATTGCCACCCGATGAAGCCTTAGCCCTAAACGTCGGAGAGATAAGAAAAGCTGGTAAACGGGCCGCGTCCCTGACTCGGCAGCTTCTCGCCTTTAGCCGCAAGCAGGTTTTACAGCCGAGAGTTCTTGACCTGAATAGGGTCGTTTCCGATCTGAAAACAATGCTCCAGCGGCTGATCGGTGAGGATATTGATCTCCGAACTGTGCTTGAGCCTGGGTTGCTACGTGTGAATGCCGATCCTGGACAAATTGAGCAGGTCATCATGAACCTGGTGGTTAACGCTCGGGACGCCATGCCCGACGGCGGCAGACTGACCATTGAAACGGAGAATGTCATCCTCAGCGATGAGTACTGCAGACATCACCTTGGTGTGAAACCCGGACCTTACTCGATGCTCGCCCTTAGCGACGACGGGTCCGGCATGGATGACGAGACGAAGGTCAGACTGTTTGAACCTTTCTATACCACAAAGGATTTGGACAAGGGGACCGGCCTGGGACTCTCAACAGTGTATGGAATCGTCAAGCAGAGTATGGGAAATATCTGGGTCTATAGCGAGAAGGGGTTGGGAACGACTTTCAAGCTGTATCTTCCGAGCGTTCATGCCGAGGTTGAGGGTGAACAACCCATCGAATCCGGCGAGCCCTCCGCGCCTGCTACCGAGACGATTCTACTGGTGGAAGATGACGAAACAGTCCGTACCCTGACGCGAACGACTCTCGAGGAAGCTGGCTACAAGGTTCTCCAGGCGGCGAACGGTGCCGAGGCTCTGCCCATCTGTAAGCAATATCCGGAGACGATTCATTTATTGTTAACTGATGTAGTCATGCCGGGAATGAGCGGTCGGGTGGTGGCTGACCGGTTAAAGAGTCTGCGTCCTCAGATGATCGTTCTTTACATGTCTGGTTATACAGCGGATGCGATAGTCCATCGTGGCGTGTTGAATGCGGGAGTGAATTTCATTGCGAAGCCATTTGCCACGGCGACCTTAACGCGCAAAATCCGCGAGCTGTTGGACGCAGGCTGAGAGAGGTCGAGGATTGGTTAACATGGTTAGCATTCTGCTTGTGGAAGATGATGATCAGTTGAGGACCATGCTCACAAGGCTGTTGACCAGCTCAGGGTATGAGGTTTGGGAAGCACCGAACGGAAGAGGAGTTTGTGATCTTTATCGGCAACACGGTTTTGATCTGGTTATTACCGATCTTGTGATGCCAGAGATAGAAGGCCTGGAAATGATTACGGAGCTTCGACGTATAAATCACAACGTGCGAATCATCGCCATGTCCGGAGGAGGACAAGGAGGGAGACAGGCTAAAGCGGAAGAATATCTGCTGCTCGCGGAGAAGCTTGGTGCACAGCTTACGTTGACCAAGCCTTTTGACAACCAGGAGTTGTTAGACGCAGTCCACTTGTTGCTTGAAGCTCAA
>JAMQPI010000052.1 GCA_023717565.1 Pyrinomonadaceae bacterium | reverse complement strand
CAGGTACTCATCCAGTTCATTCCGCCCCTCCGAACGGCGAAGGGATGTGCATTGTGTGCTGGTCTATAAACATCTCACTCCTACAGAGTGAAACCCCTCGAACAAGCCCCTTTCTTCTTCAGCAGAGATGTTCCACAGTTGGCGAAGGACCCAGCCAAGTTGATTTTGTTTTACTGTCAAGAGTTGGTTCCTGCAATCGGCAATCAAAAATCACAATTCCCTCAGAATGTCCTCCCCGCCTGCATCAGAAAATGCTCGACGATCGGTCCCAGGCTCAGGGCCGGAAAGAACGTCAACGCGCCAACAATTACAATCACGCTTACCAGCAGCGTCGTAAACAGCGGAGTGGTGACCGGAAATGTACCTAACGACGGTGGCACAGTCTTCTTCCGTGCCAGGTTGCCGGCAATCGCGAGCATCGGAATGATCATGAAGAACCGCCCCACCAACATGGCCATCCCTATCGTCGAGTTGTACCAGAGTGTGTTCGCTGAAATGCCCGCAAAGGCCGAACCATTGTTGCCTGTGCCCGATGTGAATGCGTAAAGAATTTCCGAGAGGCCATGCGGCCCAGAGTTGTTCAGTTGGGAAGTGCCAAAACTGGGCGACACCATAGAGATGGCCGTGAACACCAGAATCGTCAACGGAAAAACCAACACCACCAGCATTGCCATCTTCACGTCGTAAGATTCGATCTTCTTTCCCAGATACTCAGGCGTGCGCCCGACCATCAGGCCCGCAATGAAGACCGCCAAAACGATGTAAATCAGAATGCCGTACATGCCCGCGCCCACGCCGCCGAAGATCACTTCGCTCAGCATGATGTTGGCGAGCGGCACCAGGCCTCCGATCGGGGTAAAGCTGTCGTGCATCGAGTTGACCGCGCCGCACGAAGCGTCCGTTGTCACTGTCGCAAAGAGTGCACTATTCGCGATGCCGAAGCGCACCTCCTTACCTTCCATGTTCCCGCCTGACTGAGTTGCGCTCACATTTTGGTCGGTCCCTGCCAGCAGCGGATTGCCTCGAGCTTCCGCCCAGTAAGCCGCAGTCACGCCGACCACAAAGAGCACCGCCATAGCCGCCCAGACGGCCCACCCGTGTCTTGCCGAGCCAGTCATGCGCCCGAGCGTGTAGGTCAATCCGGCGGAGATGGCAAAGATCGAAAACATCGCGATTAGATTGGTGAAAGGCGTCGGATTCTCGAGCGGGTGCGCGCTGTTGGCATTGAAGAAGCCTCCGCCGTTCGTGCCCCATTGTTTAATGAACTCCTGCGACGCAAGGGGGCCTTGTGCGATAACCTGATCAGTAACGCCTTGGGCTTCCTTCACCGTGGTCCCATCCGGGTTGGTGACGACGTGGCCGGCAGAGTCCTTCTTGTCTACTTCAATCGTCTGCGGGTCGACGAGCTTCACGATGTCGTAGGGCTTAAGGTTCTGAATCATCCCCTGCGAGATCAACACGAGCGCGCCAACCAGGCAGAAGGGCAGCAAGACCCACAGCACCGAGCGGGTCATGTCCACCCAGAAGTTGCCGATGGTTTGCATCTCGCGCCTGGCGATGCCGCGAATGAAAGCGACCGCCAATGAAATGCCGACGGCCGCCGAAGTGAAGTTGTGATAAGCCAATCCCGCCATTTGCGTTAGATAGCTCATGGTCACTTCAGGCACATAAGACTGCCAGTTCGTGTTGCTGGTAAATGACGCTGCGTTATTGAAGGCTGAGCCGGTAAAGCTGGCGGAGTCTACGCCAGGCAATTGCTGCGGATTGAAGGGCAATACACCCTGCAGCCGCTGAATCGCGTACAGCACCACCATCGAGACCACACTAAAGAGCAACATCGCCGCGGCGTATTCCGTCCAGCGCATCTCCCGTTCATGGTCCACTCTGGTGAGTTTGTAAATCAGACGCTCGAGGGGTCTCAGCACCGGATCGAGAAACGTTTTCTCACCGTTGAAGACGTGCGTCATGAAAACGCCCAAAGGCTTCGTCACGAACAGGACGAGCGCCAGGAAAAACAGAATTTGTAGCCAGCCGTTTAGAGTCATAGATTCCTCAGAAGTCAGGAGTCAGGAGTCAGAATACAAGGCAGGAGCTCTTTGATTTTATTCTGGCTTCTGACTCCTGACTTCTGTCTCCTGTCCTTAGAATTTCTCCGGGCGCAGCAGCGCATACGTCAGATAGACGAGCAGCAGCGCCGAGGCTGCCAGCCCTAAAATAGTTTCGAGATTCATGATCATCCCCTCACTGCAGCTTCTCGCAACCGCGCACATAAGCGATCGCCAGCCCGAAGAAAACGAGTGTTGCCCCGATAAAAATAATGTCTAACATTGAGACCTCGTCAGTTGAAATTTATGCCAATGGCCGTGTAGACAAAGTGATTGCCGTTAGACGCACCGGAGTTACCAATTGAGTAGCCGACGTAGCCCGTCACTTTCGGATGGGGTTTGAAGTTGAAACCCGGCGTAAAGTAACCCGCCGCATGTTTACCAGTGAACCAGTCAGCGGCGATGCCAAAGGTCGAAGTGATTGGCTGCTCGAACCCAAACTGTCCACCCGCTCGCTGGGCGCCAACCGCGACGACATTGTCGCTGAAATGATAGCCGCCAAAAGTGACTCGGGTCTTGCTCTTGAAAGTCTTGCTCGCCTGCGCGTAGACGTAGTTACCGATGTCGTAAGACTTGTTGCGCACCGGGATGGACAGGTTATCTCCAAGGGCGATCGCCCATCCGTTGTCGCCACCATCGTACGCCTTGTACTTGATCGCTGGAACGAGCGTCGTCGCGTCAGGCCCAGGGTTAATGTTGCCGGTGATATTCAAGCCAATCTCAACTCGACCACCAGTGCCGATGACAACTCGCGGCACGAACGATGAGAACCTCGGCACGACGTTGCCTGAATCGTTGTTAGGCTTAAACGTTACATCCAGTTCGCCATAGACTTTGCCTTTATCGAGGACGTCCGTGGACGGCACATTGAAGATGGTCTGCTGTGCGTGACTGGGTGCGGATGGCACAAAGAGCAAGGCCAACGCCGCGGACGCGCCAGTCAGCTTGAGGCGACGACGTCTTCCATGACTGGCTTCGCGTTGGTCGTCAGGGGGGTCCGACGCAAGTTGTTCGAACTGCTGATCCACTGGCAGCGAGAGGCGAGCCGTCTTTCTTTCCAACAGATCAAGACAGTGGGCGCCGAATGTTAACAGCGGAATGGTCAGGACGAAGGCACCGATACTTAAACCATTGAGAGAGGAGACGATCCTTTCTGAATGGATATACCACGCGACCAGGATCAAGAGCGTTCCTATGACGGGTGCCAATACACCACCCACCAGCCCCGTCACCGCGCCGAATGATTGCCACGCCTTCGGGTTGTTTTCTATTAGGCGCTGCATTCGCTCATAAATATCGCAGTCCAGATCCTCTTGCGGTTCGTAATCTTGGTTCATGCAGAAATACTACGACCCGCCGCGTAAGGATGGCGTAAGGGGTTTATAAAAAGTTCGTAAGAATGAAAGCGATCCGCAGATTACGCAGATGGGAAAGAGACAGGAGGCAGGAGCAGACGGCAGGAGCAGGAACAGCAACAGCATGCCAATGGTTACCAGGTTCGTACTCCTGCCGTCTGTCTCCTGCTCCTGCCTCCTTCGTTTCTGTCTGCGTAATCTGCGGATGGTCTCTTCTTACGAATCGGGATTGAAGCGATAGCCAACCCAGGGTTCAGTGAGGATGTAACGTGGAGTCGAAGGGTTGGGCTCGATCTTTTTCCGTAGTTGTCCGACGAACACACGCAGGTACTCGCCCTGCTCCGTGTAATTACCGCCCCAGACTGCGGCCAGCAGCGTGCGGTGCGTGAGGACCTTTCCTGCGTGGCGCACGAAATGAAGCAGCAGCTCGTACTCCTTGGGCGTCAGATGGACTTCCATCTCCCGCACGAAGACCTTGCGCGCATCAGGATCTATCCGGAAATCGCCGACTTCTAAAACCGCCGAAGAAGCTTCCGTTAAGGGAGGCGCTGCCGCCCGCCGCAGCTGTGCCCGCACGCGCGCGAGCAATTCGTCCATCCCGAAGGGCTTGGTGACGTAGTCATCGGCGCCGGCGTCAAGCGCTTCTACCTTGGTCTTTTCTTCACCACGAACTGAAAGAACGATAATCGGCAGGTGTGAGATCGCTCGCAGACGCCGACAAAGATCAAGGCCATCCATATTCGGCATGGCCAGATCGGTCACCACCAGGTCGGGATGCCAGTCGCTGAAAGTTTCCAAGGCTGAAACACCGTCCGCTGCGACCCGAACGTCATAACCGTGGGTCTTGAGTCCCGTGCGCAAGACGCGGGCAATCTGCGACTCATCATCCACAATCAAAATCCGCGGCGGCTGGCTCAACACCATCAATTCACCTACTGAGTTATTACCTGACCGGCAATCATATCCGGTGATCGGTCTGGCGGAGTTTCCACGTCGCCAATCGGAAGGTTGAATACGACCCGCGTCCCCGGCCCTTCCTGTTTATCTTCGATCCAGATTCGCCCCCCATGGGCTTCGACAATTCCTTTGGCGACCGGGAGTCCCATCCCGGTTCCCTTAGGTTGGATCCTGTCGCCGGCATCACCGTCGCGGGTGGCACGAAAGAACTTATCAAATACGCGTTCGCGGATGTCGGGTGGAAGAGTCTGTCCCTGATCCTCAACGGCAATCTGGATCATCTCGTCGTCGGTAGGCTGCGCGGTAACCAGAATTTTCGTTCCCGCCGGCGAGTACTTAGCCGCATTATCGATAAGCGTGAACACCACTTCTGCGACTGCGCGAGGGTCTACCTGGACGGCAGGTATTTCGTCGGCAATTTCAACGATAACCTCGTGGTTCCGCGTCAGCGGCTCGGCACGCTGAAGCACAGTCGCAACGATCTCATCGACAACGCCCCACCGGCGACGAAGGTGCAACTCGCCCGCTTCAATTCGCGCCAGTTCAATCAACCCTTCAACGAACCGATTCAGCCGGTCACACTCTTCATCGATCACCTCCAGCATTTCTCTTCGCGCATCGATGTCAAGAGTCACGGGCCTGTCGCTGACCGAGGTGCCCTGCAGTTCCTCCAGGAGCGTGCTGACCGATGCTTTGATCGACGTGAGCGGCGTGCGAATGTCATGAGTGACTGCGTCGAGCAGTGCGGATTTCAATTTCTCGCTCTGCTTGAGGGCTTCGGCATGGCTCGCTCGCTCGAAGGCGCTCTGCAACTCTTCGTACAAGCGTTCGATCTCCCGGCGTCCGGCATCGGCCTCTTCGGCTCGCCGTTCAGCACGAGCCGAAAGCTGCCCCACGGTGATGGCAGTCACAAGAAAGGCAAACAGAGCGACCCAATTATCCGGAGCGGCGATCGTCAGCGTGCCGAACGGTGGTAGAAAGAAGTAGTTGAAGGACAACACACCGAGTATCGAGGCTGTCACGGCCGGACTCGCCCCATACCTGGTGGCGACCATCAGTACCAGGAGCAACAGGGCGAGTGCAACGGTAGTGGAGTTGATGTGGGAGCCGAACAGCTTCAGCGCAGCGGTTGTGACAGCGATGCCTAAGGCTGCGACCAGGTAGCCGGTCCAATTCCTTTGGGAACGCATTGATCTCACGCGCCTGATTGTATGCCAAAAGTGCGAGACGCGCAGTGCGGCTCTGAGTTACGAATGGCAAGTGAGAAACGAAAGACTATTTTCTATTTCTCATTTAGATTTCCACCTGCGAGCCCAACTCGACCACTCGATCGGGCGGCAGACAAAAGTAGGCGGTCGCACTCGTGGCATTCCTGGAGATGAGGGCGAAGATTTTTTCGCGCCAGAGAGCCATCCCGGGGCGTTTGCTGGCCATGATGGTCTCGCGGCCAAGGAAGTAGGTGGTCTCTTTCGCGTTGAACTTGAATCCTGGCGCCTTTACGTTTTCCAGCACCTTGGGAATCTCCGGATCTTCCATGTACCCATAGAAGACTCTCAGCCGGTAGAACCCATTACCAATAGGTTCTATTTCGACTCGCTCCGAATCATCGACGTACGGTACCAGCCTGGTCTTCACCGTGAGGAAGAGCACCCGCTGGTGCAGTACTTTATTGTGTTCGAGGTTATGGATCAGGGCCGGGGGAGTCCGGGTTGCATTCCCGTTCATGAAGATCGCAGTACCAGGCACC
>JAMQPI010000037.1 GCA_023717565.1 Pyrinomonadaceae bacterium | reverse complement strand
AACTCACGCTCAAGATTTCAATGTCCTACGGGCCAGGTCGTTACGATCCCGAATACGAAGAGCGTGGGCACGATTATCCCTTTGGTTACGTGCGTTGGACCGAGCAGCGCAATATCGAAGCCTTCCTGCAACTGATCTCTGCAGGCCGCGTCAATGTCGATCGACTCGTCACTCACCGCTTCCCAGTGGCGGAAGCCGAGCGTGCGTACGAAGTAATTGCCGGAAGTGTGCCTGAGCCGCACCTGGGAGTTTTGCTCGAGTACGATCCAGAAAGCGAACCAGGACGGGTAATCGAGTTGACTGGCCACTCGATCTCGTCTCGCAAGCCGGAGGGGCAGGTTCGCATCGGAGTGATCGGCGCGGGTGATTACCTGCGCGCGATGTTGCTCCCTCAGTTCCAGAGTGCCGGCGCGGAATTTCTCTCGATCGCGACGGCTTCCGGTGTATCGGCGCACGACGTGGGCAATAAATTCGGTTTCGTGCGGGCCGTGTCTGACGCCGATGCGGTGATTGATGATCCCAACGTAAATCTGGTGGTGATTGGTACGCGTCATGACTTGCACGCCGAGTTGGCAAGGCGGGCCCTGGAACGTGACCGCCACGTCTTTGTGGAAAAGCCGCTGGCTTTGTGCGATGAGGACCTGGATCGATTGCTAAACGTCGCGGCAAATTCGAACGGCCACTTGATGGTTGGTTTCAATCGAAGGTTTTCCCCGCTCGCTGCCAAGGCCAAAGATTTCTTTTCGCGGAGAAATGCGCCTTTGTCGTTCGTCTATCGGGTAAATGCCGGGCGCGTGCCCAAAGGTCATTGGACGCAGGATCCGCGCGAAGGAGGTGGGCGCATTGTGGGCGAAGTCTGTCACTTCATCGATCTGCTTCAATACTGGATCGAGGCGCCTCCCGTGTCCGTCTTTGCCGAGGCGGTCGCGAGTGGTAACCAGGAAATTACTAATGACGACTCGGTCATGATTACTTTGAGATTCGCTGACGGCTCAAACGGGTGCATCGCTTACCTGGCGGAGGGCGATAAGACGTTGCCCAAAGAACGCGTGGAGATTTTTGCTGAAGGCAAAGTCTTTGTGCTGGACGATTTTCGCAGCGCGTTGCTCTACCGCAATGGCCGGGAGGAGAGATTGAAAATGGGGAAACAGGACAAAGGACAATCTGGTGAAGCAAAAGCAGCGTGCCGGATGGTACTTGAAGGCGGACCAGCCCCCATTTCTCTCTCAGAACTAGCATCCACTACGCGCGCAACGTTTCGTATTCTTGATTCGTTGCGCAGCGGACAACCCGAGAGATTATGAGTGATTCAAGAAGTTGAGAGTTCAAGAAGTTGAGAGTTCAACCTTTAGGTTGTGGGTTTGCGCTACCGGCAAGCTAAAGCTTGAACTCTCAACTTCTTGAACGCTGTTCTTTATGTGTGGCATTGCCGGAATAATTTCTGCCGAACCGGATCGGGTCATCGGGCCTATGCTCGCGACCATCGAGCATCGTGGACGCGACGATGAGGGCGTCTGGACTTCTGAAGCCATAGACGAAACTGGACGGCGTGTGTGTTTGGGCCACCGCCGTTTAGCTATCATTGACACCTCCAGCGCCGGTCATCAGCCGATGCTGTCCGCCGACGGTCGCTACGTCATCACCTTCAACGGCGAGATCTACAACTATCGCGAACTGCGCGAAGAGTTGAAATCTAAAGGCCACCAATTCCGCACCGACACCGACACCGAAGTCTTGCTGGCAGCGTTTGCTCAGTGGGGAACAGGCTGCTTATCTCACTTGAACGGCATGTTTGCTTTCGCCATTTGGGACAACCAGGAGCGAACGCTGACCCTGGCCCGCGACCACGTTGGCATTAAGCCCCTCTACTACGCCTATCTGCCTTCCAACAACGGTATGGGAGGTTCCTTTATCTTCGCATCCGAGGCCAAAGCCATTCTGGCTACCGGACTCGTTGAGCGCGCTCTGGACACCGAAGGCTTGCACCAGTTTCTGACCTTTCTCTGGGTCCCGGATCCGAACACGCTATTTAGAGGAATCAAGACCCTTCCGCCCGCCCACACTTTGACGTTTCGGAGCGACGAAATCACCGTCCATGAGTGGTGGGATGTCTCCTTCAACGAGATCGAAGATGGACGCAGCGAAACATGGTGGCAGGAACGCGTCCTGGAAACGCTCGATCGGGTGGTGCAAATGGAAATGGTCGCTGATGTCCCCCTGGGATCCTTTCTGTCTGGTGGCATCGACTCCTCTTCGATTGTGGCCATGATGAAAAATCACAGCAACGGCCGGCGCATCGGAACTTATGCGGTGGGCATCGAGAGCGAAGACCTGCGCTACGACATAATTCCGGACGATGTCAGCTGGGCACGCCGAGTTAACCAACATCTGGACACCGACTATCACGAGATCATGCTCAAGCCCGCGGTCGCGGAGTTGCTCCCGAAGCTTGTCTATCACATGGATGAGCCGGCCATCGACATGGCGATTCCCAGTTACCTAATCTCCCAGGCGGCCCGAGAGACGTTAACGGTCATGTTGTCAGGAATGGGAGGTGATGAGGTCTTTGCCGGTTATCCCCGCCAACTCGCGATGAAAATCGCCGGGGCGTTTGATCCGGTGCCTCAACTTCTGCGGCGGCCATTGATGAAGGCACTCGAACGAGCCCTCCCCGGAGGCTTGCCGGGAAAACTTACCGCGCCACTGCGCAACGCAAAGAAATTTGCCCGCAGCGCCGCCCTGGATTTCGAGGATCGTTATCTGGGTTATGGCACCTATTTCACTGACACGGCAAAGCGCCAGCTCTACACAGACGATCTACGAGCAGCAACTCAGGAACTGGATGCGTATGCCGCTCATCGTCGCTATTTCGCTCGGGTGCAAGACGTGGCCCCTCTAAACCGACTGCTGTATGTCGATCTAAAGACGTTCTTGCCTTGCTTGAACCTGATCACCACCGACAAGACTTCAATGGCCGCCAATCTTGAGGTGCGAGTCCCCTTCCTGAATCGGGAAATGATTGAACTCGCCGCCCGCATGCCGCCCGGCTTGAAGCTCCATGGCTTCAAGCGAAAGTACGCTCTGAAGCGAGCGCTTGAGAAGGTTTTGCCTTATGAGGTTGTGTGGCGTAAGAAGGCCGGTTTCGGAGCGCCGATCCGTTCCTGGCTGCGCGGCCCGCTGCGTCCGGTGGTTGATGACCTTTTGTCCGAGGAGACTGTAGAACGCCGCAGACTCTTTCGACCCCAGGAAGTGAAACGGATTGTGAGCGCAAATCTGTCCGGGCGCGAAGACTACAGCCTCCAGGTCTTTCAGTTGCTCAACCTGGAACTCTGGCAACGGCAGTTTATTGACTAGAGGGACCCATTGTAGGGGCGTTCCTCCGTTGTGCACCCTCGAGTTGCGGGGATGACGTGATCTCGATAAAGCTGTGTGACGGGAAAAGACGCGCGACCACGGAGTGCCGCCCCTACAACCTTTTAACGGTGAGTGACGTTGACAACCCTATCAGGTACCACTTACTCTGCCTTGTACGCCCCATTTGCGGGGTGACGCCTTTCAAGCCTCCCTCACTGGCTTTCAGCAATACTTCTTAATGGTAGCCCTGAAAGAGATCACAGAGCCTAATAAAAACGAGATTGCGCCGCCGGAGTCGCTCGATGTGGCGACGCAGGGAGACGCGCCTAACCGCGCCCGCGTCCTGCTGGTCGAAGACGACAATTCTCTAAGGCGCTATGTTGAAGTCATGCTCCAGCGAGCAGGTTACGAAGTGCTCTCGGCGGCCGACGGACTCGAGGCTATGAAGTTGGCTCTGAACTCAGCTGTAGACATAGTGATCACGGATGCCATGATGCCCAATCTCAGCGGTCACGAGCTGGGACGGTTCCTGCGCAACAGTCCCAAACTTTCACACATCCCGATCATCCTGTTGAGCGGAATGGAACGAAAGGAAGGCAGCCAGGAGGAAGGATACGCGGATGCGATGTTCTCAAAGCCCGTTTCCGCGGAGGACCTGACGGAATGCGTGGCTGAGTTACTACTCGCGAGGAAGTAAGAGCGGCCCACCCGACCAGCCAAAATACGTCAAGCACGATCCACTGTTTGGTGAAAGTTCAGGCCGTCTTCGCGCTGCTGGTTCCGATCAATTCGTCCAGTGGCGTGTACTTCAAACCTTGTGAAGTTGCCACAGCCTCATAAGTACAGTGACCGGCATAAGTGTTCACTCCCGCCTTCAATCCCTCGTCGATCGCAATCGCCTCGAAGAACCCTCTGTTGGCGAGTCGGAGCGCATAAGGAAGTGTTGCATTCGTGAGCGCGAAGGTGGAGGTGCGCGGTACTGCCCCTGGCATGTTTGCCACGCAGTAATGCAACACACCTTCCACGTAGTAAGTAGGATCGGAGTGCGTTGTGGGATGAGTGGTTTCGATGCAACCACCCTGATCTACCGCCACGTCGACGATGACTGCGCCATTGGGAACATCTTTGAGCATGTTGCGGGTGACCAGCCTGGGCGCTGAAGCCCCGGGCACCAACACGGCACCCACAATCAGGTCGGCCTGCGAGACGGCGTCGTGGATCATGTAGGCGCTGGAAGCCAGCGTTGAGATCTTAGAGAGGAAGATGTCATCAAGTTCGCGTAAGCGGTCAAGGTTGTTGTCGATAATGGTCACATGCGCGCCCATGCCCACGGCAATCTTCGCCGCGTTTGTGCCCACCACGCCGCCGCCGAGGATCACCACGCGGGCTGCAGGCACGCCCGGAACACCTCCCAGCAGAATGCCGCGACCGCCACTCATCTTCTCGAGATAGTGGGCCCCAACCTGGATCGCCATGCGGCCGGCAACCTCAGACATAGGTGTCAGCAATGGCAGGCCGCCACGGCGATCGGTAATCGTCTCGTAAGCGATGCCGGTAACGTTCCGATTGAGAAGCTCTGCCGTCAGTTCCTTGTCCGGAGCCAGATGAAGATAGGTAAAGAGCAACTGGCTTTCACGCATTCTTGGGTATTCCGGCTTAATTGGCTCCTTCACTTTCACTATCATCTCGCCGGTGGCCCAAACCTCGTCGGCGGAGTCAAGAATCCGCCCGCCCGCTTTTTGATAAAGGCCATCCTCGAATCCTGAACCTTCACCCGCGGTGCGTTCGACTACAACCTGGTGACCGGAGTCAGTAAGAGCCCGCACACCCGCAGGGGTTAAGCCGACCCGGTACTCATTGTCTTTGATCTCTTTCGGCAGACCGACAATCACGTCGTTATCACTCCCATCATGGCTCGGAATTTAGAGAATAGAACGTAGATAGTTTCTTACAGGTTCACTTCGTCAATCTGAGCGCGCTGAAGCTTTCCGCTGTAATCAACATAAATGGACTTCCACTCGGAGAAGATATCAAGAACCTGTGTTCCAGCTTCGCGATGACCATTGCCGGTGGCCTTAGTGCCGCCAAATGGCAGGTGTACCTCGGCTCCAATCGTCGATGCATTGATGTAGCAAATGCCGGTGTACAGTTCATTCATTGCGTGGAAGGCTCGATTAACATCGCGGGTGTAGATTGCCGCCGACAAGCCGTAGCGAACGCCGTTGGCGATCTTGACGGCGTCATTGAGCGAGTTGGCGGGAATCACCGCGGTGACCGGTCCGAAAATCTCTTCCTGCGCAATACGCATATCCGGCGCGACGTCGGTGAACACAGTTGGCTCGATGAAGTAGCCGTGAGCGTAATCACCCCGCGTAAGTCGTTTGCCGCCGCAAGCCAGAGTGGCGCCATCATCGTTCTGGCCGATGTCGATGTAACCTGTGATCTTCTCGACGGCGGCGGCGTTGATTACGGGACCCACGTCAGTTTTCGGGTCCGCGCCATTCCCGATTCTAAGTCCATGGGTGCGTTCCACCAGCTTCTGCGAAAACTTCTTGTAAACCTTCTTGTGGACGATCAGCCGTGACGACGCGGTGCAGCGTTGGCCTGACGTTCCAAACGCGCCCCAAACCGCTCCCTCGATCGCCAGATCAATATCGGCGTCGTCCATAATGATGATGGCATTCTTGCCGCCCATTTCCAGCGAACAGATCGCGTTGCGTTCGGCACAAGCCGAAGCCACCTGTCGCCCGGTCTCTGTAGAACCTGTGAACGAGATCAGCCGCAAGGCGGGATGGTTCGTCATCGCGGCGCCTGCGGGTTCGCCGTATCCCGTTACCAGATTCACGACACCTGGGGGAATGCCGGCTTCTTCGCAGGCTTTTACCAGGTTGTAGGTGGAGAGCGGGGTGTCTTCAGCTGGTTTTAGAACGACGGTGTTGCCACAGATTAACGCCGGGATGAGTTTCCACGAAGGAATGGCCATCGGGAAATTCCAGGGCGTGATCAAGCCGCAGAGTCCGACTGGTTGACGCACACACATGGCAAACTTGTCGGGCATCTCCGCTGGTGTGGTAAAGCCGTGGAGCCGCCGTCCCTCGCCCGCGGTGTAGTAAGTGCAGTCAATTGCTTCCTGCACATCACCACCCGCCTCCTTTAAGACCTTGCCCATCTCACGGGTCATGTCGGCGGTTAGCGCTTCTTTATTTCGAATCAGGATCTCACCGAGTCGGAAAAGAATTTCCGCCCGACGCGGAGCAGGCGTATGCCGCCAGCGATCAAAAGCTTCCTGGGCGGCGTTGACTGCGGCGTTTACGTCCGCATTGGTGGAAAGCGGAAAACGGCCGATCGTGTCACGAGTGTCGGCGGGATTAATGTTTTCGAATACCTCGCCCGATTCGCTCGGGACCCATTTACCGCCGATGTAGTTGTGGTAGGTTTTTACGGAAGCGCGAGGCCCACCGCGACTATATTGTTTCCGGGAGGTTTTTGCGAGGGCCTTTTTTGCTTGAGCCATGGAATTAGGTGTCGGGTATCGGGTGCCGGAAAGGCCCGGTTCAACCGGCACCTGATACCCGACACCTGACACCTGGTTATTATTGGTAAGTGAACTGCACTATGCGCTGCGCCACCCGATCGAGTTCTCGTTGATAACGGGAAACGTTCAGGACGATTGGATCCCCTGGTTTCAGCCCGTTTAAGACGCGTTGGAAATCTGCGAGTGTGGTGACTGGAACGCGATTGATTCGCGTGATTACGTCGCCTTCAGTTAACGCTGCCTGACCGCCCGCTAGTCGCACATCCGCCGCCAGCCCGTTAGGGTCAACATTCTTGACGTAGAGACCGCGCACACCGGTCAGGTGCTTTTCCGCGACCAGTTGTTGTGTAATTTCCGCGAGAGTGATTCCGAGTTGTGGCCCATTACCTTTGCTCTCTGGCTCTTTCTTCTTTCCGCCCGGCTCCTCTACGGTGGAGATCGCTTGCGGTGGAGGCCTTTCGCCCAGCACGACATTCGCCGTGTGTCTCTCCAGTTTTCCATCGACGTCGCGCAAGTAGGTCAAGGCCACGGACTGGCCCACCGGGCTGCTTGCAACCTTTTGAATCAGATCTTGAGCGCTGGCTACCGGCTGTCCGTTAAAATCGACGATGATATCGTTTGACTGGATACCGGCCTTCGCCGCGGGTGTTAACTGACCATCCCTGGTCTGGGTAACATCCATCACAATCGCGCCTTTGGCCTCGGGTAGACCATACACTTTGGCAAACTCATCTTTAACTGAGTCGAGCGTTATGCCGAGGAAGCCGCGACGTACTTTGCCCTGGGCCACAATTTGTCGATAGACAAAGTTGGCTTCGTTAGCTGGAAGGGCGAATCCAATCCCGTTATAGTCGCCGGTGGAAGTGGCAATCTGCGAATTCACTCCGATCACTTCACCGCGCATGTTGACCAATGGTCCTCCGCTATTGCCGCGATTGATAGCCGCATCGGTTTGCAGGAAGCGTTGGAAGCTTGTGAAGTAAGGAGTCTCTCTTTCTTTCTTGGAGATGATGCCGGCTGTGACCGTCTGATCCAGCCCGAAGGGTGACCCCATCGCCAGGACCCAGTCGCCCACTTCTGCCGAATTCGAATCGCCCAGAGTGACGGTGGGTAATTCCTGCGAGGCCTTGATCTTGATCACCGCAACATCGGTCTCTTCATCGATGCCCACAATCTCGCCTCGATACTTCTCGCCGGATTGCAATCCGACAGTAATTCTGGTGGCACCCTCAATGACATGTTCGTTGGTAAGAATGTAACCGCTTGCGCTGACGATGAATCCGCTTCCTACACCGCGAGATGGTCGGCGCGCCTGACGACGAAACATGTCGAGCAGTGGGTTGGTCGAGGCCTGATCATCTTTTTCAGCATCATCCTTGTCGGCCATCTCGGGAGCTGCGGTCATGGTTTCGATATTTACCACTGCGGGCTCGACGCGTCTGGCAATCTCGGCAAACGAGGCGGACAAGGCTTCCGGCGCGCGCGCAATCTGCGCTTCATTTTGCGCAACCGTTGGTCGGCCAGAGAGCATGGCGCCGATGCCAATTCCGGCGACCAGACACGCGATTGCAAGCGCGGCAATCCAGACCTGCAGCTTTCGCAGGATGACCGACTCTTTGACTGTTGTTTGGTTTTTAGGAAGCTCGAACATAACCCACCACCTTTTGGGAAAAACCGAAATCGCGCTCCCGAGAAAGTGGCACCAAGCGACTGGGACACGGTCGGGCGCAAATAGGGAGTTCAGAGTATAAGCTAAAGGCGAAGCCAGGGGCAAAGAACCGACACGGGGACGGGGTGACGCGGAGAAAGGGAGATGCGAAGTTCTCCCCGTCTCCGCGTCCCCCCGTCCCCGTGTCTCTTTTCCTTTCACGGCCGGAGAAAGACCTTCAATACCCCTTTCCGGGAGGCGCGCTCCATAGCTATGAGTCCATCCCGCAACGGATATTCTTCACTTATCAGGCTATCCACGTCGATGGCACCCCTCTTCAACAGATCGAGCGCGGGTGCCAACCGCCCGCATCGCGAACCAATAATGCTGATTTCATCCACGACAATCGTCGCCGCATCTATCTCAGTTGTGCCGTGAAACGTCGACTTGAGAACCAGCACGCCTCGAGGTCGTAAGATGCCAACGGCTGTGCTAAAGGCCGACGCCGAGCCGGACGCTTCGACGACCAGGTCAAACTCGCGTTTTCTGAGGCCCGCGTTTTTGGCGGTAGCTGTCTCGATTCCACGTCGTTCGGCAATGCGCAGTTTTTCGGGGTGCTTACCGATCAGCAAAACCGGCGCCCCTGTCAAAGCCATCACCTGAGCACAGAGCAAACCTAACTTGCCATCACCGATCACGGCCACATTCTTGTCCCTGTTGACTGGCGTACGCTCAATAATCCCGCAGGCTGCCGCCAGTGGCTCAGCGAAGACGGCGTGTTCGTCAGCAATTCTGTCCGGCACAGGTAGAAGGTTTATGAGGGGAAGCCGTAGAAACTCCGCGTGGGCCCCATCACGTCCAACAATCCCGAGCACGGTCCGTGTGGGGCAGTGGCGCGGATCGCCCGCCCGGCAGAGTTCACAATCGCCGCAACCGGCATTGATTTCACCGACCACTCTTTGACCGACCAGCTGGCCATTTGGAGCATCTTCAACGATGCCCACAAATTCGTGGCCGATAGTCCCATTGAAGCCGGCGTAGCCACGAGTGATCTCAATATCCGTGTTGCAGATCCCGGAAAGCAGCACTCGCACAAGTGCTTCCTGCCCCGCCTCCGGCAACTCAATGTCGCGAACGGCGATCCTCTTCTTCTCGACTCGCAGAGCTTTCATTTGGTGGTCAGTTGTCAGTAGTCCGTTGTCAGTGAACGACTCAAGATCCGCAGAGAGTCATCCACGGACAACTGACCACTGACAACGGACTAATCTAGAAACTTTTCGTGCGCGTGTAGGCGTTTTGCGGAGTTAGTTCAACCGTCTGTTTGGGCCCGGCGATGCTTACTGGCAGCCGCCATTCAAGGTCTTCTTCGCCGGCGAGCTTCGCGTGCACCCACCAGTTCCCAGGACGTACAGCCAACTGCGCCCGTCCGGTTTGATCCAGGCGCGCTGTGACCGCCTGTCGACCATTGCTGCGCTCAGTAACAAAATCATCGAAACGCTTGCCGGCTCGCCGCTCAGTGAAGTACTCATTGTGAACGGCAACAATATCCACCGGTGAGAATTCAACTGGCACGTCCAGCGCCGCACCTGCCATTTGTGGGCCAGGCCGCATGACTAGTTCGATGATGGTATCACTAGCTCGTTCTTCGACGGTCGGGCTTGCCACATCAGCAGGTAGCGTCCGATAAATCAGCCAACCCCCAGAGAAAAGCCCGAGCACCAGAGCCGCTTGCAGCACCAACGTCACCAGCCGAAAGATGATACCCGGATTAGTCAATGCGGAAAGTTACCAGGACGTGTTAAGTCTAATCGAACACCGCGGGGCAATGTATTCTGTTAACATTTGCCACCTATTTCTTCAAGGCGCGAACGTACGAAACCAAAGAATTAGTCTCGGCTTCAGTTATCTTCTTCGCATAACTTGGCATTTTACCTCTGCCATTCGTGATCGAGTTAAAAATGCGCTCATCGCTAACCTCGGCTTGCCATTGCGGGTCGGTAAGATTGCGTGCGCCTCGCAACTTTCCCTTGGCGGTGTTTGCTCGACCATCCCTACCGTGGCACGAAGCGCAGCTCCTGCCGTAGATTGCCCCCGGGGTGCTCGAACCTGTGCTCGGGGAACTATTCTGCGCCTCCATCGAACTTGTAGTCGACGCTACAAACCCCACCATCATCGTCAATGATAATGCGAAAGATAGCAATGCACGCTTCATAGATTCTGATTCCCCCTTTACCCGAAAGATGACGAGATTCCTGCCACCGGTTGCTTTGCTGCCTGTGCGCTATCAAACGTCGTCGCGTTCATGATACCGAAGCAAGACTTATTTGTGTACTAAGCTTTGACAGGTTGAAAGGTTTTGGAATGCGAAGTAAGCTCACAGGGTAATCATAAGACCGATATCAGGACGGAATAATTGGGCGAAATAATTCTGGACAAGTTTCGCGACGAATGCGGTGTTTTCGGGATCTATGGCCACGCCGATGCCGCCCGGTTAACTTACTTAGGACTCTACGCTCTTCAGCATCGCGGTCAGGAGTCTTGCGGCATTGTCAGTTCGAACGGCTCTGAGTTGCGACTGGAACGGGCCATGGGTCATGTCGCCGAGGCGTTTGATCAGTCGAGCCTTGATCGCTTGCCAGGCGCCAGCGCGATCGGTCACGTGCGTTACTCCACTTCCGGCGACGTGTCCATCAGAGAGGCGCAACCCTTCCTGGTCACTTGCCAGCACGGACAGATAGCCGTATGTCACAACGGCAACCTTCCTTTTGCCTCTGAAGAACGACGCAAACTGGAAAAGGACGGCGCGATATTCTCGGCAACTTCCGATACGGAAGTGATCCTCCACGGCGTGGCGCGTTCGCACGCGGCCAGTGTTCGCGAGGCGATTGCCGAAGTGATGTCCAAAACGGAAGGTGCATTCTCAATGCTCTTTCTCACACCTTCGGAGTTGATCGCTATCCGCGATGCGCGCGGTTTTCGTCCCTTGGCTCTCGGGCGTTTGGGAGATGCCTGGGTAGTGGCTTCCGAGACGTGTGCTTTTGATTTGATTGATGCTCAGTATGTTCGTGATGTCGAGCCCGGCGAGATGATCGTTATTAGCGAAGATGGGCTGCGATCCTCCCATCCGCTGCCGCCACAGAAACATTCCATGTGTCTCTTTGAGCACGTCTATTTTGCTCGGCCTGACTCGTTGATTTATGGCCAGTCCGTCAATGAATCGCGACATCGTATGGGCAAGCGTCTCGCTATCGAACAACCCGCCGACGCGGACATCGTGGTACCGGTACCGGATTCCGGCACTGCCGCGGCGATTGGCTACGCTGCTCAGAGCGAAATCAGTTTTCGATTTGGTCTGGTGCGTAATCACTACGTGGGCCGAACGTTCATCGAACCACGGCAATCGATCCGATCATTTGGCGTGCGCATCAAGCTGAATCCCGTACGCGATCTGATCAAAGGAAGACGCGTCGTTTTGATCGATGATTCGATAGTCCGGGGAACGACTTCAAAAAAGATCGTCACGATTGTCCGAGAAGCCGGAGCCAAAGAAATTCATTTACGGATCAGTTGCCCGCCGACCATCAGTCCGTGCTACTACGGCATCGATACTCCAAACAAGGCTGACCTGATTGCCTCACAAATGTCCGTCGAGGAGATAAGAAAGTTCATCGAGGCGGATTCGCTGGGTTATCTGTCACTCGAAGGCATGATCGAAGCGACCCGCATCAGTCCTGACGCCTCCTGCGTGGCTTGTTGGAATGAAAAGTACCCGACGCGGATTACTCCCAAAGCTGAAACGATGTGGGAACGCGAGCATGAACCGGTGACCACTGAAGGTTAAGGATGAACGGCCTCCCTCGGAGATTGTTAATTCTTTTGGCAGCGTTCTCTTTGCCTGCTTTACTGTCCCACGATGTTGCCAGATCGCAGGACGTAGCGAACGCCGACCAACTGCCAGTCGAAGTAATGGCGGTGTTGGAGCTGCCGGCGTACGTCACTAACCCGATTCTGATAAGAACAGAGAAGGGCTATCGGCTTAATTTCCAGATCTCGAATTCTACGGACGATCGGATTCTCGGGTTTACCTATCTGCTTTTGGTGTTTGATTCAGCTGGTAAATTACGAACCTTGGGCTCACGCGGCCTCGCCTTGGAACTAGATGGCTATGCGACCAAGGATCTAACCCTCCGAGTGCCGGGGAAGCTCGAGATTGGGAGTAGCCACCGCACGATGCTCATAATTCAGCAAGTCATCGGACGCGAATCAGTCTGGGAAGTCCTGAACGCGCAAGCAATGGTGGAAGCTCATGTTAGAGGTGACCACGTCGCACCCGAAGTGAAACAGGTTCTCGATCAGGTCGACTCCCCGCCGAGACTGAGAGTGATTTACTAGACATCAGCGCCACGCTAGCTGGACGATCATTAGGGGAGGAACGATTAAGTGGGGCGGGCAACGAAAGGCTGTGGCTGCGCGGCCGCCATACTGGTGGTTCTACTGGTCGCGGCTGGATACGCCGGCTGGAAATACGTTCTGCCCTGGTGGAAGACGAAACCGCCGCCGCCCTCAGGCGGCGAACTACAGGTTCATATTCTGGACGTCGGTCCAGGCAACGGCGATTCCATCTTGATTATCTCGCCTGCCGGCAAAGCAGTGTTGGTTGACGCTGGTGATGCAGGCAAAGGCAAAGTAATACTGGATGCGCTCAAGCGTTACAACGTGCAGCAACTCGATTACTTTATCGCCACTCATCCTCATCCGGATCACCTCGGAGCGGCTGATGAAGTATTGAGGTTAACCAAAGTCCTGAATGTGATCGATAATGGTCTCGCGCCCGCGGGCTGGGAACCCACTCCGACGCCAACTCCCTCTGCAAAAGTCTTAAAGAATATCAAACCCGTTGCGAAGAAACCGGACAAGAAAGCTTCAGTCATCAAGTTTTATGAGGAATACAGGGAGGTCATAAGCCAGGGCGGAGCCCATTACGAGAAAGCAGAACCGGGAAAGAAGTTCGACCTTGGCGGCGGTGCCTTCCTTACCATACTTGCTCCCAGTCAACCGTTTTTTACCAGGGAGCAAATGAAAGCCGGCGGCAATGAGCCGAACTCGAATTCGATTGTGGCGCGGCTTGATTATGGCGATTTCTCAATGTTGCTTCCGGCTGATGCAGAACAACAAACCGAGCAAAGAATGCTCACAAAAGATCTGAATCTCCAGACTGACGTGCTGAAGGTTTCTCACCACGGCTCCAAGTATGCGACCGCGGCGGACTTTCTTGAACGCGTGAAGCCTGCCGTGGCGATAGTTTCCTGCGGTGAGTGGAACCGCTACGGCCATCCGGCACAAGCGGTTCTGGACCGCTTGAAAGCCGCCGGTGTGAAACTCTACCGAACAGACTTACAAGGAGAGATCACGATCACCACCCGGGGCAAAGAAGGCGACTATAAGATAGCAACAGCCAAAGAGGCGAAGACCGATCTCTGGGAAGGGCGGCTGGCGCAAAAGGACGATTCGTCTCGCGCCGGCTTCATTGCTTATGGAGACTTTGGCCCACCACCTAAGCCACCGAAACAGAAAAGCACTAAGTGAGCTAAATGAGCAACCCCATAACCTACAGCGACGCCGGCGTTGACATAGACGCCGCCAACCGTGCCACCGCGAAGATCAAAGAACTGGCGCGGCGAACTTTCAATGAGAGAACCCTCTCCGAAATTGGTAGCTTTGGCGGAATGTTTGACGGCGCTTTCCCGCAGATGGGTCACCCAGTCCTGGTTGCTTCCGCGGACGGCGTGGGAACCAAGTTGAAGATTGCCTTCCTCACCGGAGTGCACAATACGATTGGTCGCGATCTGGTTAACCATTGCGTCAACGACATTCTCGTGCAGGGCGCGCGGCCACTTTTTTTCCTGGATTATATTGCCACCGGGAAGCTCTCGCCTGATGTTGTCGCCGGCGTTGTGGAAGGCATTGCCGACGGCTGCCGGGAAAACGGTTGCGTCCTGCTGGGTGGAGAAACTGCGGAGATGCCCGGATTCTACGCAGACGGAGAATACGACGTGGCCGGGTTCATTGTCGGCGTCGCCGATCGCGAGAAAGTGATCGATGGTAAAAGCATCAAAGCTGGCGACGTCGTGCTCGCGCTCCCGTCAGTTGGTTTGCACACCAATGGCTATTCATTGGCCCGCAAACTTTTTCTCGAAGTGGCCAATTACACGGTGAACACCGAAGTTGACGAACTGGGTACGACGGTGGGAAAAGCCCTGCTACAACCGCACCTCAGCTACCTTCGGGCATTAGATGGACTGCTTGATAAGAATGTCGTCAAGGGTCTGGCCCACATAACCGGTGGCGGACTCATCGACAACATTCCGCGCATTTTGCCTGAGGGTACAGCTGTGGAAATCCGGAGAGGCAGTTGGCCCACTCTGCCTGTGTTCAATCTTTTGCAGCAGATCGGGAATGTTACTGAAGCCGAGATGAATCGCACCTTTAACATGGGGGTGGGAATGGTTATAATCTGCGCCCATCACGATGCGGAAATCATTCAGTCTCACATCGATACCCTCCGCGGGCACTGTTATAGAATTGGGTCAGTTATCTCTGGACGGCAAGAAGTGACGTTCATCTAAGTCTTAAAACCAAGCGGGCCTCCGGTCACGAAATCGCGACCTTGGAAACCGCATCTCGCCGGCCACCGTCAGAAATCCCTTAACCTCCTTGAAAGGGCGCCCCACATGACAAATCAAGAACCTGCATCTGTTAAACCAGAGAGAGAGTTTGAGCCTCCGGTTGCATGGCTGCTGGGCAGACAGCTCATGGCTAGCCTTAAGTGGATCCTTCTATACACGGCTTTTGGAACGAAGTTGGACGCCCGTGATTGGATGGATGCCAAGGTGTTTCCGGCGGAGGATCAGGATCAAGCCGACCTGGCATGGAAGACCATGTACCAGCGTGATGGGCTGAAAACCAGTCACAGCTCCAACGCTGAGGTTGGTGACGCCGGCAAGAAGTTTTGGCAGGAGAACGGTGAGTTCTGGTTTGACTACATCTCCGATACTGGCGATGGGATGACGGCGACTTACAGTATTGCCTACCTTTGTCTAAGTAATCTCTGGGTTAAAGAGTTATGGCCGGACATGCCTGATGACAGCGACGCCGAAGTGCATCTGGACCACAAGGTGAACAACGAGCGCACCGCTTTGGTACCCATGCCACGGGGCGAATTCCTGCTGGTGGGAGGCGACACCTGTTACCACTTGTCTGATTACTCCAGTCTTCACATTCGCTTTCAGACTCCCTTTTCCTGGGCGTACCAGGATCTGGAAGAAGACCTGAAAACCAGTAAGAAGATTGATGAGCAAAAGGCTTTGCAAGAGAGGAAGAATCGCCGCCCGCTATTTGGCATTCCTGGCAATCACGATTACTACGACATGCTGGATGGGTTCAGAAGACAATTCCGTTTCCCAATAAAAAGCCGTCCCGAGAACAAAACCTACGCCGCCGGCGATCTATCCTCTCCTCAGTTAATGATTCCGGGATTCATCAGAGAGCAGCAAACAAGCTACCTCTCGTTGCGCCTGCCCTTCGGATGGGAACTCTGGGGGTTGGATACGGAGGTGGGAAAGATAGATGATCGACAGCGAGATTTTTTCCTGGGCGTGCCCAAACGTCCCATGCCCGAAAAACTCATTGTGGCGACCAGCGCACCCACCACTGTCTTTGGCAAGTTGGCCGATCGCGAGGATGAGAAGTCTTCCAAGGCATTCTATCAGCTTAGTTTGCCGCGCCCGTTTTTGCCCAAGGATAAATTGGAAGAGGGCGAAAAGGATCTGGAGCCAACTCAAATCCGTTTAGATCTTGCCGGCGATGTGCACCAGTACGCCCGCTATTGGGGACCTGATTCCCAGAGCGCGCAATTCACACGCTTCAAGAGGTCTAAGGCGCCGGCTCCAAGCGCACCGAATTACGCTTCGGTCGTTTCCGGGTTGGGAGGCGCCTTCCACCATCCCTCTACAACTTACGTCGATGAGGTCAGG
This sequence comes from Pyrinomonadaceae bacterium, assembly GCA_023717565.1. Lineage (GTDB taxonomy): Bacteria > Acidobacteriota > Blastocatellia > Pyrinomonadales > Pyrinomonadaceae > PSRF01. The sequence goes on along the minus strand of JAMQPI010000037.1, from coordinate 4,843 downwards.
GAGCAGGCTCTTTATCCACCTGAGGATCGGTCGCGCCATGCGGTTGCCGATGAAATTTTCAATCCGATCAAGGTGGCGCGCGGCGGGGGCATTTGGGTGCTCGGCGGAGTCATGGCGCTGGTGCTTGCCTTCGCCGCCATCGCCGGTGAGAGCAGCCGTCCAGCGATACATAACTTCTTGCCTTTCACCTTGCTCAATATCACTAGCCCTCAACAATACGAATCGACGATCCTGGTGGATACAAATGCGCCGCAGAAGATCCCCATCGGCTTCTCACAACAGCTTGGTATACCGCAAGCCCAGTGGACTCCCAGCTTCCCGACAGGTCAGGGGTGCTCCGGAACGCAGAAGTATCTGTGGGGCAAGTGCTCTGTAGCCTGGCCCATTGACTACTGGGTAGGTACGGTGATGCTTATGCTCACCATGGTGATCATCGGCTTCACTTTCTATAAAACCGAACAGGCTTATGCGTTGGACAAGAAACAGGATGAAGTGAAGGACAAGGCTGCCAGGGCCAAGGATGCGACAGAGCAGCCGACTAAGAAAGCGGCCGACGCGGTTACGAAAAAAGTAAATTGGGCTCTTTGGCCCACCTTGATAGCCAACATCATTCTTGGCATCCTGGGCGTCCTGTTAATAATGCCTTACCGGGAATTCATCACGCCCTTCGGCAGCAGCCTCTGGGTCCTGGTCACCTTGATCTGGGCCATTACTTCAGTTGTGTTCAGCATTCGTTACAGCGATTGGCTGTTTGAGCAGGCTTCGAGAAGGAAAGTAGGAGGACTCGATTACGCGATCATCTGGATGCTTGCCCTCGCGGCGCTGGCGAGTCTAGCCGTCGGTCTGGCGGCATTTGGAAAGAGTAACCTGCCGGCTTATCTGGTTTCCGACATTGTGTTTGTAACCGTGGTAGTCGGATCCCTGGTGTTGATGATTTACGCAGGTGTCACGATGGGCGGGCAATTTCAAAAAGGCCTGGGCAAATGGGGAATGGGACTGCTGGGTTTCTGGCACTGGCTTTTGCAACTGGGTGTTGCTTTGTTCCTGATCAAGAAAGGCACATGGTTAACTGTGGCCTTGGCGATTGTGGTAGTCCTCGCATTTATCAAGCTCGGTCCATGGTTGATGCGCGGTAACCGCCGTTGGGGCCTGGTGGCTGGCTGGCTTGTCTTTGGAGGCATAATGCTGGCGCTACCACCACTCGTCTACCAGATCCTGGTTCCCTTTGCGGATCAGGGCTGGGTCCAGACCCTTTTCCTTCCCCACGACGTTCGATCCCCCGGATCTTTCGCCTCCTATGAATGGTGGGGAAGCATGCAAGGATGGTGGATGCTTGTCCCGATAGGGTTGACCTCCGTCTTTGGAGCCTTGTTGAGTTGTGTTTGGGTCAGTTGGTATTTCGCTGTGTGCCTCGGATTCAACGGCCATAACAACGAAGCCGGGGGCGCCGCCAGAATTGAGCGCTTCAAACAATTCATCCGATTCAGGCTCACGGAAAGTGACCTGACGGGTTATGTCATCGCCATCGACGAGCCACAAAAGGAGGGCCGGCTACTGTCACCGAGAGTGATCGACGTGTTCCGCCTGGTCGCGAAGAAGCCGTAAGCGTTCAGAATGGCAGGCTGTGTGAAAACCTAGCGATAGGTAAATTTATCGGCCGCAAAGTTCTCGGGATTTGTGTTCCACGACCTGAGCAATGATTCCTGCATTCTTGAAGCAAGCGCGTGAGCGCGTTTACTTATCTCTGCGTCATCGCAGCCTTCAGCGTAGTCCAGGCAGTTGCCGAATCGCACCATCGCGTCTGAAACCTCTTTACTCTCCACCATGATCAATGGACCTTCATAAAGTCGCCAGAAGTCATTGATTGCTTTCTTCTTTTCTACTGGATCATTTGAACGAGAAATTGTTGCCGCTGCCGCTGAGGCTTGTAAGTATATTGCCAACTGATTCTGTAGCAGTGGCTTCATGAACTCTCGCTGCGTCGTTTCTGTATCCTTTCTAGATTGAATCTCTCGCTCTTCTCTATCCCTCGTTGATTGTTCTAACTGGGCGTTTCGGTTGGCTTTTTGCTGCGCCCTATATTGATAAACGCCAAAAGCAAAGCCCGCAATTGTCACCACAACTGTGATCAAAGGAAGGTAGGGTATCAAGGAGCTTAGCCCGCCACCTCTCTGTAAACCATCCAACTCCAGCCTCAACTTTTCATTCTCCAGCCGAAGCTTTTCCAGACGAGCACTCACCAGGAGGGCATTTTGTTCATCGTAACCTCGCTTAGAGTCAGTCATATGTTTGTCACCTCACCAACTGAGAGTATTTTTGTATCTCGTTTCAAACCTTTCTCAGAGAATCGCATGGCTATATACCCGTTGTTGCCAAAAGTAAATCTGTGCCGTCCCAGCGTAGTGGGTCAGTTTGATGTCCGACACGCTTTCGCTTGCCGTTGCGTTACGACAAACTGAAGGAACCTCTGATCAAGTCGGTGGTCGGCTACAGTTAACTCTCGTATCATGAGGTCAGTAGCCAGTAGTCGGTAGCCAGTTGACAGTGTTCGTGGTCTCCTCGTTCTTGACCCCGCTAGGGGTGAGATGTTTATAGCTCGTGTTCCGTTCCGATTTCTGCGTCGTTCGGAGGAGCGGAACTCAAGTAGACCGGTACTCATCAAGACATCTTCCGCTCCTCCGAACGACGCTGAGGCTTGGCTAACATTCCGGTCTATAAACGTTTCACCCCTAGCGGGTCAAGAACGAGGAGACCACGAACAACTGACCACACTATCGCTCGACGCTCGGTTGCGGACAACCGTATACTGCCAGCTTCACTACGAGGGAGTGACTCTTAAGAGCCTGGCAGGAGAAGCGTGAGGGAACCTTCTAAGAATTGTCGCCTCGGAATCCTGATCTCCGGGCGCGGTTCAAACATGATTGCGCTTGCAGATGCGGTTGGGCAGGGACAGATCCCGGGCGCTGAGATTGCGTTGGTAATCAGTGACAAGTCCGGTGCCGCCGGGCTTGCGCGCGCCAGCGAGCGCGGGTTGAAGACGCTGGTAATCGAGCGCGATGGTCGTAGTCGCGAAGATCACGAGCTCCAGACCATAGGTGCCCTGGATGAGCAAAAGATCGATCTTGTTTGCCTGGCCGGTTACATGCGTTTGCTTTCGCGTTATTTTGTTGAATCCTATCGCGGACGTATCCTCAACATTCACCCCAGCTTGCTTCCCGCATTTCCAGGTCTGGCTGCACAGAGACAGGCTTTAGACCATGGAGCTAAGTGGAGTGGCTGCACAGTACATTTCGTCGACGAGACGCTCGACGGCGGTCCCATCGTCGCCCAAAGCATCGTGCCCGTTTTGGACGATGACACCGAAGAATCCCTTTCTGCTCGCATCCTGGAGCAGGAGCATCGGCTCTACCCTGAAGCCGTCGCCCTCATCGTCAGTGGACAGTATGAGGTTGTTGGCCGTCGCGTTCTTAGCAATCGGTAACAGCGGATGCGGCTTCTGTTATTTACCATTTCACGATTCACGAATTACGATTGACGTACATGAACATTGACGAACAACTGGAGTACCTACGGAAAGGCACCGTTGACATCATTCGCGAGAGTGAGCTGCGAGCCAAGTTGGAGAAGTCTGCGAAAACCGGCAAGCCGCTGCGCATTAAGCTCGGGGTCGATCCCACTGCTCCCGACATACATCTGGGTCACACGGTCGTCATTCGCAAGTTGCGCGCGTTTCAAGAGCTCGGTCACACAGTCATTTTCTTAATTGGTGACTTCACCGGACTGATCGGCGATCCTTCCGGCAATTCCGCCACCCGGCCGCAGCTCACCCGCGAAGAAATCAACGCTAACGCCGAAACCTATAAACAACAGATCTTCAAACTGCTCGATCCTGACAAGACTGAGATCCGATTCAACTCAGAGTGGATGGACAAACTGGGTTCGGATGGCTTTATCCGGCTGGCCTCCCACGTCACGGTCAAACAGATACTCGAACGCGACGACTTTGCCAAACGCCTCGCTGACGAGCGTCCCATAGCCTTGCACGAACTGTTGTACCCGCTGACGCAAGCTTACGATTCGGTCGCGCTCGAAGCAGATGTCGAGCTGGGCGGGACAGATCAAAAGTTCAATCTGCTGGTGGGACGGAACCTGCAACGCGAGTATCAACAGGAAGCCCAGGTTTGCGTAATCATGCCGCTGTTAGAAGGCACCGACGGTGTGCAGAAGATGTCGAAGAGTCTGGGAAACTACATCGGCATCAGCGAGCCGGCGGCGGAGATTTTCGGCAAGGTAATGTCGATCTCGGACGACCTGATGTGGCGTTACTACGAACTATTGACTGATCTGTCGATACCAGAGATCGCCGTGCTTCGCGAAGGGGCGGCGAGGAGCGAGCACAATCCGCGGGACCTGAAAGCCGGTTTGGCGAGACGGATCATCGCTGACTTTCACTCGCAGGAAGCCGGGGACGCTGCGGAGGAAGATTTTGTGCGGAAGTTTCGGAACAAGGAAACGCCGGACGAAGTCGAAGAGCACTCCCTTCCGTCCAATCATCCGCAGGGTTGGGATTTGGCCAACCTGCTGGTCACTGTTGGAATGGCTGAGTCTAAATCTGAGGCGCGCCGACTGATTCAACAAGGGGGAGTCTCGGTTGACGGCGAAAAGCAAACCATCGCTAACTCTTTGACGGTCTGGAAACCAAGCATGTCAACTCTAATCAAAGTCGGCAAGCGCCGGTTCGTTCGAATCAACTTCTCATAAAGGCGGTGACACTATGTCCGAAGAAAACAAAGCCCTCATCCGTCGCTGGTTTGAGGAGGTATGGAACAAGGGGCGGGAGGAA
>JAMQPI010000734.1 GCA_023717565.1 Pyrinomonadaceae bacterium | reverse complement strand
CGCTGACTTTCTTGATTCTGTGATCTTCTATTCGGTGCTCGTCATATTTGTGCTCGCCGCCGTTCCGTATGGCACCGTTGAGCCCTGGTGGAAGGCGATCTTCGAGTGCGCCATGTTCGCGCTCGCCTTGCTGTGGATCATTCAGGGAATGCTCAGCGGACAGTGGTTAGTGAGGCAACATCGCTTGCTCATTCCCCTGATCGCGCTGATGGTGTTCACAGTCATTCAAACCACTGTGCCATTGCGTAGCGCTTCCGTGAGTCTTGGCCCAGGCAGCGGGTTGCAGCCTTTAAGTTTTTCCCCCTACGACACGCAACTGTTTGTCTATCACCTGGCAGCCCTGATTGTCGCCAGTGGGCTCTTGCTGCGATACACAACCTCGCGGTCACGTCTGCAGAGTCTCGTTTGTGTCGTGATCGGAATCGGCCTCTTGAGTACTGCATTTGGTCTGGTGCGACACGCATTTCAGACCCAACCCGGATTTCTTTTGCCCTACCTGCAACCGGACTCACCTGAGGTGTCGCGGGGCATCGGATTCGGCCAGTTTTTCAATCATAATCATTTTGCGTTCCTGGCAGAGATGTCGCTTGGCTTGGTGCTGGGCTTGATGCTGATCCGCCCGGTGAGATTAACGCGATTGGCCTGGTGCCTGGTGATGGCCATCCCAATGTGGGTCGCCGTCGTGTACTCGGGCTCACGTGGCGGCCTCGCTAGTGTCACGGGACAGGTCCTCTTTGTAACCCTATTGATCTTCGTCGTGACGTCGGGACAAGAGTTAGTAAAGGAAGAGAATAGGCAGCAGCGTGTTCGCAGCTTCGGCCCATTCGTGGTGACTCGAGTTGTGCTAATGGCCTCGCTGCTGATTGTGATGGTGCTGGGTGTGGGTTGGGTGGGTGGCGACCCGCTCGCTGGTCAACTGGAATCCATCCCAAGTGAGTTTGGAGTTAAAGACTCTGACAGGTTTAGTCAGACCAATCGTTCGAGCATTTGGCCGACGACCTGGGAGATGATCAAGGATCATCCAGTGGCTGGAGTAGGTTTCGGAGGTTACTGGATCGCAGTCACGAAGTACCACAATGCTTCGGGTGAATTCACGCCGCAGCAGGCACACAACGATTATCTGGAACTGCTGGCGAGTGGTGGCTTGATCGGAGTCGCTATTGGGTTATGGTTCGTTGTTGGGGTCTGCAAGAGCGTTCTTATGCGGCTGCGTCATCCCGATCGTTTGCTTCGCGCGCTCTCGGTGGGTGCACTCGCCGGGATATTTGCGGTAGCGATCCACAGCGTCGTCGATTTTGGGTTGCACATCACGATCAATACCGTCTTGTTTGCGTCGCTTCTGGTGATCGCCACCGTCAGAAGTCAGGAGGCAGACGGCAGATGGCAGACGGCAGGTAGCCAGAAGTTCGATGCGAATGATTCCTAACCGTCTGCCGTCTGCCGTCTGCCGTCTGCTGTCTGCCGTCTTTCACCTTGCCCCTTTGCGAACGTGAGAGTACACTTTATTTGCCCTACCAAAACTCCCCCCAGAGTTGGATACCGCCCTACACAAAACGACTCGCCCCCAGAGTTGAATTCCGCCCCTACAAAGAGACTTGAATTCTGTCAAGCAGCTCCCTGTCTGTGAAGAGGTAACTCATGAACTCGAGATATAAGCGGTTAACTATTGGGACTTCCCTCCTGGTAATGTTTTCTATGGCGCAGATCTATATCGGTGCGAGTTTCGCCGGGTCGGACCCGCGCCCCGGGCGTGCGCGGGTGGTAGGACGCAATCTTGCCGGAACCCTCATCACGAGTGGCAAGCAGGCGATTTTCGTCAATGGCATTGCGGCGGTGACTGATGCCACCGTCATGACAGGCTCCCAGATTGACAGCCCGCTAGGTGTTAGCGCCACGATCGACCTGGGCGGACTGGGCCGTCTCGATCTCGCACCATCTACGAGTTTGAAGATCGACTTCAGCGATGGCCGAATAAGAGTGACGTTGTTCAAGGGTTGCGTCATCCTACTCACCAAAGGCTCGACGGTCGGCACGGTTGAGACTCCGAATGGAGTAGTTGGCGGCACCAGGGACGCTTCAAAAGGTGCTGGGTTGGATGTTTGTCAACCGGACGGTGCAGGAGCTCCACTTGTTAATCAGGGCGCGGCAGCCAATGCTGGAGCTGGAGCTGGAAGTGGAGCTGGAGGAAGCGCGAGTTCGGCTAGCGCAGGGCAGGTTGCCGGAGGAGCATCCGGTGGGCTTCATCCCGCGCTCAGTGTGTTCATCGCAGCTTCACTGATCATCCCGATGACAGTCGCTGCCATCATGTTGAATAACTGCGATCACGGAACAAACCCCAGCCCCGAACGCAACACGCAATGTCTCTGACACGGAATCCTTCTTCTTAACAGGAGGAAACAGAGAAAACAGAGATTAGGACGCAACGAAAGCCACGCTGCTCATCAACTCAATGGCTTCGTGGTAGGCAAGTAGTTACCGACCTCTCATGCCAAATTCGTTTCTTCCTCTGTTTCCTCCGTTTCCACCTGTTCAATTCTGGCGCCTGACTTCTGAGTCCTGACTTCCCACAATCCGAACCGGCGGAGCAGGCGCTTCATCCAGCGCTGCGTCTGGCGATTCTCTGTTGTCTGCTGGTGGTTTTCGCGCTCCTGTTCTGGAACGCCGGGCGTGCTGGACTATCAAGCCTGCTCTCCTCCTACGGCGCGACGACAAATCAGATTGCTGCGGCCGACTTGGCTGTAGAGCTCAGCCAAAGGGACCCCCACGCAAACTACCTGCGCGCAACCATACTTCGAGCAAACAATGATCTCGCCGGAGCTATCAACGAATACAACCGGGCCATATCGCTTCGGCCGGATGACTATGGTCTCTGGTTGAGCCTGGCACGCGCGCGCGCCCTGAACGACGAGACGGACGAAGCCCTGGCGGCTTCGCGCCAGGCAGTCAAACTCGCACCGTACTACGCGCACCCACGATGGCAGTTGGGAAATCTGCTCCTGCGGGCCGGTGAACAAGATGAGGCTTTCAAGGAGTTGCGAGTGGCAGGAGCAAGTAATCCCTCTCTGCTACCTGCTGTGATTGATCTGGCGTGGCAGTTGTCCGAGGGCGATGCGCAATTCGTTAAGCAGTCGATCCAGCCGCAAACCCCGGAGACTTATCTGGCTTTAGCGGAGTATTTCAGGAAACGCAGAGCAGTGGTCGACGCTATCGACATGTATCGTTCCACGGGGGAGAAAGGAAAGCAGAATCGTAGTGCGTATGTATCAGAATTGACTTCAACCAAACGATTCAATGACGCCTATGCACTCTGGCTGATCGAACACCCCGCGAATTCGCATGACGCACTTGGAGTGATCAGCGATGCCGGGTTCGAGCAAGAAAGCAATTTGGAGGAGCCGGGGTTTGGATGGCGCACCATCAACAAAGGTCCGTCACTCCACCTTGATATGAGCGCGCCCGAGGAGGGTCGATCGAGCTTGAGAGTCGATTTTGATGGGAACTCTGATCCGACGTCGCCGGTAATATCGCAGTTGCTGTTAGTTGAGCCTGTCGCTCACTATCAAATCAGCTTTGCCACGCGCACGGAAGAGATCGTCACGGGTGGTCCGCCGCTCCTGATAATCGTCGATGCCAACAATCAACAGGTCATTGGACGATCGGCGGAGTTTCCCCGGGAAACCGCCGGCTGGCAATACTTCACCGTTGATTTCAACTCGACGGATTCTACCGCGGCTATTCAAATAACCCTTCAACGTCAGCCATGTAGCACTTCTCCGTGCCCCATCTTCGGCCGCGTCTGGCTGGACGCCTTCTCACTACGAAAGCTCTAACTAGATAAAACAAAACACGATCCAGTAGAGTAGGAGAGAAGGCGACGTGATGCGACCCACTCCCCCCTCCTCGAACCGGACGTGCGGATGTCCCGCATCCGGCTCTCACATAGACTCTCGCCGCAGGGTTATCAGGCAGTTGCACAGCGCTCAAGGGTATTGCAGGCCGAGGCGTTTGAAGTAAGCGTAGTAGCTTACGTCCTGCGGCTTCCGAAAGCGGCGTTGGCTGCG
>JAMQPI010000713.1 GCA_023717565.1 Pyrinomonadaceae bacterium | reverse complement strand
GTCTGTTCGCGCTCATCGTGGCCGCCGCCCAAGCCTGCGCCTCGATGACGTCCGACCGCGTCAATCTCGTCTATGAAGATGATGCACGGCGCATTCTTCTTGCCTTGCTCGAACAGGTCGCGTACGCGTGAAGCGCCCACGCCTACAAACATCTCAACGAAATCAGAACCCGAAATGGAGAAGAAGGGCACGTTCGCTTCGCCGGCAATCGCGCGGGCCAGCAGGGTTTTTCCGGTTCCCGGCGGTCCCATCATCAATACGCCCTTGGGAATGCGTCCGCCGAGCTTCTGGAACTTTTGCGGCTCTTTTAGGAATTCGATGATTTCCTGGAGTTCTTCCTTGGCTTCTTCAACGCCGGCAACATCCTTAAACGTGACGCGCTTTTGCTGGTTGTTAAGCAGCTTGGCTCGTGACTTTCCGAAGCTGAGGGCCTTGTTCCCACCAGACTGCATCTGGCGCAGCATGAATACCCAAATACCGATAATAAATAGCAACGGTGCCCAGGTGATCAGCATTGGCCAAAAATAGTTGCTATTACCGGATTCGTCGTTAAACTTCTCAACGCGGCGAGTCCCATTGACCTTTTCGTTAGCGAACTTTTGCAAGTCGGCCTTCATGGCGTCAACTGTGAGGTTAGTGCGATATTCCGCACCTCGCGTGTCGATAGCGATCGTCTCGTTTTGTTTGACTGTCAGCTCTTTGATTTCGCTCGCCTCGATTTTTGTGTAAAGAGCATTCAAATCGAGCGGCGTTGAATTTTTACCGGTCGGGTTTACCAGTCTGTAAAGCAGTAGTGCGCCAGCGACGATTAGCAACCAGAAGATTATTTGTCTAGCAGTAGAACTCAGTGTCATTAAAGCCTCCGCGGCCGATCATAACCCAGATGGGCGTCCTTTGTCTTTCCCCCAAGACCAGAGTACTCGTTTGCCCAAAGGTTTCGACTCTGTCGGCAAACAGTTGGACTCAGATGCAAGCCCTGATAGTGCGGGTTGCGCAACCTGTTCCACTCTGTACGACTGGATGAGCGGGGTAATAGCGTTCGTTCACCTATCAGGCCAGCGCATCGTAAAAAGCGACACTGCCGTCCCTTAAAAACCGGCGGTGTCACCTCGGATTCTAGAGAGTCAGACATCGTTTTTCAACCTCTTTTTACCGTTGAACCTGGCATCTAGTTCCAGCCATCCCCGCTTTCTCACAACCTTGCCGCCGTCCGGCAACTCCGCAATGCGCCCGCCACGGTTGCCTTCAATCAGTCTGTCGACTGCTACCAGATGAACCATTTCCAGCCGGCGCAGATCACCTCGTCCCTGAGAAATCCATTGGCGCAGCGCCCGCCTTCGCACTGCCGCGGGAGCAGAAGCCAGGACTTCCACGCTCAGACGTGCGGGATTATCCCAGCGTTCCCTCAATGTTTCAGCGCTTTTGAGGTTCAGAGTTTCCCCGCTCGCGAGCCTCAGAAGTTTGCTGGCTTCATCAGAGAGCGCTCCGGCATCTTCGCGCAGCAAGGTCGCTGTTCGAGAAAGGGCCTCCACGATCTTGCTATTAAATGAGTGCATTAACGGTAGGAGTTGTTTGCGGACTCTCACCCGCGAGTATTTTTCGTCCTGATTCATTTCATCGATGCGAAACTCGACCTTGCGCAGGCGGCAGTAGTCTTCGGTCTCAATGCGGCGCGCCCACGAAAGCAGAGGGCGAACCAACTGAATGGGAGATTTCGGTTCGATTAGTCGCACGGGCTCAATGCCGCTCAATCCTTCTGCAGCACTGCCTCGTAACAGGCGGAGCAGAATGGTCTCCGCCTGATCGTCCAGGGTATGAGCGGTGACGACCAACATCGAGTGGTTCTCTTGCGCGGTTCTTTTGAGAAACTCGTACCGGGCGCGGCGGGCGGCTTGTTCAAGATTGTCACCGCTCCGGGTCGCCCGTTTCTTGATATCGGTCCGCCGTTTCACAAACTCATGCCCCAATTCAATTGCCAGCTTCTCAACCCAGCTGGCATCCTCCCGGCTCGTCTTTCTTAAGCTGTGATCGAGGTGAGCGATGGTGAGGCTCAGTGAGAGTTTATTGGCTCTTGCCAACTCGTCGAGCGCCATCAGCAAGGCGGTAGAATCCGCTCCGCCGGAAACAGCTAGAATCACGTGAGTCTTGCTGGTGGGGAGCTTTAGGGAGCGCCAGGACTGAAAGAGTCGACCGGCGAAATCAGAGATTCCCCGAATTGCAGTCCGTCCAGTGGCGGTGGAACGTTTCATCGGCAGTGATTGTCAAACGTGGGCCGGAGACCGTCAACTCCTCAGCACGGTTAGCAGGTACGCAACCGAGAGACCTGCCATGTGCGGCTTGCGGCCCACCCGTGCGGTAGGCTCCGCCTTACCGGAAGCATTCAATAGAAGCTTGAGGCTATGCCTCTCGTAAGTCCGGCGCAGGCTTAGCCTGTAAGTCAACCAGGTAGTCCACGGTAAGGCATAGCCGTACCGCACGGGTGGGGCGGCAAAGCCGGACACGGTAAGCCACTTTTGCCGACTTGCAACCACAAAAGCCCGCCGGTTTCTCACAGACCTACTTGACATCCAACCGACCCAGCCAGTCTAATCGCAGGCATCTAATTGGACATCCAAGTGCTCTAACACCTTCTCCCGCGAATCAGCTTTCATGAGGCAAATATGACGTTTCGAAAATTATTGTGTGCGCTGATCCTGGCGCTGTTTACGCTGCAGTCCACGCCTGTCTTCGCCGACGAAGGCATGTGGCCTTTCAACAACGTGCCGCGCGCGGAGATCAAACGCAAGTACGGATTTGAAGTTACCGAAGAGTGGCTCCGGAAAGTCCAACTTGCTTCGGTGCGGTTCAACAACGGTGGTTCGGGTTCCTTTGTTTCGCCGAACGGCCTGGTGCTGACCAATTATCACATCGTTGAGGACTTTGTGGGAGAACTCAGCTCAGAACAAAAAGATTACGCAAAGGAAGGGTTTGTTGCCCGCACTCAAGCCGATGAACTAAAGGTGCCCAGCCTGGAGTTGAACGTCCTGGAGAGTATTGAGGACGTAACCAGCCGGATCAATGGCGCAGTCAAATCCGGCATGACCGCCGCGGAAGCAAACGCCGCCCGCCGCGCGCAGATCAGCGCTATTGAGTCAGAGTCAGCTGCGGCCACCGGACTCCGCAGCGATGTGGTAACTCTATACCAGGGTGGGCAATACAACCTGTATCGATATAAGAAGTATACCGATGTGCGTCTGGTCTTTGTGCCGGAGTTCCAGGCTGCATTCTTTGGGGGCGATCCTGACAACTTCAATTTCCCTCGCTACAACCTCGACATGGCGCTGGTGAGAGTCTACGAGAACGACCAGCCGGTTAAGGTGACCAACTACTTTAAATGGTCTAAGGCCGGCGCCAAAGCCGGAGAGTTGGTATTTGTTGCCGGGCATCCGGGGTCAACTTCTCGACTTAATACCGTGGCGCACCTCGAGTCGCTGCGTGACGTAAGCATTCCCCTCGTGCTGCGGATGCTCGAAACTCGCCGCGACATGTTGAAGAAGTACATGGCCCATGGCGAAGAGCAGACCCGTCTGGCGCAGAACGAACTGAATAGTATTGAAAACGGGATCAAGGTGTACAAAGGCCAGCTGGCTGGGCTTCAAGACAAGAACCTGATGGCCAAAAAGCTCAAGGCGGAGCAGGCGCTGCGAGCTTCAGTCAACGCCGATGCGAGAAAGAAACAGGAATATGGCGATGCCTGGGATGCCATATCCAAGGCTCATAAAGATTACGCAAGCTATGCGCGTGAACGTCGTTTTCTGGATCTGGCGGCGGCTTTTAACAGTGTGCTGTTTGGCTACGCCCGCACTCTCGTGCGCATGGCTGAGGAGAGTGAGAAACCAAACGCTCAACGCCTGGCGGAATTCACCGATGCTCGCAAGGGTTCTCTGGAAGCAGGTCTCTATTCAACCGCTCCCATTCACGAGGATTTCGAGAAACTTAAGCTGGCTAACTCCCTGGAGTATATGCTGAGCGTTTACGGCCCGACTCATTCCGTGGTCCAAAGAGTACTGAAGGGCAAAACTCCGGAAGCGCGGGCTGCGGAGTTAATTGAGGGGACCAAACTGAAGGACCCTGAATACCGCAAACAGCTTGCGGCTGGTGGTCGCAAGGCTATTGAGGAATCAAACGATCCAATGATTGAGCTGGCGCGCAGCGTCGATAAGGAAGCTCGCGAGGCGCGTAAGCGCTATGAAGATGAGGTGATCGGCGTGGAGCGCACCAGTTATGGGAAGATTGCGCGGGCTTTGTTCGAGACCGAGGGGACCAAACTCTATCCGGATGCGACTTTCACTCTCCGACTTTCTTACGGAGCGGTAAAGGGCTACTGGGAAGACGGAAAGTTTGTGCCACCGTTCACTACGCTGGGTGGGCTCTATGACCGGGCCGCGAAGTTCAAGTACAAGTTTCCATACATCTTGCCGCCGCGTTGGATGGAGCGGAAGCCGATGGAAAACCTGAAGACGCCATTCAACTTCGTTGCCACCAACGACATCACCGGGGGCAACAGTGGCTCGCCGACTATCAACAAGAGTGGGGAGCTTGTTGGTTTGATCTTCGACGGCAACATCCAATCTCTGGCGGGTAGCTTCGACTACGACGAGTCGGTTAACCGTTCAATCTCGGTGGACGTGCGCGGGATGTGGGAAGTTTTACGCAAAACTTTCGATGCTAACGAAATAGTAGATGAACTGGGGAAGTCGTAAGCCGCCGTCCAACGCCAACGGGCATTGCCAACGTCCGAGGCCCAACCTCCAACGTCTGTTCGTCCAGCGTTGGACTTGTTGTCTGTAGATTTCGTCACACCAAACTCGTGGCTTCGGACTTAGGATCACTCCTGCCTCCTGCCGTCTGCCTCCTGGCCCTTGCCTCTGTACACCCTATTCGTGGTAGTCTGTTCCCGCACCTGCCCTGTCATCTCACTAACCTTTAACGTTTAACAACGGAATCTGTAAGCAGAGCTCCGGGTAATGAGGTTGATGATGACTCCAGCGTCCGCTTTGTCAGCCCCCACTATCCTCGTTATTGAAGATTACTCTGACACCCGCGAATTGCTTTCCGTCTTGCTTTACCGGAAAGGGTACAAAGTCCTACTGGCCGCGAGCGGCCTGGAAGGTTTGTTGAAGGCAAGTGGAACTTATCCGGATTTGATTCTTTTGGATTTGGCCTCGCCTGGAATGGACGGGATTGAAGCGGCCAGGCGCATTCACGACACGCCAGGACTTTCCCGCATACCGATCTTTCTAGTCAGCTCTGACCTGACTCCGAAGGTGGAAGCCCAGGCTCGCGCGGCAGGTTGTGTGGAGATGTTTGGTAAACCGTTCGACCGCGACTCTCTGCTGGAAACTATCAGCATCACGCTTGGTGAACGCTAATCGATCAGGCTTTCTCGAGTCCGGCGTATTTTTGTACCAGCTTCTTTTGACCGTAACCGGGGAACGTCACTGTGAGTTTCAGCGAATCGCCGACTCCCTCGCGATGGAGGACAAGGCCCCGACCGTACTTGGCGTGACGGACGTAAGAGCCGGGAACGAACTCTGATGGAGTAGTTGGTTGTGAGTCACTATTTTGGGGCCGTGCACCAGAGGCCGTGGATCGCGGACCGGATGCCGATTGTCGGCTGACCGTAGGCGTGCGTCGCGCTTCAGAAGCGGCCCGACCACCCAGTTGCTGGTTTCGTTGCTGGAAGAACTCGGCAATTGAGTCGACGCTATCATACGTCTTACCGCTGAACTTCTTCCGTTCTTTCCGATACTCCCCCTGCTCATATTGAGTCGTCGAGGATCCGCGAGCGAACGAGAGCCAGGATTTACCCAGCGACAGATCTTCCAGTAGCTCGAGTGGCATCTCATTTAGGAATTGTGACGGTTCCGAAGCCATCTCCTCGCCATAGACGCGGCGTTTCATGGCGTGTGTGACATAGAGAAATCGCTCAGCGCGGGTCATAGCGACGTAGCAAAGCCGGCGTTCCTCTTCCAACTCGGCCTCATCCGTAGCCGAACGCGAATGCGGAAAGAGACCATCCTCCATTCCCACGATGAACACGAGAGGAAACTCAAGACCCTTCGCCGAGTGAGCGGTCATTAAGGTAACAGGCGCATCGTGCTTGTACTGGTCAGCGTCAGAGACAAGCGCTGAATGGTCGATGAACTCGCGCAGACCCTCGATGCCTTGTTCGTCATAATCGACAGCTGCATTGACGAGCTCCTGTAGGTTTTCCAGTCGGGCTTCCGCTTCGCCTGTGTTTTCAGACTTGAGCGCGTTCTCGTAGCCGGTATCGAGAATTGCGGCCTTGACGATATCTGAAACAGGCGAGTATGACGCGAGGGAGAGGGAGGGAAGGGGAGACGGGGGGACGGGGAGATGGGGGGACGGGGAGACGGGGAGTCTTCATTTTCTTGGTCGGCACTTTGAACTTGTGTTATCTCCCTGTCGCCCTGTCCCCCAGTCTCCCCGTCGCCCCGTCCCC
>JAMQPI010000709.1 GCA_023717565.1 Pyrinomonadaceae bacterium | reverse complement strand
CGCCGCACCTGATGGGTTGCAAAGGATCGTTCGCAGGTGTCTGGCGAAAGAGCCCGAGAAGCGATACCAGTCAATCAAAGATATAGGGATTGAATTGGAAGAACTCCAGCAGGAATTAAGGGACTCCCCTGAGTTAGAGCGAACCGCCCAACCGGCGGCAACCAGCACCGCAGACATCGCGCTCGCACGTCCAACATCGAGTGCCGAATATCTTGTCGACGGGATCAGCCGCCACAGGCGCGCGGCGGTGATTGCCGTGCTGCTGGTGGCGGGAATCGCGGCCGCGAGTTGGTACTATTTCACTTCTCAAAACTCAAAAGTTGCCATTCGCTCCATCGCAGTCTTGCCCTTTACTAACACCAGTAAAGACGCGGATATGGAATATCTTTCTGATGGAATCTCGGAGAGCCTCATCAACAGTCTTTCGCAAATACCAGACTTTAAAGTAATCGCCCGCAGTTCCGCCTTCAAGTACAAGGGTACAGAAGTTGACGTGCAGGAAGTAGCGAAAACATTAGGCGTCGAAGCGATTCTAACTGGGAGAGTCATACAGCGCGGCGATAACCTGTCGATCAGTGTTGAACTTGTAAATGCGAGCGATAAGACGCAGATGTGGGGCGAACAGTACGACCGCAAGATCTCAGACCTGCTCGCGATCCAACGCGAGATTGCGGGCGAGATTGTCGCGAACCTGAAGCTCAAAGTGTCGGGCGCTGAGAAAGGGTTTGCGAAACACTACACCGAGAGCAACGAGGCCTATCAGCTCTATTTGAAAGGCCGCTTCTACTGGAACAAGCGGACGCCAGACGCGCTCAATAAATCAATCGAGTATCTTAACCAGGCGATTGAAAAGGACCCCAGCTTCGCATTAGCTTACGCAGGTTTGGCTGACAGCTATGTTGTGCCGGCCACTCGGATACAGCCGAGAGAAAAAATGCCTAAAGCTAAGGCGGCAGCGATCCGGGCACTGGAACTCGACGAGACGCTTGCCGAAGCACATGCCTCACTAGGCCGCGTCCTGGCAATTTACGATTGGGACTGGACCAGTGCCGCGAAGGAGTTCAAGCGGGCCATCGAACTGAATCCGCGCTACGCCACAGCTCACCAATGGTATGGCGGATACCTTAACGCAATGGGCCGCCATAGTGAATCGTTAGCGGAGAGAAAACGGGCCCAGGAACTGGAGCCGCTCTCCCTCATTATGAACTTTGAATTTGCACTGGGTTTCTACAACGCTCGCGACTACGACCAGGCTATCGAACAGTTCAAAAGGACGATGGAATTGGACCAGAACTTCCCTCCGTCGTACGCGTTGCTTCCTTGTGTTTATGTACAAAAGGGGATGTATACCGAAGCCATTGCTGGGTTTAAAAAGTCTCTTACGATGAAAAGTGAATGGGCCATGCCAATGGCTGGTCTCGGCCATGTGTATGCGGTAACAGGTAACAAAAGCGAAGCATTAAGGGTGCTCGACGAACTCAAGCAAGCTTCCGAACGAGAGTATGTGCCGGGAACCGCAATGGCCCTAATCTACGCGGGCTTGGGCGATAAGGACCAAGCTTTTGCCTGGCTCGAGAAGGCATACGAAGAACGCGCTTTTCAAATGCAAGGGCTCAAGATAGAACCAAGATGGGACAGCTTACGCTCAGACCCACGCTTCGCAGACCTAATGAAACGCGTCGGATTGCCACAGTGATTTGAGAGAAGGAAATAGTTGACTTATTGCCGCGGGCACTCAACTCAGTCGTTACAAGTAATCCACCTCGACATGAGGTTGAGAGGCTCCTATGAAAAGAAGTTTGCTGCTCGCGGTCGTCTTATATTTATGCTCATCCAGCCCTGCGCTCTACGCACAAGACATTCAGACGAAAGGCTCCATCAGCGGAACAATTGTAGATATCAATGGTGCCGCTATCCCGAACGTAAAAGTCACTATCACTGGCCAGCAGACTATTGACCGGGTTGTGATTACCAATGACGAAAGCGTGTTTGAGGTACAGAGGCTGACCCCTGGTATTTATCTCCTCAAGGCGGAACAGATTGGCTTTAAGACCACTTCCCTTTCTCACGTCGAAGTATTCGTCGGCAAAGCAACGGCACTTAAATTGACGCTGGAGGTCGGCAGTGTCGCCGAGATTGTTACTGTGTCTCTTGCCGCCGCGGCTGCCTTAGATCAGTCGAGCACGGCCGTCGGCGCGAACTTAAACGATGAACTCTTCCATCATATTCCGGTGCAGCGCGGCGTCACGGGACTCTTTTATCTCGCCCCTGGCGTCACTGACAGTCTGAGGGGCGGCACAGACAACCCGTCCATCTCCGGCGGCTCATCGCTCGACAACCTCTACATCGCGGACGGTGTCAATATCACCGACCCGACCTTCGGCGGGCTCGGCCTCTTTTCGCGCGTGTACGGCACGCTCGGCACAGGCATCAACACAGCTTTCGTTAAAGAGGTACAGGTGAAGACGGGCGCCTTCGAGGCACAGTACGGCCAGTCGCAAGGTGGAATTATTAATATCATTACCAAGTCAGGCGGTAACGAATACCACGGCGAAATCTACGGCTTCGCAAGCCCTAGCGCATTCGAGGCCACCCGCCGACAGCCGGATGACACGAGGGTTAATAAGCTAGGCAAGCTCCTGCACGAAGAGACCTACGATGCCGGAGTCAACATTGGCGGCTACGTTCCCGGTCTGCGAGACAATCTCTTTTTCTTCGGCTCATTCAATCCGAGTATCCGGCGTAGCATCGTGCGGGGTGCGGCGCGTAACGCGACCGATCTTGCTGCCGGCACCGGGCGTGATTCCGGATTGTTCACGCTGCTGGGCGATACCGTCCGGCGCTTCCGTACGCTGAACTATGCGTTCAAGTTGGGCTATCACGTCAACCCGAGCCACCAGATTACCTTTTCGATCTTCGGCGACCCGACAAAGACAAACCTCGCGCCGTTCAGAACGCTGAACATTGACAACGAGACAGCTCTCAGCAGGCTCGATCTCGGCAGTCGTAACACCGCGCTTCGATATAACGGCACGCTAAGTCCGACCTGGAACGTCAGCGCCTCGTTCAGCCAGGGCAGAAACCACTTCGACGAGGCAGCCCTCGGCAAGCACAGTGTCATCACTGACAGGACGCAGCCTAATCGCGGCAACTTCAGGGCCATCGGGCTTGGCGTCGTCGAGCTAACTGAAGGCACGACTTATCGCCTGACGCTGGACACCTCAAAGCAGGTCTCATGGTTCGGCAACCACACCTTCGGGGTTGGTTACCAGTATCAGCGGGCTCTCCTCTCAGGCAGCCGTGGTAACACTGGTCCGCTATACACCATTCCCGCAACTAATGCCACAGGCTTACCGCTCACCAGCATTGCCGGCGCCGGCATCGCCAGCTTTGTGGGGCAGCAGATGCGAGCTGGCTTCAATTTATTCACAGCAGCCGCGTCCTGCACGCTCTGTCCACTGTTGAATGTTCCCGGTGTGGGCGACCGGAGAGTTTACCTTCAAGGTGGGGGAAACATCGGCGGATTTTTTTTTGACGTCAGCGCAAACTATCATGCCGGTTATGTGCAGGACACTTGGCGCTTCAACCGTTACGTCACGGCCGTGCTCGGCCTCCGCTCGGAGCAAGAACGAATCATTGGCAGTCCCGGCTCGGCTACGGGTGGACGTCAATCCTACAGCCTCACAGGCGCGTGGTCGCCACGCCTCGGCGTCACAGTCGATCCACTGGGACGCGGGACAACCAAGGTCTTCTATAATTTCGGCCGGTTCTTCGAGTACATCCCGCTCGATCTGGCTGAGCGCGCGCTCACACTCGAAAACGGCTTTGGCCCTGCCCGCTACGCACCGGATTTCTTCATTGACGCAGCCGGGAATCGGCGCGCCACAGTCAACGAGTTCGGCACTGTGAGCCCGGTGGTTGATTCGGCGCACTTCCTGAACAGGGCGACGGGCGGGACAGGTGGCAATATCTTGTTCTCGATACAAGACCCTCACAACGCTATCTTACCGGGTACTAAACTCGGCTTCGCACAGGAACATGTTGTTGGCTTCGAGCAGCAATTCCCCCGCAATTTCGTCTTTTCACTGCGCTACCTTGACCGCCGGCTGAAGCGCATCGTCGAGGACGGAGCCGTGGTGTCGCCTGAATCGTCTTTGTTCTTCGGTCAGACTTACATTATCGGCAACATAAATTCGCAACTGGATGTCGCAGTCAATCCCGTCTCCTTCAAGTTCACGCCCGGCGGACCCATTCCTTCCGAATGCAATGCGGATTTTGTCAATACGACGTTAGGCGTCTGCTATGCCACGCTTGGTAAAAACGGGCTGCCCGCCGGCAGCTCTGTTCCTGACGGTATACCGGATGGCTTCCCTGATCCGGTGCACATCTACCGGGCGATGGAGATCGAATTGAATAAGCGGTTCTCAAACAACTGGCTGCTTTTGTTCAACTGGCGCATTGCGAGCTTGAAAGGCAACTTCGAGGGTCACTTCCGCAATGATAACGGCCAGACCGATCCGGCCATCAGCTCATTATTTGACTTCACGGAGGGGGAGTTCGGGCTGCTTGGAGATCAGAACGCAGTCGGGCCGCTCAATACAGACCGGCGCCATGTAGCGAATATCTACGGCAGCTATGCTTTTGGTGAGAAAAGTCTAAGAGGAATCGGTGGCAGCCTCAAGGGATTAAGTCTCGGCGCCGGCCTCCGCCTGGAGTCAGGCGTGCCTGTCAGCGAGTTCCTGGCTCACCCTGTCTACAACACTCCCGGCGAGGTTCCGGTTGGTGGGCGGGGTAAAGTCGGACGCACGCCCTTCTTCGCCAAGCTCGACCTTCATGTGGAGTACCCTTGGCAGCTCAGCGAGCGGATGAACCTTAACTTTGTCGCCAACTTCTTCAACGTGACGAATAGTCGCAAGGTCCGTTTGCCGGATCAATTCCGCGAGAGCTTTCTGGGGCAGCCAAATCCTGACTTCCTCGAGCCCCAGTTTTTCCACCTGCCCTTTAGCATGCGACTCGGTATGAGGTTCCAATGGTAATCGTCAAGGAGGTTATAGCTCTAGACGGAGGAAGGTGGAAGGATGAAGGCGAAAGGATGAAAGCCTTGACTTCAAACATAGAGTTCATCCTTCCGCCTTCCGCCTTCATCATTCCGCCTTCTATTGTGGTACTGACCTCATGAGCAGCTAACTTATCCCCCGCCTTGCTTCTCCAGTAACTCTTCCCATTCAGTGTGAACCGGTCCAGCATTGGGCTGGTCAGCTCGCCTGTACGTGTGCGAACCAAAAAAGTCGCGCTGGGCCTGCGTCAGATTCAGAGGTAGATTTGCAGTACGGAACATGTCGAAGTAACCCAGAGTCGAAGCCATCGCCAGCATTGGGATACCTTGCTGCATCGCGGTGCTTACCGTGATCCGCCACTCAGGCTGAGCTTCCTCAATACGATTATTGAGATCTTCATCCAGCAGCAAGTTCTGAAGCTGCGAATCGCGCAGATAAGCTTCTTTGATCTTTCCTAGAAACCTGGCGCGAATGATGCAGCCTCCCTGCCAGATACGGGCCACCTCACTGAGATTAATGTTCCAGTTGAAGGCGTCTGAACCCGCCTTGATTAAGCTCATGCCCTGCGCGTAGGAACAAATCTTCGCAGCGTAGAGCGCATCCCGCAACGCGTCTTTGAAAGGGTCGGTCAGTTCCCCGAACCTGCCGGTCGCGCGAACACTAATCTTCTCGCTGGCTTTGATCCGTTCGCTCTTGTGAGCCGAGATATTTCGGGCCGCGATGGAGGCGTCAATTGTGGGGATGGACACACCGAGATCAAGCGCCAGTTGACTGGTCCACTTGCCGGTGCCTTTTTGTTCAGCCTGATCCAAAACCAGGTCGACGAGTGGCTTCCCTGTTTCAGGATCCTTAACCCGAAGGATCTGCGCCGTGATCTCGATCAGGTAAGACTCCAATTCGCCATGGTTCCATTCATCGAAAACATCCGCTGCCTCACCAGCTGAAAGGCCAAATCCATTACGCAGCACGTCGTAAGCTTCAGCGATGAGTTGCATGTCGCCATATTCAATGCCGTTATGCACCATCTTCACAAAATGACCCGAGCCACCGGGACCGATATAAGTTACGCAGGGACCGTCTGCGACTTTTGCGGCAATTGCTTCCCAAATGGGTCGAATCTGCTCGTAAGCGTTTCGGTCACCGCCGGGCATCAGGCTGGGTCCAAGTAGCGCTCCCTTCTCACCTCCTGAAGTGCCGGAGCCGATCATGAATAATCCGTCAGGTTTCAGTTGTTGCTCGCGGCGTTCAGTATCTTTGAAGTGTGAATTGCCGCCGTCGATAATAATGTCGCCGGTGTCGAGAAACGGCTTGATCAGGTTGATGGTCCAGTCGACCGGATCGCCCGCCTTCACCAGCAGAATTATCTTGCGCGGGCGTTCGAGGGACCGAACCAACTCCTCGGGCGAATTAGAGTCAACAATCTTCTTTCCCGCGGTTTCGGCGATGAACTTCGCGCGCACCGGCGGCTCCCGATCGAACACGGCAACAGAGTAACCATTGCGTTCGATGTTGAGCGTCAGGTTCTGACCCATCACACCCAGACCAATCATTCCAATGTTGGCTAAGTTTGTCATGATTGGCTTGCACCGGCTCCTTCCTGAACTGCCCGCCCGATCAACTCTTTCAATCTGTTTAGTCCTATAAGCACGTCGTCACCGAGATCAACTCTAATCGCCCGCCTTCCACGCGATGCGAGCGCCCGAAAATCACCGAGCGCCTGCGCCTGTTTCAAGACACTGAACGTATACGACTCTCCCGGAATTGGGAGGTCAACTTCGTCAGGCGCTGTGAGCTGAATGAACACTCCCGTGTCGGGCCCTCCTTTATGCAACTGGCCCGTGGAGTGAAGAAACCTCGGTCCATATCCCGTGGACGTCGCGCACCTGGTGACATCGCGCAGATGCGTCCGAATCGCTTGCATGACGGCTTCGATTTCAGGTGTCTCCTCAATGTAATCGAGCAGCGCTATGTAATCATGCGTCCTAACTCTGGCAAGATGCGCACGCAACACGTCCAGCACCGAAGTTGACGGCAGGACCGCCCGCGTTTGATCATCGGCAAAAATAGCCAGCACGCCGTCACCCACTAAGAAGTTCTGCTCCTGAAGTTGGCCTTCCCGGGTGAAATATTCCAGTAGCTCCTTTGTCGCATCCTTCGATTCCTGCACATTGGGCTGGTCAAACGGATTGATAGAAAGTCGCCAGCCAGCGAAGGCAGTAGCAAACTCCCAGAGGAAGAATTCTCTTCCCAGGTCGTAGGAATCCTTCAAAGTGAGGTAGACCACCGGATGACCGGCAGCCTCGAGCGCTTTAAGAGCACGGTCAGTTTCACCGTCCAAACCTCCTACCGCGATGGAAACAAAAACTCGATCATCGGTGTAGACCGAAGGTGGTCCGAGTGGCTCACCGTTGACAGGCAGTATTCCCTTCCCATCTTTCCCGGTGCTCTCGGCGACTAACTGCTCAATCCACAATCCGAGGGCGGCAATGTGCTGATCAGTAACAATAGTCAACTTGTCTCGGCCGGAGTTCGCGCACTCACCGATAATTGCTCCTAACAACGCTCCCGGATTGCTTTCGCTCGACGATTCCGCGGAGCACGAATGCATCATTTCTTCGGCTCGACCCAGCAGCTTCCCGAGGTCCACGCCCATCAGCGCAGCCGGAACCATCCCGAAGTAGGAAAGCGCGGAATAGCGACCGCCAATATCGGGCCGGTTAAGAAAGATCCGACGAAACTTATCGGCGGTCGCCATTTCAACCATTCGAGTGCCCGGGTCGGTGATAGCGACGAAAGACTCGCCGGGGTTTGGCGCTCGTTGCGCTACCTGATCGTACCAGTACTTGTAAAACACCAGCGGCTCGGTGGTGGTGCCGGACTTCGAGGCAATGACGAAAAGACAGTGATCGATGTCAATCTGCTTCGCGAACGCGGCCATGACATCCGGATCTGTTGAGTCCAATACGAGTAGCTTGGGGTAACCTGACTGCTGCCCGAATGTTTGACGAATCACCTCTGGGCATAACGACGACCCGCCCATGCCGCAGAGCATCACGTGCGTGAACCCTGCAGGTCCGCGTATTTGATCGGCAAACCCAACTAGTTCGTCCAACACGACGCGTATCTCACTGGCCACATTCAGCCAACCAAGCGAGTTACGGATTGTCTTCTGGTGCGCCTCATCCGATTTCCAAAGCGAAGAGTCCTTGTTCCAAATGCGCTGAACCACGTTGTGCTGCCCGGCCTGAGCGACGGCGTCAGCCACTACTTCGCTGTACTCTCCGAGTGAGACATCTAGCCCCTCCGGTTCCATCGATTATCCTCCGCCGGCATCTTGAACCTGATGCCGGTGCTTATTTTTGGAAAGCCAAGTCTAGCATGTAACCGGGACACACGCTGGTCGTGCTCACTCAACGCAAACAGACCTACTCGACCACAGAACCATTTGCGGTAGCCAGAACCTATGGATTTCACCCCGGAGGGGTTGAGATGTCTATAGCAGAAGACTCCCACCTCACCTCGGTCGCCGTTCGGAGGTCGGGACTCAACTTGAAAG
>JAMQPI010000693.1 GCA_023717565.1 Pyrinomonadaceae bacterium | reverse complement strand
CAGGGGTTGTGGCGTCCCGTGTTGCTATAAACATCGCACCCCTCGCGGGGTGAAGCCCAAGCCTACGCTAGCACGACACACGTCAGGCTTCTCATCTGAGGTTCTAACACAGTCTCAGCAGTCAATGGTTCCGTGGTTGAGCGGTGCTGACCGAGTTCCTACTTAAGAGTTTCACACAGCCTCTATTGCTTGTCGTGCCCGTCGCGTGGTAAAAGCTCGTTACTTCGCAGCGAAACAGACACACAACCTACCTTGTTACACGTAAGCCACTTTTTGTTTGCAGGAGGTTCCCGATCGATGCATGTCCACATCCCGGGCGGTAAGGCGAGCGTTCGCCGACTCTTCGAAACGTCGGGTTTGCAATCCCGCTTTTTGGTGCATCTAATGGCGGTGCTTTCGTTGGTTGCCGCGGTGGCGGCACTCGGGCCATCGGTCGGAGCAGCTACGATCAACGTCACCGGCATCGGCGACACGCTGAGTAACAACGGAGTCTGCACAATCCGCGAAGCCATCATCAACGCCAACAACAATGCGGCTACCTGGTCCGACTGCGCGGCTGGGCTGGGCGCGGACCTGATTAACCTGCCAGCTGGCACCATCACCTTTAGCATTCCCAACACGCCCAGTTCGTTCAGTGCTGAAGAACTGACCGTGAAAGGAGATCTCGATATCAGAAGCTCTTTGACCATCATCGGCCATCCTGACGGTACGACGATCAACGGCGCAGCCCTGGATCGGATCTTTGACATCAATCCAGACGCGGACGGCGATCCTTCGACCCCCACGCCGGCAATCACCGTTCACATCAACAACCTGACGATCACGAACGGTCGGCAGAATGATGTCGGGGCCGTCAGAGTGCAGCCAAACGCCACGGTGACGATCGGCCACTGTACGATCTCGAATTCGGTGTCCTGGGCCAACGACGCTGGCGGCATTGGGATCCTCAACGGCGCCACTTTGACGATGACAAACTCTACCGTCAGTGGAAACACCGCGCTCCTGCTCGACGGCGGCATCAAGAATGAGGGCAACTTGCACTTGAACTTCTGCACCATCACCAGGAACACTGGCGTTCATAACCGGGCTCAGGGACTGGGGTGTAACGGCCCGGTTTGCAATGTTCGCAACACCATCATCGCCGGCAACGGCATAAACAGAGCAGATACCGAAGGGAATATAACCAGCCTGGGATACAACATCATCGGTAAGCTCACCGACGATTCGGGTAACCTGATCACAATTGTGGCAGCCACAACCGGAGATCAGTTTGGCGTCACCTCGGCACAAATCAAGCTGGGTGTGCTTGGGCCCAACGGAGGACCCACCCGCACGCACGAACTGCTCCCGGGCAGCGTGGCCATCGACAAAGGCAAGAGCGATGGCCTGGCGACTGATCAGCGGCTGCTTAAACGACCCTGCGACCATCAGGCGATCGCCAACGCTGTGGGCGGGGATGGCGCCGACATCGGAGCTTTTGAAGTACAGGGTTGTGTTCCACCCGATGATTGCTGTTGTCGGCGAGTGAGAGGACGCTTGATTGGCACTTGCTGTCCGAAACCGACTCCGCTGCGTCTCAGCAATCCTAGATGACAACTTAGAGAGTTTTTAGTACCCTTGCGCTCGATCAAGGAACCTCACAATTCAAGGACCTCACAATGCACTTTGAAATTGTTGGGACAATTAGGGAAATTGAGACAATAGCTGTGGGTCGAAAGATTCGGATTCTTGCACTGCTGAGGAAGCGATATGGGAAAGGACGTTGGCGGAAGCTGAAAGGGATTGCTAATGTGCGACTCAAAGATGGTACGATTCGTCTGGCAGAGATACATTGGTTCCAGGCCCATGGGCTCGGCAAGAGAAAGATGAGAATCAAGCGCTATCTGGATTAAGACACATGTCCAAACGTCGAAACACTGCCCTGAAATTTGCGGTCTGCATCCAGAGCGATGACCCAGATCTGCTCACACCCCGCAAGATCTATCAGGTCCTTGCTGACCCTTCTGCGACAAACTCAAAATACGTTCGTGTGGTCGATAACGAAGGTGAAGACTATCTCTATCCCGCTGAATACTTCATGTTCCTCGATCTGCCTCAAGAGATAGAGCGCGCGTTGTCGGAAGCAGCGTGAAGCTGCAGAGGGCCGATTGAGATCGATCTGCAGGTTCGCTGCTCAGCTTGAGCGCTGAGCCGAATCCGCGCATGCTTAACTTACTTCTCGTCTAGTTTCCGGCCGGCGTTTAAGTTATCAAAATTCAAGATTGCATTGAACACGAGGAAATAACTGCCCTTGGTCTGACCTCGCCAGATGGGATTGTTGGAGAACAGCACTATATGCCCCTGCCCGGAAGGCACATCGACAATCATCGGGTGTTGCGCAATCTCATCGCCACCATCCAACAAGCCTGAGACAAACAAATCCTTGTTGTCTGCATAACGGAAGATGACGCGCGGACGCATCGCCGGAGGAATAACATTAATCCCATTGCGCCGTTGCTCGTCACTCAAAGGCATCGCCTGCCACACCTCCGCGGTGGGCAGCTCCGGCGCTTCGACCGGGGCTCTCCCTTGCACAGTGTCGGGATCATCAGGCGTACCCCGCCCAGTCATCCGAGGTTCGCGACGTGGCCGCCCGCCTCTGCCCCCGGCAAAATTGCTCACATTGAAAATTGGTCCATTGAAACAATAGATCGGCAGGGTATCGCCATAGCCGTACGCTATCGGGCTGCTCGCATCAACAACCTTCGAGCGCAACACGACCCCGATCGCTTTCAGCCGCGTAGATCTTGCGATAGTAACTCCGGGCGTAAAGCCGGCGGTGACGGCAAGATCGGAAGTGTCCATCACGCCGATAAAGAGTCCGCCATCCTCCGTAAACTTCTGCAGGTTCATCAGACCGGCGTAGCCCAGGCCCGGGCGCATATCGTCCGTCGAGTCGATCTTTCCGAGGTTGGGAGTCAGAGAAGTAGTTTTCCAGGGAATGGGATTTCCCCACATCGGCATGCCGCTGATGATGGCGCTTGCACCACGTCCAACCGGACCAAAAATAATCACGTCATACTTGCGTCTCAACTCCGGGTCTTTGGCTACATCCTGGGTGCTGATATACGCGAAGGGGACTCCTAACTGATCCAAAGCCAGCCGCCACCAGCCTTCGTCCTGAGTACTGAGCCACGTATGAAGCATCGCCACCCGCGGCGCTTTCACGGGATGGGTCTTAACCGACGGAGCTGTATCGACAGCGTAGACTTGCAGTCCCAGCTCTGTGGCAGCCTTTTGTAGATCCGAAGCTGAGGCTTTACGAATGATGAACGAGCCACGATTGAATTTGCGACCGGCAGCGTCAAACGGCTCCTCCGCTGCTTCCATGGCCACATCCTTCAACCGGTAACGAAACGTGACGAGACTGTTGTCCGCGTTGTGATTGACGAGGTAGATCGAACCGCTTCCGCTTAATGCTGCGGGTGCCCGCACTTCGCCGCTAACCCGTTCCATCGCCGCACTCAACGCTTGCACATCGGTTACTCGTACGACCTGCACGTTTCCCAGTTCACCCATGGTCCAGCCAGTGTCATCGTAGACGTCCTGCTGCGGATCATTGGGCGCCCAGTACTGATAATCCAACAGTGCATCGGCAATACGGCTGTAGGGCTGGTCCATGCGCACGATGTAGCTGCCGGCAGGGAATTGCCGGGTCTCCGTCGCGGGTGCTCCCTGGTCTACTTGATAAGGCGTCGGTGATGGAGATGCTGATGGCGAGGCTGTTGGAGATGGCGACGCTGCCGGCTTCTTCTTCGTTTTGAAGGTGACAGTAAATGCCGCGGTGGCCCGATGAATCTCACAACCCTGCCCCTGCAGTGTGCGCAAAAGTTCCGCCTGGTTGCCGGGACGAGGATCGTCGCCCGGAAAAACATACGCGGCGGGCCCTTCCTTCTTGGGCTTTTCCACTGAGCGTTTGCTCTTCAAGTAGAAGTTTTTAAGAAAGAGCTTGTTGTTGTTGCTGAAATAATGAAGCGTGGTTAGCAGGGCAGTCTGTTGATAGTTATTGTTGTTGCGCTGCGACCATTTCGCTTTCGGCAGCGGCGGATTCTGCCGGTACCACGTGCGCGAATAATCGTCTGCGGAGAGCGTACGTTCGACAGTATCGGCTCCGGCATTGCCAAACGTTTCGTAAAGACGGCTGATGCCATTGTGAGTAGCCGCGATGAACATCAAATATCCAGGTGACCAGGTGTCGAAATCCCCGTGGGCGAACACGCCCGGCATACCAAACTTGGTCATTTCCGAAACGTTATTCCACCCAATCATCTGCCACTCGTCGGTGAGAATCGGATCGACCCAGGCGTTATAGGGTCCGGCGCCGATCGTGTTGTCGTAAAGGTAAGGGACTGACTCGTGCAGATCGTGAATTACCTGCGCCTTCCAGCTCGTAAAGGTATTCAGCACGTTACGCGTCAGCTTCAGCGAAAGGCCGATCGCGTCGCGGTTGTTGTCATGGGCTACGTAATGGCCCCAGTAAATAAGCGGTGGCCAGTTTGAATTGGGATTCGCCAGATGCCAGTTGTACACATCCACCATGCGATCGCGGCCATCGACCTCAACGACGGGCGTGATTAGTACGACCATGTTGTCGCGAATCGTGCGCACGTACGGGCTTTCGTCCACGGCCAGACGGTAGGCGAGTTCCATGAGCGCGGTGGGCGAACCAGTTTCGGTCGAATGAATCGTGCCGGTGATGTAATAGATGGGAAACGATTCCGCTACGAGCCGATCCGCCTCATCATCATTCATACTGATAGTGCGCGGGTCAGCAAGTTTGTTTAGTCGAGCGCGGTTCTCATCAAGCCTGCCCAGCAAACTCTCCGAGGCCACGGCCACTGCAATCATCTCGCGTCCTTCTTCAGTAGTGCCAATTGAATAGACTTTGACGCGCGGGCTCGCTTTCTCGAGCATGCGCATGTAGCTATAAACTTCCGCAGCGTAGGGCAACTTTCCCGGGGCGCCCGCGACATCTCCGAGGACCGCTTTTGGCGTTGGCACATTTGGCGACGCCGGAAGATAGTCGGTCAAAGGCGAGTTGAAAAAAGTCTCGGTTGTATACTCGCGAATCTTCTTCGTGTATTCCTCGTCCACCGGCTGCTTGGGATCGCGGGCAGGCTTTACCTGGGCATTTGTAATGATCGGTGCCGCAGCAGCCAGGACAATGAACAGGAGAGTGGCGCGAAGGAGAAGGTGTCGATTCATCTCGGGTTCCTCAGGGCTCTGATGGAGAACATGCTCGGCGACGCCGGAAGCGCATCAGCTTCATGTCGAAAAGAAGTGTGTTGTTAGAATGCATCAAAGAGGGCAGAAAAGTTTGTAAGCTAAGTGCGCCAAGTAAGTCAACTGATGTCATGAAGTCAGTACCGTAGCGCGGTAGCGTCGGGTCCAACGTTCGCTACGAGTCGTGTTGCGCAGATCGACCCGACGCTACCGCGCTACGGTACTGACTTCATGACACTCAGTTGCGTTTTCACACTGAGGTCAGTATCTTGCGGGGTACGTGAGGTGCACACAATGACAGCTCGAATTTTTCAATTGAACTCTTCGCCAGGCGGTGTTCCCAAGCTCGCAATACCTGAGGCAGAGGTAACCGAGTTAGGTATCGTTGGCGACGACCATAACTTTCCTGATATTCACGGTGGGCCTGAACGAGCTCTGTGTCTGTTCTCCCTGGATCGGATCCTTGAACTGCAAGAAGAGGGGCATCCGATCTTTCCCGGTGCGGTCGGTGAAAACGTAACGATCTCCGGACTCGACTGGAATCGCTTGACGCCTGGTCTACAGCTGGCGCTCGGCGATGAGGTGCTGATCGAAATAACCAGGTATACCTCTCCCTGCAACACCATCGAGAACTCATTCGCTGGCGGGAAGTATCAACGCATCTCGCAGAAAGTTCATCCTGGCTACTCACGCGTCTATGCGCGCGTGTTGCAGCCAGGACGCCTCACTGTCGGTCAAACCGTGCGCATCATGTTGTAGGGTGGCCCTCCGTGGCCGCCCGTCGCATCGCACAGCAGACCTTTATCGAGAGCATCAACATCGCAGCCTGGGGGGTACCCCCGGAGGGACACCCCTACAATGAGGCGCGCGATTCGTAAACGGCAGCGACCTCCCCTAGTTGTAACCTTCACATCGAGCAAATAGAATTAGGTCTCGATGTCAGACAAGCTAGCGAAGACGCCAGATCAAGAGTTCCCGACCGCACATCCGCGCGCCCAAC
>JAMQPI010000689.1 GCA_023717565.1 Pyrinomonadaceae bacterium | reverse complement strand
GATACCGACGGCAGAATCGGAATTGAGTATGGCGTCTACGGAGTGCCGGAAACTTATCTGATCGACAAAAATGGCATCATTCGCTACAAGCAGATCGGGCCGATAACACCGGAGATTCTGAAGGACGAGATTCTTCCGATGGTGAAGGAATGGAGCAAATGAGGCGTTTTGCAATGCCAATCCTGCTGCTCTGCATCGGGTTTCTGGCCCTCTCGGCTCAAGTAACCGCCCAAGAGGCCAAGGCCCTCGCCGAGGATCCGGAGCTTGAGAAGCGCGTCATGAGCCTCTCTGAGGAGCTCCGATGTTTAGTTTGCCAGAATGAAACGCTGGCCGCTTCGCAAGCAGATCTCGCCGTAGATCTCCGGCGTGAGATTCGGGAGCAGCTGAAAGCCGGCAAGAGCGAGAAAGAGATCATCACTTTTCTCACCGCGCGCTACGGAGACTTCGTCCTATATCGTCCTCGGGTGACTCCCGCGACCTATCTGCTCTGGTTTGGTCCTTTTGCATTGATGGTGATTGGGCTTGGGCTTCTGTTTTATTACCTGAAACAGCGAC
Source organism: Pyrinomonadaceae bacterium (assembly GCA_023717565.1). Classification (GTDB taxonomy): domain Bacteria; phylum Acidobacteriota; class Blastocatellia; order Pyrinomonadales; family Pyrinomonadaceae; genus PSRF01. The sequence goes on along the minus strand of JAMQPI010000689.1, from coordinate 4,405 downwards.
GGGAGTTGATTAGCCAGCAGCCGCTCTCGCCGGAAGAGCACCACCGGGCAGAAGAACTCTTGAAGGTCGCGCCAGAAAAGGAACCGGCATGATTATTTTCTGGCTTGTTTGCGCGATCTTTGTGGCCATTGCGTTGGCATTCGTCCTGCCTCCGCTAATGGAGGGCTCCAGCGCTAAGGCGGACGCGAGTAGCGAGAAGGAAGCCAATATCGCCGTCTATCGCGATCAGATTTCCGAACTCGAGACGGATCTTGCCACTGGGATTATCAGTCGCGAACAATTCGATCAGGACCGCGACGAAATCGAGCGTCGGCTCCTCGATGATATGAGTTCTTCCGGTGGCGTCCCGTCGCAAACCCTGAAGCACGCTAAGGAGGGCCGTGGTGCTGTCTATGCTGTTGCACTGGGTTTACCCATCCTGGTAGTCGCGTTCTATCTCCGCGTCGGGAATCCTTATGGAGCTCAGACGGTGGATTCCGCCGCCTCCCCTGCGATGGAGACCGCCTCCGCTCCTGCGATGACTCCGGCAGCAAACGGAGAAATGTCTCAGCAACGCATCGAAGCGAACGTCGCTGCACTGGCCAAACGACTCGAGCAGAATCCGGGCGATTTAGAAGGATGGAACATGCTCGCGCGCTCCTACATGTCGCTTGAGAAATATGCGGAAGCCAGCTCGGCTTACGAGAAAGCAACCGCTTTGAAAGCGAACGACGCAGACCTCTGGGCCGACTATGCTTTCGCATTGGCGATGGCCAGCAACAAAAAACTCCAGGGCAAACCCGCGGAACTAATAGGAAAGGCGTTACAGATCGATCCGGAGAATCCCAAGGCCCTGGAACTCGCCGGCAGTGCTGCGTTTGAGGCCCACGATTACAAACGAGCCATTGAGTACTGGCAAAAATTATTAGAAAGGTTACCGGCAAATTCAGAAGTCGCTGAGTCGCTTACGCAGAGAATCAACGAAGCTAAGAAGCGAGCTGGAGGCGACGAAACCAAATAGGCCGGGGCCACCAAAACACACCACCAGCGTCCCTTCATAAGTTCATGACCAGAGAAAACCTATTATTCGCAATTATCGGTATCCTGTTTGGTTTCATTGTGGGCTTCATGTTTGCCAGCACAATGAGTCAACGCTCCGCCCAGATAGCCGGGAGTGCTGCGGATAATCGAAATCTACCAGCGGATCACCCGCAGGTTCCATCGAGCGAATCAAAGAACCCGCAGCAAGTATTCGCGGACGTGCAGCAGGCAATCAGCAAAGCCCGCAGCGAGCCAAACAACTTTGATGCGCAGATGAAGGCCGCCGAGCTCTACTACCAAATACAACGCAACGATCAGGCGATTGAGTATCTGCTAAAGGCAAACCAACTCAAGCCTGACAGCTACGAGGCGATCGTTGCGTTAGGCCAGGTGAACATCGATGCCCAGCACTACGATCAGGCGGAGAAGTGGTTGAAAGCGGCGCTGCTCAAGAAGCCTGAGGACGTTGAGGTGCTGGCGAGTTTGACGTTTGCTCTGCTGGAAAAACGTGATGCCGAGGGGGCCACAAAGGCAATTGCAACGATTGAGAAGGTCGACCCCACCAGCCAGGCGCTGCCCGAGCTTCGCAAGAAGCTAGCGAGCCTAAAATCCGGGGAGAAACCAAAGTAAGGCTGAGCCTGTTCTCATGTTGAGTAAGTGAAGCCAAGTCATCCTTTCGACTCAGGATCACGGCTCGATTGCCATACGGAGAACCTCAGACATTCGGATCCTTTCGATCCTACCGTCCTTCTTCACCACGACAATCTGATTGTTCTCCACCGTCACGCGTTTGATCGTACTCATGAAGCGCTCGACAAGGGTTCCATCAAGCATTTGAATTACCAGGCGTGGTCCAGTCTGGGGTTCCGGGACAGGAATCTGTTCGGGCGGAGGTTTGTTAGTGCCTCGCTTCCCTGTTCGCCGAGGCGCAGGTGCCGGACTATCCGCGCTGGGAGCCTCCGCAACCTTTTCCTCACTCTTAGACTCCGAGTTTGACTTAGACTCAGAGTCTGATGGTTCGCTCTTTTTGGCGGGCTCGGCAGCAGGTTTTCTGCGAACTGGTGGAACCCGTCCCCTTCCTCTTCTCGGCGCTGGTGCGGGCGCCGGCTTTGTTGCCTCTGCTGTGACAGTGGGTTCCGGAGTTGCAACCGGTACGGGTGATTCTGCGGGCGTGGGTTGCGGCGTCGGCGCGGACGCAACCTCTTCTCTCACCTCCGGCGGTTCATCGATCCGGGCTCCAACGGAGGAAACGCGTCTGGAGCCCTTGCCAACTGCAGCGACTGTGGGTGCAGAGTCCGAGGGCGTACCTTCGGCCACCGAGGCGTCGCCTGCGATTGGTTCAAAAGATCCGCCTAACGTTATTTGGTAGGTACCTTCATCATCGTTGGGGCTGCGCGCTTCCACGCGCAGAATCAGATCTTCGCGCCTTCGTAGAAAAACCGCCCGAGTAGTTGGCGAGGAGTTTTCGGCATAAAGCGTGAACTTCATCAGTGGCCGCAAACTACCGGCGGTGAAGACGTCGACGTCACCATTAAGGTTGCGGCTCTTAACCGTGATCAAGACATCGCCGGGCGTACCCGTGAACGCATAGAAGTGGTCGGTTAACCGCGAATCACCCAGGTCTCGGGCAGCAATCGAACCCACAACTTCCCCAGACTGGATGGGGGAAGGTGACCTGACATCTAACGATTGTGCTCGCGAAACGTTCGCAGCCGAGCAGAAGAAGAGCAACGCCGAGGCCAGAGCCCCTCGCCACAAGAGTCTCAGAGGAGATAAGGTTGATATCATCAAGAACAACACCGGACGAGCAGCCAAACAAACCCTGGGCGCCTTTTTGGTGAGAGGAGAATATCAGATTTCCGGTCCGAACGAATATTGATCAATGCTGTGCTAAAACTGAAGCGAAGATGAATCGTCGATCTACTTTCGGTTGCGGGGTCCGTTGTTTTCAATCCTGTTATTTCGCGACGAACCGCTTTGAGCTATGCCTTTTGAAGTTACCGCTGAATAGACCGTTTCGCCCGGCGCATTATCCATAACGTTGTCGATGACTACATTGTTGGATGAGTCGCTAATTTCAATTGCTCCAGTTCCTCCTGAACCACAGGACAGCAGCGTATTACCCCTGACCACTGTCGCTGATGCTCCGTAGTCCATCAATACGCCACGATTAACTCTTTGGATAAAATTCCGTTCCACTAACACACCAGGCGCGCCCCTGATCAATATTCCGGCGTAGCTGATACGTCCAGAAGGTGCTGTTGGCGTGCTGCCGATTATGGTATTACCCACGACCCGAACGTTGCGAAAACCCGTAGTCGGATTCAGTGCGTTGACCACAATACCGCAAATCGTTTGAGCTCCATTCGGACCTCCCGGAGCCTCCGTCGCGTCGATCAGATTGCCCTCAATCAAGACGTTGTCAACAACATCATTTGTGTTTGGTTCGACATCGATAACCGCAGTACCGGGTCCTCCTGATATACCGGGCGCAATGAAACGGTTCTTTCTGACGATCGCCCCGACCACATTAGTCAACGCCAGGTTCTGACTGGCCGAACCAGTGAAGAGGTTATTTTCAAACAAGATATTACGTGCAGCATTTCTTTTTTCTGCCGTGCCCCCTGCCTGCAACGCGATCGTGCGAACGCTTTCAAACCAATTGTTCCGAGCCACGCAATTTTCACAGTTGCCGAGCGATACTGTCTGCACAGCGGAGTTGAAGTCCTTCCTGGCCCCTCGGAAATGACAACCCTCGACCCGTAGTCTTTCATTCTTGGCGGCATGACTAGTAATGCCTGATCGGCTCTGCACTATGGTGAAAACCGACTGACCCGTCCGCCCATAACCAACGCCGGGACTTGCCTCGGGCGCGGTGCCTTCCTCGAGAATTGCGTCCCAACTCTCACAGACCAGAGCCGTATTGTTATCGAGTATTACCACCGGCCCTTCCACTCGTGAGGGATAAACTCCCTTCCCAATCAGCCTAAGTGTGTGGCCTGGCGAAAGGAGGATTTGCGTCGCGATCGTGCCGCCGCCAGATAAAGCTATCTCGCCTGGCCCTGGGCCCAGTGTGCGGTCACACGCGTTTACCTTTGCGCCAATGTCTGCCCCAGGTTGGCGGGTTGCGTCGCAAGTACGGTTTCCTTGCGGCGACGAAGCTACTCTCGGACGCGGCCTTGTTTGCGGAGGCGTCGCTGCGCCAGTTGTCGCCGTTCCCATCACGGCACTGGTAGCAGGCACTTGTCTTGATGGTTGAGCACCAAGGTAGATCCCAACAAGGCCGGTGACAATGATTAAGATGAGTTGCATGTTGCGCGATATCTCTCCCTGGTGAGATTAGCATTGCTTTCACGTTTCCCGTAGTCACGCGTACAATTCAGTT